>NZ_JBEYZF010000070.1:0-15850 GCF_040645915.1 Nonomuraea sp. NPDC046570 | reverse complement strand
GGCTGTTCTCGTTGGATCGGATTCCGATCACAGGATCACATCGACCTGCTGCGAATCTGGCCTGGTCATCCAGCAAATGGCGGCTGCCGTACTAGGCTGACAAAAGGTCCTTGCTCTTCCTCGCTGGGTACCGCGCTGCCCTTTGCCTAGGGTGTGGCTTGCTCGGCCCCTCTCCAGGCTGGCGTGCGTGTAGTCGTGACCGGGCTAAATCTACGTGGCGAAGGGAGAGACCATGTCTCCGAACCGTCTTAAGGCCAGCTAGCTCCAGGTGTGGGCTGCGATCGGTAACACGGTCAGCAGCCTCTTCGTCTGGCTCATCGCTCCAGTAGCTCTAATCGCGGTGGTGTTCCTAGGAGTCCTTGCCCTGATGGTCAAGGGTGACGTACACCGGGTGAAGAGTCTGAGGTGGAAGAGCAGATACCTAGGTGAACTTGAGCTGACCTACCGTGATTCGGATTCCTCCGACGAGGAGGACAGCGGGGAACCTGTCGGAACAGACGACGAACCCGCATGGAAGAGATGGTGGCGCCGCATCCGCAAACGCGAATGATCCCTCTTCCCCGGACCTCAGGGTCTCACCTGTACCGCGAGCCCCGGCATCCCAAGATGACCGGGGCTTTCGCACGCGGA
Organism: Nonomuraea sp. NPDC046570; assembly: GCF_040645915.1. NCBI lineage: Bacteria > Bacillati > Actinomycetota > Actinomycetes > Streptosporangiales > Streptosporangiaceae > Nonomuraea > Nonomuraea sp. NPDC046570. The sequence continues at coordinate 15,220 of NZ_JBEYZF010000070.1, read as the reverse complement.
CGAGTGCCCGTTCCCTAGCGCTAGGTTTCACGCGCTTCCGGCCCGAGTGCCTCAGTCGGGGGCGCCGGCGGGCACCCGGGACACGGCGTTGACGTCCTTCTCCGGGCGACCTCCGGACGCCTCAAGATGCGCACCTACGACACCAGCGAAGGCGACCAGCGCACTGTCTACAAGATGACCGTTGACGAGATCGGCCCCTCGCTGCGCTTCGCCACCCGCCGGTGCTTGCTCCTCCGGTGTGGACGGCGCATTGGTGAGCGCACCGGGTGCACGGCGCCGTTCTAGACGTCCGGACGTTAGGTGCCCGGAGTCACCATGACGCGATGCATGGACGTCACCGAGGTGCACATCCTAGAAACGCCACGCAGGCAGACCCGCCGACGACCCGTGGGCCAGCGAAAAGCCGCCACCAAGCCCCAAAGGACAGCCCGCAACGGCAACAACGTGGGCGATCTACGAGCCCATTTGGGCGAACGCGTGGGGTTGGTGCAGCTACCCCGGCTGTGCCAGCCCGCACCGGCAGGGCGACCTTGGAAAGGTTGGCGCGGCCTACGCCCCGCCAGCCCCGATACCCCGCTTCGGTGCGCATCTCGCCAGGCCAGCCGATCCCTGGTCCACCAACCAGCACTCGCACAGGGACTGATGACGCTAGCCGACCGGTCCCCGACGGTCTGCGGCGGGTGATCAGACAGGCGCCCCGAGGTGCCTACGAGTAGTACTCGCCCCAGCTCTCGCCCGTCCAGTACTTGCCAACGGCGGAGACGTACGAGATGCCGTTCGGCGTCGGGGCCCAGTTACCGGTGTACCACTCGCAGTTGAAGCCGGAGCTGCAGAACTTCGCGTGCACCCGGTGCAACGTCACGCCGCCCAGGTTTCTGGCACACCGCTGGCCGACCCGCTGCCCGCCGTCCTCCTGCGAGAGGATGCAGATGGGTTCCATCGTGGCGGTGCGCACGCCCGCGTCGGCGGCCGTGCTGAACGTGATCGTGGTCAGGGTTGTGGAGAGCGCCAGGACCAGGGCGGCCTTGCCGGTGAGAGCCTGGTGGAGGCGGTGGATCCGCACAGAAAGGTCTCCTTCGAGGGGACGGTTCGTCTCCAGCACCTTGCCATGGACGGTCCCCCGCGGTCGTTAGCACTCAGCGCAGTCTTTGTATGCACCAGGCGCAGGCGTACCAAGGGCGCTGTGGCGGTAGTCGCTCGGCGGCATGCCGTACGCCGCACGGGAAGGATCGGGTGAAGTCGGCGGCGCGCGTGAACCCCCATCGGGCCGCGATGGCCCGGGAGGGGCAGTCGGCGAACCCGGTGGCAAACCGCCACGCACAGCCACCGAGGTCACGTCCTGGCCAGCCGGCTGACACGCAACACACCGATCAGCACAGCAGCCACCTCGACCGACCACCGGACACAACAGCAACGGTGTCCCTCAACTGAAATGGCAAGCCCTGGGGCGGAGGACGGCAACGCCCCTGCCGCTTCCGCCGCCGCCCGTGCCTGCTCATCGACGACGAAGATCGCCCCGTCCACAAGGTGTGTCTAGACCCTGTCCACCACTCCCGCAAAAGCACGCGGCGTGCCGCGCTGCGCTGGGCGTACAGCAACCGTGTCCGGGACGCACACGAGCCGCCGGCAGACCTGCTCGAAGCCCTCAAATGGTTGGAAGCCAACACAGCACCAGTGATCGCGTTCGCCGCAGACGGCACAGGCACCACACTCACGCGCGGCCTCCTGGCCAGAATCAGCCAGACGAAAGACGGCAAGCCCGCCGCCGCGAACACGGCCAACCGCAAGCGGATGGTGCTGAACAACACGATGGAATACGCCTGTGAGATCGGAGCCCTGTCAGCCAACCCGCTCAAGGCCGTGAAGTGGACCAACCCCCGCACCCTCACAACCGTGGATCCGCGGGTGGTCATCAACACCGAACAGGCACAGCGCTTCCTCTCAGCCGTCGAAGCCCACAGCGGGCGCGGCAAGAGAATGAAGGCATTCTTCGGCTGCATGTACTACGCCGCGCTATGCCCAGAGGAGGTCGTAGATCTCCGTGTGAGGACGCTCACGCTTCCCGAAACCCCGGAAGAGTGGGGCGTCATGCTCCTGACCAATGCCGAGCCGAGGTCGGGAAGCCGCTGGACCAACAACGGTCTTCCACGCGAGCGCCGTGGACTCAAGCGTCGCGCCGAAAGCAACACCCGCCCTGTACCCATCCATCCCACGCTGGTGACACTGCTCCGTACTCACTTGGAGGAGCACGGGACCGGCGCGGACGGCCGTGTGTTCGTGGGGCCTCGCGGCGGGCTCATGACGGACCGGGCCTACCTCAAGGTCTTCCACGATGCGAGAGGCAAAGCATTCACCGACGAAGAAGCCGCGTCGCCCCTCATGGACGTGCCCTACGCACTACGCCACGCCGCAGTGTCCACATGGCTGAATGCCGGCGTCCCAGCGCCCCAGGTCGCCGAGTGGGCGGGACACAGCGTGGATGTCCTCCTACGCGTCTACACCAAGTGTGTTCACGGCCAGGACCAGGAAGCCATGCGCCGCACCTGGAGCGCCACACGCCCATGATCCCGCGGGAACACATTGGGAACGATCAACCGTAGACCGCCGGTAACGCCCGTGGACAACCGGATCAAACGAGAGAGGCCCCTCACCGCGTTAGCGCTGGTGAAGGGCCTATTCTTGCTGCTGTGGCAGGCGCAGAACTTGAACCTGCGTAGGCTGAGCCGACGGTATACAGCTCGTGACCGTCCCAGGGTCTGTCGGAGTGTCCGTTTCGCTCCGTCGCTCGACCGGGGATTCGACGCAGGTCGTCACGGGTCTCGGCCTCAAACCCAAGCTGCCGAATCGCGTCGAGAAGCGATAATCTTCACTCGGAAAGTGCCTTCTGAACTGGGCGTGGACAGGACCTTAGACAAGCCCCATCCTCCCAGCTCAAAGGCACTTTTCTCATGTAAACGATCAGCCCGGCACAAATTCCACGTGAAAGCCCGAGGCTAGGTCAAGCCTCAAGATCGCGAATTTTCACCGAAGTACTAGCCGAGTGGACCTCGGACCGTGACCACGTGTCTGTCCTCCGCGGGCATGAAGATGGCGTCTCCGGCCCACTTGACGGTGTAGGTGTACTCGCCGCCTGCTTCGGGTGTGTCGGCGAAGCCGAACGACCCGTCGTTGGACAGCGGCACCGATGGCAGCGCGGTCGTGACGGTGCCGTTGCGGGTCGTAACGGCGCGGAGCACCGTGAGCTGAGCACCCGATGAAGGAAGTCGGCCGCCGGCGTCCAGTGCACCGCTGAACTCGATCCGTCTGCCGGCGACCTCTGTCTCTGGCCCGGCAAGGGTGAGCACGGGCTGGAGCTTGGCCACCGTTGTCCCGTACATGCTCAAGGCCGGCTCGTACACGGAGTCACCGGCCCATCTCACCTCGTACCAGATCATCCCGCCCACCTGTGGGGTGTCCGTGATGGTGAAGGCGCCGTCCGCGGCGGTCGTCACCTCGGGGAGGGTCTCGATGGTGCCGTCCGCCAGCCGGCGGGTCACCGTCACACGTTGCGCGCCAGGGGCCGAGCCGTCCGCGAGAGAAAGTCGGAGCTCCCAGGTGAGCGGTTCGAATACGGTCACCGTGGGCGGCGGAGCCCAGCTGAACGAGGACTTGACCTTGGCCACGGCGACGGTCGCCGAAGCCCTGCTCCACCGGAAATCCGAACTGCCGTCCCAGAGCGCGTCGTACCTGATCGTGCCGCTGACCTGTGGGGTGTCGGTAACGCTGAAGGTGCCGTCCGCAGCGGTCGTCACCTCGGGGAGGGTCTGGCGGGTGCCGTCCGGCAGCTGGCGGGTCACCACCACGGATCGCACGCCGGGGGCCGAGCCGGCCGCGAAGGAGAGCCGGCCCTCCAAGGTGAGCGGTTGGAGTATGGTCCCCATGGCCGGAGCCGTCAGGGTCAGGGTGGATGCCGCGAGGGTGACGTCGGGCAGCCGCAACAGGTGAATCCTGCCGGATGATTCCCTCACCACGCCGAAGATGTTCCTGCCAGTGAAGACCAGGCTCCCCGCGAACATCTCGGTGGTGCGGTTGTTGTACGTGAACCTCTCTTCGCCTGTGGCCGCATGGAACACAGTGGCGATCATGTTGTACGACGTCACACCCACCACATGGGCGCCATCAGGACTGACCGCGACCGCTCGCGGTCCGCCGAGGGACGTCGGATCCACGTCGTAGCTCCGGACAAGGGTCATGTCAGCCGTGTTCCAGGCGTCGAACCTCTCAGGAACGCCGAAGGCCGAGTACACCGTCGAGCCGTCTGTGGTGATGGAGATATCCTGCAAATTGCTGAGACTGTGCGTGTGACCGCTGATGACGCCACGGAAGGTGGCGTCGGCACCGGATATGTCGTAGATGCGGAGCTCGCCGGGAGAGAGCCCGGTGATGCCGACCACCAGCGTCTGCCCTGCAGCAGCCACCACAGGAGTGTTGAACAGCCGCTCGACGATCGGGGCAGGCACCGGCTGTGTCGCCGACACGTCGAAGCTGACGACACCGCCATTGTTCTGGAAACTACAACCGTAGCCGACATAGAGCCGACCGCCGGCCAGGGACAAGGTCGAGGGGCACAAGTACGCCGCCAGGTCGATCCGCCGGATGACGGTGAGGGAGCCGGTGTCGATCTCGGCGACCTGGTTCGAGTCGCTCAGTGCCGCGTACAAGCGGGTGCCGTCGGGTGTCGTGACAAGGCCCCTGACCCCAGGAAGGCCGGTGATTGCGCCGGTGAGCGAGCCCTGAGTGTCCGCGACGACGATCCGATCGATGACCGAGACGAAGACCTTGTCATTGCCTGTGGCCACATCAACGCCGCTGGTGCTGGGGTGCACACCGAGGTCGGTCAAGGAGTCGGCGGCCGTGGCGGAGGGGACCTGGGCGACAAACAGGCCGGCCGCCATGACGACGGCAGCGGCGCAGGTCAGCAGTCGGCGAGTTAATCGGGCGGCTGGGGTGCTGGTGGATGATGTATCGCGGTTGAGTGGTCCGAGTGACGGCACGATTCTTCCTTTGATCGATCACCAGTGCGAGAGACACAAGATCAAGCCATGCGGGACGACCTGACGTCAAGTTTGACGGAGGGTAATCGCTTGGCGAATTGACAACTTGTCGACAGTGGAGGAAACGGCGAGCGACCTCGGATTTCGTCGCTGCGGCGGGTCGGCCGGGGTGTTACGGAACGTGGTGATGCCCGCTGGATTTGATCTCAACGTGGACGGTGTCCTGAGATTCTCAGGAAACCTGCAGTTTCTCGAAACGAGACCCCGCCTGAGCGCCTTGCTGTACGAGCGCCGGATCGGCTACGTCTTAGCCGTTGCCGGCAATCTGCGAGTCAACGTGGACGGTGTCGATGCCGCGTGGGCAGATCGTCGACATGACCCACCAGAAGGACCTTGGTGGCTAATTCGAGGACACACATCGAGATCCGTGATCTTCTACCCATCTGTCGCGATGATGCCTTCTGCGGCCGGTTTCCCCTCACCCGGCCGTAGAACTGGAGCGCGTGGTGTCGGTGCAGCCGCGTCCGTGGCCGCAGATCCCGGAGAGCCAGGTGTAGCAGGAGGCGGCGTAGAACACCCACTTGGCGTGATCGAACACGAAGTGGTCGCCGAGTAGGCAGAACACAGCGTGGATGTCCTTCTACGCGTCTACGCCGAGTGCATCCACGGCCAGGGCAAGGAAGCCATGCGCCGCATCTGGAGCGCCACACGCCCATGATCCCGCGGGAACACATTGGGAACGATCAACCGTAGACCGCCGGTACCAGCCGTTGACAACCGGACCGAACGAGAGAGGCCCCTCACCGCGTTAGCGCTGGTGAAGGGCCTATTCTTGCTGCTGTGGCAGGTGCAGGACTTGAACCTGCGTAGGCTGAGCCGACGGTTTTACAGACCCATCACAGAAACACCCTGACCTGCGTGTTCTCCTGGTACGTCTTGCAGTTGGCCGCGAATTGGCCGCCGGGCCGGCGAACCTTGCCTGAGAGGGCTTCTAGCTCGTGGCCGGTCTGGACTTATCGCGACACAACTCCCCAGTGCCCGTCCGATCCCACAATGACCTTCCCGAGCCCTCTTCGTTGCCTGGCCGCGGCCGACTTAAGCACAGGCCGTCAGGCCCGAGGAGTGGAAGCCCCGCGGCAGGCTGACCTTCCACTTTTCAGGCGGAACGATCACCCTGCCCGGCTACCGTGTGCCCTGGTCAGAAGGTGATGAACGGTCGTCGCCGTGAGCGTGCGGTGCCCGATGTTGTCGTCATATCCCGCGCCCTCATCTCCCCACTGACCTGCTGTCTACAAGGGACCTACCACCTGTCCACAGCCGTCCACGGTGCTGTGTCTTCCCAGCTCAGATATGGCTCTCACACGCGAGCCCATCCTTGGGCGTCCACGATCGTCCAAATCTGCTGTTAGCAATCGTGTTAGCAAGACCCGCCACGTCGACCCTGGAGCGCCTACCTCGCAAAACCCGAGCACCCCGGGCCTGAGGTGCTAGCGCTCCAGGGCTTCCCCTCTACGCTTCTTGCTCTATTCGGAGGCGTCTTCTTGGCTCTGTCGCCTCGACCTTGCTGGTTGCCTCCCGCTCCTCAGAGTGAGAGGAGCCATCATGGCGCCGACCACTACTGCGACCTCTGCGCCGCGGCCTGCTATGACTAAGGCGGTAGCGAGAACAGCCACGAGGGCTGGCATTAACAAATTGCTGGCATCGGAGGATACTCTTCTCATGGGGCATCTCCTTGTTGTGGATTCCGGTGCTCCAAGTGGGCCGCCCGCTGCGCGTTCCGGAAGATCCCGCAGCGGGCGGCTCTGTGCGTTGACGAGCATAGCGTCACCCTCTGCACATGAAGCACAATCGAGATGCCGGATAATCCCTCGATAACCTGCGAGATCTACGCCCCACCCCATAGATCACTACACTGAGTAATCGAAAATTGAGAGTGCGGATTCCATATTTCCTGGTGAAAAATTCGCACTAATATTCGTCGATTTCGTTAGGTGACCGACATTTTCGCAACATGTGACGTTGGTCACATTTCTTGATGAGAGACGAACGCCCGTGTCCGCGCGTGGACGGTGCTTGGTACTGGCTCGCACCGGTCGGCGAGCCGAAGGAGGGGCCTTGCCGGCGATCGCCTGATACACGGCGGGGACCGAAGTCTGCGATCGTCACGGCCCGCCACTTCAAAGCCATACAAACGACGCCCGCATTAGGAGAGCAGGGGTTGTACGGCTGGTTAACGGGTTGTGAGCTGCGCAAACGCCACTCGATACCCTCGTGATCCACAACACCATCCCGAACATGTCCCGCATCCAGAGACCGATCGTCGTGGTGTCCCAATGAGCATCACCGGAGCCGATGACGTGAACGCTCAAAGTGTGACTGGGACAGACATCACGCGGACCGCCCTTACCGACCCCTCTCGGAGCCGCAAGACGGTCTTCTCGTTTTCCCGCCCACTATCGGCGCAAGCGTCGGGCCCACAGAAGACGACGGAGGACCTACCCCCGTTCTGCGCGCTCTTGAACAGCAGACCGTCGAGCGAGAGACCGGGAAGCCACCGCATGTACTCGGTAACGACCTGGGTGGGCACGTAGTCAATGTGCTCGCCCCCGTCGATAGAGATCGGGGCGCTCAGATCCTCAGCGAATGAATTCAGGAACACCGTGCCAAAGTACTCCGCGCGCCCTTCTGGACTGAATATGCCTAGCGCGGGAGGCAAATCCGCAAGATTAACCATTCGCAACGGCCTGGTTGTCTCGAACTCTCCGATCACCGCAAACCGGCTGGTACTGTGCGCACCAATCTCTGCCACAACAGTCTCGACGTCGTCGCACCCATAGAACATGGAAATACCCGCGGGACTCATCCGGCTTGCCGACGCCTTCTTTGACGGTGGTGATCCCAGATTCTCTGCACTGTATTGGTCGTGGTCATCAGGATTGTCGATCAGGCGGCCGCGGTAGAAGACATGCCCCACGGGTAGCACCACCAGCGCGCCTCGAGCATAAATGATCTCCATTAGCTTCTCGAGTATCTCGGTGGTGGTGAACTCATCCGGATGATCCGACCTCTCCTCAGGGATCGAGAGAAAGACAAACCTGGTTTCGTGTTTAACCTTTTCCTGGAAAGCCTCCCATGCACCGCGTAGCGCTATGTCGGGCCGCAGAACACCGGGATCTTCGTTCCACTCGTCATCGGATATAACCTCGGTGATCGCCTCCATTACGTCATCGGCAACTGCCCCCTCACATATATTGCGGGCAACCTCTTGGGAGTCGCAGCGTGGTGTAAAGTCGTCGTCCCAGAACAGGCTGTTTAATGAGCGCTCGTAGAAGAACCTGATCGCGTCCATCACGAATGGCATGAAGTCTTCGAAGTCCACCGCGACCGAATGCTGGTCAGCCGACTCCCTGCCGCAGAAGGTACAGAGAGACTCGGACAGTAGCCCGGCGACCTGCTCCCGGAGTCCTCGGTCGAGTACGCACTCGAGACAGACAGCTCGCTCGCCCGTCTCCCCGAAGCCCCGACCCTCGATCTCCAACATGCGCTCGCTCGCCCGCCCCATGACCCCTCCAACAGCGATGGACAGCTTCCCTTGAAGATAGCCGTCGCGTCGCTCTGAAGATGCGCGAGGAGCATCGCTGGCAGGAATGTGCCCGAGGAAGACTCGAACCGTTCGTCTATCTGTTTGACCAGGGAGAACACTGGGCTCGGGCTGGACTGAGTGGGCAGACAAGAGCAGAAGCGCCGCCTCATCACGTCACCCGCTCTTCAGAACGCAGGACAGGAAGAAGATTCAATTGTCGGGTATTCGCCAGAGTGTCGCATACGGCGGCTGCACATCGTCGCTGTACAAGGCAGTGGCTCCGCAAACTGTCGGCAGCTCCCCGTATGCTCCCGCCCATGACGTTGGCTGAGGTCACCCGCGAAGGCGTTCTCCAGGCGATCGAGATCTATAGGAACGTGGGGCGCCGGAAGTTTCTCGCCGACCACAAGTCCGGGAACGCGCGGTACTTCTTTCTCATTCACGAGGGTGCCTTCTTCGACTCCAAGGCGATCTTGAAGGCTGCCCACCTAAGTGCCACGGGGAAGGTGCATGGTTTCTCGGGGGGCGAAGCTGCCGCGGCGCCACGGCTTCGTAGGCTGGGCTTCGACGTGGTAGACGTACGTGATCCCGCCGCTGGCGAGACTGTGCAGTCCCTGCTAGATGAGGGTCTGCAGCCCGGCGAGATCAAGACACGCGCAGAGCTAGCGGAGATCTTCGGGGGTGGCCCCCAAGGTGGAATCGTGCCCTCGACGGCCACTCCCACTGTGCTGATCTACTCCGATCCGAAGGTTGGCGAAGAGCTCGGTTACATCGACGGATGGGTTCCTGATGATGACAACGGCCGGTTGTTTGAGTACACCGGGCATGGGCTCAACGACCAGACGTTCGAGGGTGCCGGGAACAAGGCTATCCGTGATCATGCACTCCAGGGACGAGCTCTACGCATGTTCAAGGCTGCGGGGACAGCGCCCAATTCAGACACCGTCCTCCATCGCTACGTGGGTCGGTTCAAGCTCGATGAGCAGCGACCGTTCGATGTGCGATGGAGAGCCAACAAGGCCAACGTCATGCGCAAAGTCATTGTGTTCCGGCTTCGCCCAACTGGCCCGTTCGAGCACCAGAACGCATATAGCATCCCGCCGGCCGGAGAGACCCAGGCGGTGCTCGTCCCCGTGGACGTCACCACAAGCTCACTCATCGATCCGGAGAACAATACGAAGACGCAAGGATCCCGTTCTGCTGTTCCTGAGCTCGAATTCCAGCGGCGAGAAGCCGGGCTAGACGCGGAGTTCCGTGCCTTCATGCAATCTCGGGGCCACGAGCTAATGCGGTTCGAGCTCAAGGTGAAGGGCCTGGCCTCGCCGATGCTGACCGATTTGTACGACACGACAGCCCACATCCTTTACGAGCTTAAAGGCAACATAGGACGCAACGCAGTCCGCATGGCAATCGGACAACTCATGGACTATCGGCGCCACGTGATTCCCTCCAACCCCGCCCTAGCCGTGCTTCTCCCCGAAGAACCACACGACGACATCAAGGCGCTCCTGTACGACCTAGGCATAGCCCTCGTCTACCGCGCCGGCGGCACGTTTGTCGGTGTTCCCAACCCGAATGACTAGCCGGTCTTGCAGAGAGGGGTGCTGAACGTGTTTGGACATGCACTCTTTTGGGTCGCCTTCTCCGCGCCGGACCTGGACGACATTTACACAGACCCCGATGACCTCGAGTCTGACCTGCGGCCAGAGCTGGAAGAAGCTGCTGCCGAGATCGCCGCCGTGCTACGGCGACGAGGATGGAGGCCGATGGACTGGAGTGTCGGATACTACGATGATCGCCCTCCGTCCACCTCCTCATGGATTCCCAGGGGCCTGCCGACAGCGCCGGTGATTCCTAGCGCGCCAGTTGTCTTTTGATCCGTAGGGAAGGGCAGGTGCCGTGTTCGTGCGCTGCTGCCCTGCTGAGGCGGTGGACAGAGTTCGAAGCCATGCGATCGCGTGAGGCGGTGTTCCTGTACGCGCTGCTGTACAGCACGCTGCCGACGCGCCTCAGCGCTGCTGCCCCCAGCTTGCGCAGGAGCAGAGTCGTGCTGGCCTCCCTGGCTTCTCAGCCGGCAACGGACGGATATCGGGCTGCCGCGAGGTCGTCGGCGAGGTCCTCAAGGGAAAGGTCAGCGTTCAGCGCAGTGACCACCGTCTGTGTCAGCGGCCGAAGGGCATAGACGTCCCGCACCGCATCGAGATCCACAGGGACCTCGTAGTAGTCCTCCGCGAACCGCCGGAACGCCTCCGGGGACGGATCGACGAGCCGCGCGAACAGATACGCCGCCCCATCGGGATCGCTCACGCCGTCCGGGTAGTCGATCTCACCCACCCGCCAGCGGTCATCACCGGTCGCGCGCCACAGGCAGGCGGTCACGACCGGCATGCCGTCCTCGTCGCAGAACGCAGGCTCCCGGACACACGGGCGGAACACCTCAGGGACGGAGTCGAGCACCCCCGACCACGGCCCGTCGTTGCCGTACGGGCTCATCTCCGCCTCGTGGGCGAAGCCGCGGACGTACGCTCCCGCCGCAGAGAAGACGATCGAGTATTCGTCACCCGAGCCGTCGCGCATCGAGGCCATCTCCTCCCCAGGGCCCCAGCCTGCGTCGTAGGAGTGGTAGCGGCTGGACCATTCCGGGCTCAGGATGGCCTCCAGCACCGCCATGGACCGGCACAGATCACGGAGCTGCGCAATCTCGGGAAGCAGAGGCGCCACATCGTGAGCAGTCATGAGCCTCATCCAATCGGATGTCGGTGACATCTCGCTGCGTTCTTCTGGACGGCATCGGAGTAACAGCACTGCAGATGCTGGCTGATAGTGCCTGCTCTTATGCGTCAGTGTTTGCTGTACTCCACTGCTAAACGGCTCCATCCACTGCAAGTGACCAGCCCGCTCATCCGGTGGCAAGGGGACCCGTACCGCAGGGCCGCCAGGCCCGAGGAACGGAAGCCCCGCGGCAGCCTGACCTTTCACTTCTCAGACGGACCAACTGGCCTGGCGCAAACCTTCCTCGTCAAGGATAGCGATCGTGTGTAGCGCCCAGCGTGCGCTCGTGGAGGCCTACGTCGCCGTCATCGCTGTCATCAACCCACGCCGCCCGGTAGCGAGGCTCGACGAAGGAGGGTCGCGCCAGCCGATCGCCCGAGCCCCTTACGGTGAGGACCGGACTCAGCGATTGCAACAACCGTGACTGACCACTTCACCATGGGGCACAAGCTCACGCGAGACTCCATTTCACGTATGGACGCGTTGCTGAATCGTACAGATTATAAGTTTCACTCCAGGACCACGCACCGCTATCCTAAGCAGCCCAACGCCACGCGCCAATTTCCATTCAAAAGGAACTCGTAGAGGTGTTATTGATCTATTCGAAGAAGTCGTCGATCATTTCCTGCGCCATGCTCGCATAGGGCTCTCGTTGCGACTCCAATGCATATTTGAGCATAGCCATGCCGCTTTCCGCGTCGCCTTCGTTGATACAGCATAATGCCAATCCTAGTGCAGCTCGCGGCGAGTACTCATCGTGCTGCGCCTCAAATGCGAGACGGTAAGCGGCTTTCGCGAGATCTCCTTCACCGTGCTCTGCCAAGAGATCGCCGAGCTTATTGCAAGCAATGGAAGCGCGCTCCACATGCCCGTCGGCAAAAGAGCCACGAAATGCGTCGATCGCTTCACTGTATCGCCCTAGGAAAACTAGACACTCACCCAAAGATCCCATAAGACTTGGCCGCAGATCCCCTTGGTTTGAGTCAAGCGCGGTTAGGTAGTAATCGACAGCAAGCTCCCATTTTTTGGAGACGGTGAAATATCGACCGAGCACCATAGCTCCGTGCACGACGGAGCTGGAGTCTCCATTCTGAATTACGTAATCAAGAGCCTCCGTGATCTCACACTCTGAAGCCTTGATGTCAACCAAGAAGACGCCATAGTCGAATGCTGCTACGACGGAGTGCTCCGCATGATTTTGCGTCATTGCGCGTTGGTAAGCTTTACGAGCTTCTTCAGCGTTGCCTAAACTAGTCCACATCCTTACAAGGCCTCGCGCAGCTCGAGCAACATACTCTTCCTGCTCAGATTCAAGCGCAGTCCGATAAAAGCGTGCAGCCGAGGTGTAGTCTTCTAGCTCTTGATAGATGATGCCGAGGTTCACGGCCGCTTGAGCCGAAATTGGCCTGTCTTGGCAGACGAAGGCAAGCCGATAAAAGCGCGCAGCCTCACAAAGATCCCCCTTTTGAGAGTAGGCCATTCCTGTGTTTAGATATGCGGCGGGAAGGTAGGCAGAGTAGCGTTCTTCGATGATAATGCCGTAGCAAGCTATGGCAGCGTCATGGTCACTTATTGAAGCATAGTGTTGGGCTAGATTGTATGCACCGAGAGGCCGAGCGTCCCGATGTCCAGAGTCGATCGCCCGCTGATCATACTGAATGGACTCCTCTATACGTGCAGTTTTGGCCAAGACGACGCCTATATTCGCACAAGCAAGCGGGCTAACATCTTCGTGTTCGTAGTCAATTGCAAGCCGATACGCCAGCTCGGCGTTTTCATATTCTTCGTTTCTATAGTTCACCATCCCAAGATTGAATAGTGCGACGGCAGCCACACGCGGATTTTTAGAGGATGCAGCAGCCTGCAATCCCATAGCCGCATGGACATCTAGGTCCCGCTCAAATGCGGTGGTTCCTATCTGCAGGGCCTCTTCAGGTGAGGAGCCCTCGATGGCAGCAGTCCATACTTCATCCACTATTTCGCGTTCCGGATAACCATCTCTACCCTCATCGGCGGAAACTATGTGATCCAGCAGAGTCCATCCCCGCCGCCCTCCAGGCACATCTTGCGCGCTAAGAATTGCAACCTGGGAAGACACCGGATTTGATGCCCAGGTCAGAGCTTCGCGAAATAATTGTTGAGTTGGCTCCAGTCCTGCCCTTATCTTTGGCAGGTACAATTTGAACAAAGCGTGAAGCCTATCTTCGGCCAGGGGCAGCATAAGACCAATCCGTCTGGCGTCAACCGCTGCTCTTACGAGTGCGCAACCCGCGGGATTTAGATCTGCTGATGCTCTGTATTTGGCTATAAGTTCCGCACCACCTACAAGCGTCTCAGCGATGCTGCTCGCAAATTCTTCTTCTGGATATAAAGTTGCCGCAAGCCGTCTTTCTTCTGCGGTTGGTTGACGGAATTGGAGCTCATACGTGCTCGCACGCAGTAACGCTAACCGACCGATCGAACTGATAGCTTCCATGGATGTCGCTAAATCAGCGTAACGCCTTGCTGTCATAGTGACGAAGAGCATGCCTATATCAGCGATCCTATCGAGCGCACTGGAAGTCAGTGCATCAAAATCACTGACCGCTGCGTCATCCAACCAGATAAGAAGCGAATCTTCCCTAGACTTCACGATAAGAGGATCTTGCAACAGCTCAACTAAGGCTCCACCACTGATGGGCCTCAATACCTTGGTATTGGGTTCAAGAGTTGCTCGGACCGCCTCTACTGCAGTACGCGTTTTACCCGCTTTACTTAGCCCCCAGAGCACTACGAAGGGATAGGGTGCTCCATCGCTTGAAATCAAGTCTCTTACTGCAGAATCATCGCTCAATCGACCAATGTATGGCGCCCTGCCCATCATGCTATATTTTGTTGCAGTGACACCTAACTCTTCGTTCGATAGCTCGGAAAGTTTCGGCAAGTTGTGCGGGGTGCCAATAATTAGCAGGGGCCCGCGTGCAATTTCGGCCGCTCGTATCGCAAAGCGCCTCTCCGCTGCGTATCCTCCAATAGGGAGCGCGATTGAGAGCACGAGGGACACGATTAGCACTAAGAGTAGTGTCGTGATTACGGTCTCTTGCTGCCCTGGCAATTGCATGAGAGTTGTAGTTAGAGCGATGGCGGCTATATTCACGAGACCTGCAATAAGGAACCATAAAAGCAAATGCTGGCCAGCCCAGGATGCGACCTTGCGCACCACTCTTGCGAAGGATCGCATGTCGCTCCTCGGGTCTCGGCTGCATGAACGTGACATACCAAGCTGAGGGGACGGAGTCCGCCTCAGCGGACGCTTGGATGGCGTTCCTCATCTTTATCACGTGCAGTGCAGCGCAGAAGGCGTACATGCGCGAGTGGTGCGGGGCCGCGACCGGCCGGAGAGCCGCAGCGCGGCCCCGCGACCACTCGACGCCAGCGGGGAGCCGTAGGCGACGCGCCTTGAGTACGTAGAGACAGTTCTCATCCAGCTAACCGTCGCTTCACTGGCGCCGCTCTAACGGAGACAAGCCGTTGCCCTTCGAACAGCGGATCGTGGGCGGTGCGCCGACAGAATCCGCACAGTCCGCAGAACTCCTACACCGGGCATGTTGTCGCAGGCCAGAGTCAACAACGGAGGACCCGAGCAGCTGGCCGCAGAATCGCGCGATATTCCGCGGAAACTATGGCCAGCCGAGGACATCTCTCCTAGGAACCCTGATCGTCGAAAAGCAGTTCGACGCGATCGCCCCTCAAGACCTTGAGCCTTTTCCATCCCTGGTGGCGGATGGCTGGTCACAACATGATCGCGGGTCCGGCTTTCCCCTCATGACGTAGCAGAGCTCCTGGTAGACGG
>NZ_JBEYZF010000069.1:14189-18361 GCF_040645915.1 Nonomuraea sp. NPDC046570 | reverse complement strand
GCCGGCAAAGGAGCCGGAAAACGGGCCGCTATCGTCCGACGACGTGCTGGAAACCGAGAACAAGCAGCTCAAAGCCCGAATCCGGGAGCTGGAACTGGAACGCGAGATTCTTCGCAAAGCTGCCAAATATTTCGCGGGCGAGACGAACTGGTGAGCCGCTTCACCTTCGTTGACGACCACCGCGACGCCTACGGCGTGAAGCGGCTGTGCCGGGTCCTTCCCGTCTCCCGCTCCGGCTTCTACCGGTGGCTCAAGGCGCTGCCCGCACGGCAGACGCGGGCCGCGGCCGATGCCGCCCTGGCCGGCGAGATCAAACAGATCCACGGCGAGTTCGACGGGACCTACGGCAGCCCGCGCGTCACCACCGAGTTGCGCGCGAACGGCCGCCGGATCAACCGCAAGCGCGTCGCCCGCGTCATGCGCGCCTTCGGGATCGTCGGGCTACACCTGCGTAAGAAGGTGCGCACCACCGTGCCCGAACCGTCGGCGGCCAAGGCGCCCGACCTGATCGGCCGGGACTTCACCGCGAGCGCGCCGAACCAGCGCTACGT
The DNA here is from genome assembly GCF_040645915.1 of Nonomuraea sp. NPDC046570. Classification (NCBI taxonomy): domain Bacteria; kingdom Bacillati; phylum Actinomycetota; class Actinomycetes; order Streptosporangiales; family Streptosporangiaceae; genus Nonomuraea; species Nonomuraea sp. NPDC046570. The sequence continues at coordinate 17,810 of NZ_JBEYZF010000069.1, read as the reverse complement.
GGGCGACATCACCTACCTGCCCGTCGGCGACGGCGAGTTCCTCTACCTGGCGACCGTGCTGGACCTGCATTCACGCCGCCTGGCGGGCTGGTCGATCGCCGGCCACATGCGCACCGAGCTGGTCGCCGACGCGCTGCGGGCGGCCGCCGGTACGCGCGGCAGCCGGGCCGTCCTCTGCTGCGGTCGGCCACCCCGTCTCCCTCTTCTGCCGCCGGCCCGGACGCCGTCGCACCGGTGATCACGAACTGTATCGGCCCGCCACGCTCCCTAGCTGGACTGCCCGGACCCGGTCAACCGCCACCTCCAGACCTTCTTCACCCCTGAGGAGACCGTTGTGCGGCGCGGCGGAGATGCGGCCGGTGATGTGCAGGTGCCCTATCCCCGTACGCTGGTCGTTTCGCAGCCGGTTCTCCGCCGGTCGATGAGTGCGGCGATGGTCTTCGCGCACGCCAGTGACTCGGTGCGCGTGGTGTCCACTTCTAGGCCATAGACCATGCCGTCGTGTACCGCCTCCGCCTGGGCCTCGGCCATGCCAGGGACGCGGTCCCCCCGAGCCCGCTCGCGCTCGGCGGCGACCGCGCCGTCACATCTGACGCCGACCCACAGAACGTCGAGTCCGTCGAGTACCTTCTGCCACTCCCGCTGAGCCTCCGCTCCCCCGAGAAGAACGTCGTCGATGATGATCCGGGCTCCGGCGCGGGCCATCGCGGCGATGCCCGCCCGCCACGCCGCCTGCACCTCCAGGAACTCCGGCCCGACGGTCACCCCGCCGTCGGAGGCGATCTTGATTCCGGCCTCCGACGTCATCATGGATTCGGGCATCACCCCGATCATCGAGTCGACACCTCCGATGGCAAGCCAGGGCTGTGGCAGTACGGCCTGCAGGTTCCGCACGATCTCGGACTTGCCCGCGCTGGATCCACCATTGAGCACGATCACCTGCGTTGTCACGGCGTACACAGTAGAGGCCACCGCGAGGATGCGAAACCGATGCGCCCAACCGATTCACATAAGCCGACGGTGGGTGCGGGGCCTCCGCATCAAGACTCGCTGCAACGCCAGTATTGCCAGAGTTTCGCGTACAGCCCGTCATGGACGAGCAACTCGTCATGCGATCCGCTCTCGACGATACGCCCTTCGTCCATCACCACGATCCGATCCGCGTCGTGCGCGGTGTGCAACCGATGGGCGATCGAGATGACCGTCCTGCCGGTACTACATCTGTAGATCGCGTGGTAACGGGTCGCCTCGTCGGCGGTAGTGGCTGACCAGGGCGCGGGTTTGGTGGGTTTGGCGGAATCTGGACCAGGCCAGGACGTGCTCGATGGTGCTGGCGGCGGGCACGATGAGGCGGGCGAAGACGCGGCGGATCTCAGCCAGGGATGGCCGGATCAGCCGGCCTGCCGGGAGGTCGCACGGGAACTCTCCCTCTCGCCAGGAACCGTACGCAACTACCTCGCCACCGTCACCCACAAACTCGGAGCGGACACCCGCTCAGAGGCCTACCCGATCGCACACGAGAACGGGTGGGTCTGACGTCAAGCTTTTCAGGGCGAGGTGCACGGACTTTTCGTGACAAATGCACGGGTCCACCCAGCGGGGACCGAGCAGAGACTGTCGAGTATGAACAACACGACGAATCTCGACACCCACGCACACCATCATCCGTCTGGCCGCGCTGCGGCTGTCGGACATCACCTCCTCGCACGCTGGCCGTCCGTCCTCGGTCTGCTGGCGCTGATCGCCAATATCGCAAAAGGAGCGGATCCCCATGTGACCGCAATGATCATCATGCTGGCAGCGATGTGCTACCTCGCCGCCGCTGCTGTCGGATCGCGTCGAAGCGTCTGGGTGATGGTGGTCGTCGCGAGCGTCGCGGTCGTCCTTGCCCGCCTCACGGGACTCGATCCGACCGCGACGCTGCTCGTCATGGGCGCGGGCTTCGCGATCTTCGGGTTCCTTCGCGGCACCGGGGTCGATCGCCGGGAAGTCGGAGTGCAAGTGCTGGGATTCGTAGGCTTCAGCGCCATCGCCCTGACGGCCATGATGTCCAGTCCGGCGTTGGCCGTATACCTGGCGGCCGTTGCCGCAATCGGACACGCGATCTGGGACGTGATCCACTTCGTCCGCGATAAGGTCGTCAGCCGCTCGCTCACTGAAGCGTGCTTCGTGCTCGACCTCGGCTTGGGAGTCGCGCTCCTGCTAATAACCTCGACTGCGCTGCCGCTGTGAAGACTCCCGCTCGGGAGCAATCGTCAACACCTCTGGATCAAGATCGTCAACATCCGGCTGGAGGATCTCGTCCCGTAGGGCTTCCGCGTCGGCCTTGGTGCCCGACACGACCAGGCACCGGTGAGTCGGCGGCGGGTATCTCACCCGCCGCCGCCCGCAGAACCGTGCGGGAGCCTCTCGGCTCACACGGCTCCCGTTGCACAGTCGCCCAACTGGTCGGGCTCAGCGATCACCCGCACTCGATCGCCGACGGCGAGCAGGTCCCCGCGCCAGGCTCCGTCCGACGATCCCCGTCGGACTGCTGCCCGCGTCCTTCCTCGCGCTGACCACGGTCAGCAGCCACAGCTCTCCGGCTTCCGGCGTGCTCTTGATCCGCTGGATTTCGCCCATGGCAAGACTCTCCAGTACCTCAGTGGAGATCTTGCGCCTCCCCCAGCGGCCGGAGCGTGTGCTTCAGCCTTGGCCCCCAAGACCACCAGGAGAAGGTTGCGGATCTGAGATCATCAACGTTGTCAGCACCCCAGCGGCCAATGGGAGACTCCGCAGCCAGGCAACGACAAGCGCGGATGCCGACAGCAGGTTGCCCCGCACGGACCCAGTGCGCTCACGAAGCTGATCGCGCACACCAACCCGGTCGCGGACCCAAGGCGCCGACCTGCGTGTTCATGGCCGAGCGCCTCGTTGGTCAGCCGACTCGCTCGTACTCGCGAGTCCCGCTCCTCGGGCTCCGCCGGGGCGCAGTTCATGGCTGCATGCGGTGCGCTCAACCATCGTGTCCGGTGGCAACCGGACCCGTACCGCAGGGCAGGCCGCCTGGCCCGAGGAATGGAAGCCGTACGGCGGTGTGATCGCATCAGGACTGTCGGTTCCATGCCTTCCAGGCGTGGGAGCGCGTGGACGTGGACAGCGACGCGCACCCGGTAGTCGGCGGCGTTGCCGTGAGACAGGGACAGAATCTCTCTTAACAATAGGTTCGCAAAGTATTCGACGCTAAAAGAATGCCCGAGCCAGATCGGCTCATATTCTTTCGGCAGGTGCATTTTTCTGGAATCCACAGTGAAATCACGGGCATCCATTACCTTGGTTGCATCCATTTAGCGAAGTGTGAAACATATGGCAAAGTACCAGGCCAGATAGCGTTTAGCGCATTCGTTCGCATGCTTCCAGCTCGCCGCCCACGGGTATCGGTAAGCCTGGACCTCCTACGAAACGGGTGCAGCACACCACCACCCGGAAAGGAAATTACATGGCCACGACCACCGCAGAGCGCGCCGAAACCACCGAGGCGCCTGAGCGCGAAGAGCGAGGCGCCCTGGAGGCACTACTTCTCGCTGCACTCGCCTCCCGCCGCGAGGAAGGCAGTGAGGGCGGCATCGAGCACCCGCTCCT
>NZ_JBEYZF010000069.1:0-14091 GCF_040645915.1 Nonomuraea sp. NPDC046570 | reverse complement strand
CTGCTCGCGGCCCTCATGCGCCGCCGCAAGGAAGGCAGCGAGAGCGGCATCGAGCACCCGCTCCTGCTCGCGATGCTCATGCGCCGCCGGGAAGAAGGCAGTGAGGGCGGCATCGAGCACCCGCTCCTGCTCGCGGCCCTCATGCGCCGCCGCAAGGAAGGCAGCGAGAGCGGCATCGAGCACCCGCTCCTGCTCGCGATGCTCATGCGCCGCCGGGAAGAAGACGGTGAGGGCGGCATCGAGCACCCGCTCCTGCTCGCGGCCCTCATGCGCCGCCGCAGGGAAAGCCACGAGAGCGGCATCGAGCACCCGCTCCTGCTCGCGATGCTCATGCGCCGGCGTAGGGAAGGCAGCGAGAGCGGCATCGAGCACCCGCTCCTGCTGGCCGCGCTCGCGGGCCGATAGCGGCAGCCCGTCAAACGCAGCCAAGGACCACGTCCCCCAACTGCTGCGCACTCAGCGGTTGGGGACGACCCACATTCACCGAAGAAGGAGCAACTCATGGCGTCGGAGGAAAACGGCGATACGGTCGGGCACGACCTGGCGGAGTCGTTGATCGACGACCTCATCCGCGACATCCTCAGCGAGGCGGGCCAGGCCACGAAGGCTCGCACCCGCGGCGGGGACTCCATGGCGACCCTGATTGAAGCGGCTCTCACTACGGTGCCGAGCACGGCGGCGAAGTCATCGACAGTTGAACGGCTCCTGCTCGCGCAGCTTTTCGCCTCCGCCCTGGCCGATGCTCTGGCGCCCGCGCTGGCGGACGCCCTGGCACCCGAGATCATGAAAGCGTTGGAGCACCACGCCTCCAGCGGCCAAGCCGGTGCGCCGGCGGCTACTCCGGCCAGAGGGGGCAGAAAGAAGACGTGAACCAGGCATGATCTGACCATCACCGGCTGCGGCGGCGGCGCGCGGCGGCCGCCACAGGCGGCACGCCCTTGAAGACTTAGAGAAAGCTCGCATCCACCGCCAGGCTCGGGCTGGCTGACAAAGCTGCCCCGCCTGGGGCATGCCGACCCGGTGATCACCCTGCGCGTCTATGCCCACGTCATCTGGTCAGCGGAAGCGAGTGCGGGTGACATCTTCACCAAGGAGATCGCACAACGCGTGTTAGAGCCTGCTGACAAAGGCTTAAGGGCTCGTGGAGATGGCGCCGTAGATGGCTGGTCCGATCTTGTTGATGTAGCCCTGTTGGGACCATTGGGACAGTTGGACGCGGTGATGTTCTCGATGCCGAGGATGGCGGCCAGCTCGGTCCCCCTCCAGGCTCGCCAGGGCTGGGTAGCCAGGAGTTCCAGGACCTTGCCTCGCCGGTCGGGACTCCTGAGATCTGGCAGCGGGGGCGGGTTGCTCCAACGGCCATGAGGTGGTTGGCCTGCCAGTTCGCGGGTCAGGCAGCGGGTCATCTGGTGCACGGTGGTCCACCAGATCATGGCTTCGTGGTGTTCGGGCTTGCGCTCGTAGATGACCCTGCTGGTAACTCGCGGCGCGTGGGGTGTGGTCCATGCGTTGCCGGTTCGGGTGCGGGATGAGCTGGGTGAGTTGTTCGCCGATGAGCGGTTCGTGGCCGCGTTCGGGGCGGAGGGCCGGTCAGGCTGGTCTCCGGGCCGCCTGGCGTTGATCACGGTGTTGCAGCGTGTCGAGGATTTGACCGATCGGCGGGCTGCTGAAGCGGTCCGGAGGGATCTGTCGTGGAAGTACGCGCTGGGGCTGGAGCTGGATGATCCGGGCTTCGACGCGAGTGTGTTGAGCGAGTTCCGGTCCCGGGTGATCGCGCATGGCCTGGAGGAACGGGTCCTGGACCTGCTACTGGAGGTACTGAAGGACAAGGGGCTGGTGAAAAAGGGCGGGAAGCAGCGCACCGATGCCACACATGTGGTCTCGGCGGTGCAGGACCTCAACCGGGTCGAGCTGGCCGGCGAATGCGTGCGGGCCGCCTTGGAAGCCCTCGCCGTGGCCGCGCCCGGCTGGGTGGAACAGGTTCTGGAGGTGCCCGGACTGGGCGGACCGGTATCGGGCACGAGTCGACTCCTGGCGGCTACCGGCCTCCAAGACCCAGCAGAAGCAGCTCGCGCGTGCTTACGGCGCTGACGGATATGCGCTCTGCGCGGCGGCCCCTGCGCGACGGCGGAGCGGGGCTGCCGCCCGGCAGACACCGGCTGGCCTCTCCTTACGATCTCGACACCCGCTGGTCGGTCAAGGCCGACGTGTTCTGGAACGGCTACAAGGTGCACATCAGCGAAACCTGCGGCACCAGCGGGGATGGCGAGGCGAGCTCGCCTCCAAATGTGATCACGAACGTGACGACGACCGACGCGACCGTCGCAGATATGGCCATGACGGCCTCGATCCATCAAGGGCTCCAGCGCAGGGACCTGCTCCCAGCCGAACACTACGTCGATGCGGGATACGCCACGGCCGAACTGATCGTGTCAGCCCGTGACCTATACGGGCTGGCCCTGGTCGCACCGGTGCGGTTGACTCCTCGCCCCAGGCCCGCGCAGCCACCGGATACGATCGGGCCGCGTTCACCATCGACTGGACCGCCAAGCAGGCCACCTGCCCCCAAGGACAGACCAGCGTCTCCTGGACCCCGACCATCCAGCGTTTACCTGGCCACCGTCCGCTCGTGCACCCGCAGCTCACGGGCAGCGTCCTTGATGCTCTGCCCGTCCTCGAACCGCCCAGCCGCCTCCAGCCGTAACAGTTCCCACCGCTGCTGCTCAGCGGGGGTATACCCGCCTCGTTGCCCCTAGCATGCTCTGGCCATACACCCAAAACAGCAGACCGTCACGACTTATGACTCTACGAATTCAGCCTGTGTATACGTCCTCGACCAGGACGAGGCCCTCGAGTTCGACGTCGGCAAGCTTGACCTGGAGGTCAACGCCGACACCGACATGGGCTTCATGCGCTGGCTGAAGGACAGTGACCTGCCCACGACATTGTCGGCAGGCACAGACCTGTCGCACCAGCGCGGACGGGTGGTCGGCGTCGTGGAGGATCGTCTGGCGCGCGGTCCGGAGAGCGGCGGACCGCCCGAAGGGGGTGCCGGTGTTGGGGTTGCGGTCGTAGGCGGGGAAGTTGCTGCTGGAGATCTCAACGCGGATGCGGTGTCCGGCGCCGAAGGTATTCGCCGTCGGCTGAAGCTCGATGGTGAAGCATTCGGCCTTGCCCGGTTCCAGGAAGCTCTCCGCGTCGGCTCCGTCGCGGTGGCGGGCCCGTACGATGCCCTCGCAGAGATTGATCGCGCGGGAGTCCGGGCCGACGTCGACGAGCTTGGCGGTGAAGTCCGTGTCAGGCGCGGAGGAGAACGCGAACAGCTCGACCCGCACATCGCCGGCCACTTCGAGGGGCTCCTCCAGGGGAGGCGTGGAGTAGACGAGGACGTCGGGGCGGGACTCGACGGCCCGCTGGTCACGAGGGCCGAACGGTGACTGCGGAGCGTAACAGCAGCTCTGCCCGCCGATGCTCGGCACCGGGTTGGACGGGTCGTAGACGAACCGGTCCGTGCCCTCCCCCGGGCCGCCGTCCGTCAGGGCGCCGTCGCCGTGCAGGAAGAACATCGTGGGCTCGAAACCCGCCGGCGGCCAGGACTGCGACGAGCGCCAGGCGCAGTCGCCCATGCTGAAATAGCGGACTGGGGGCTCTTCGGACTCGGGCCGCACACCCTTGAGCCGGTGGTCCATCCACGCGACCACAGCGGCGGGGAACGAGCGCACCGAGTCCGCGCCGAAATCGACCTCGCCCAGCTCACGGGACCAGCCGTTGTGCGCCCAGGGACCGATGACGAGCCTGCTCCCCTCGGCGACGCCGCTCGATCCCACGCCGCGCAGCGCCTGGAACGTCTCCACTCCGGCCGCCACGAATACGTCGTACCAACCGGCCATGTTGAGCACCGGCACGGTGATCTCCGGGAGCCGTCCACGCAGCGACAGGTCCTGCCAGTAGCCGTCGCGACGCGGGTGCTCGTTGATCCACTCGAAGAAGTACGGCGCCACGTCGTCCCGGTCCGGCAGGAGCGGCGGGAACTCGTCCCGAGTCGAGCAGGTCGGCGCCGACGACTTCGGGCGGCAGATCCTCCAGCGCCCGCTGCACCAGACCGACGCGCAGACGTTCGTGGAGATCGGAGCCAAGAGGCTGCGGGATGCCCGCCTCGCCGATCTTTCGTTTGGCGCGGGTGATGCGCTGGGCGAGGGAAGCCGTGCTCGTTCAACCAGGAGCGAAACCCGCCCCAGATGGCACGCCCGCATCCTGTCGCTGACCCGACCTACCCGTCACGCCGAGAGGGGGCGCTTTGTTCTCGTGGCGACAGCGACGAACCGGGGACGCCCGGTTCGTTTGGGCGCAGCAACCGATCCCTCATCACATCCCTGTCCCGTCACGTCCGACTCCGCCGACGAGCAGGCAGGGGACGTCGTGAGGGTTGTGCCACGCGTGCGCCCTCTGGGACGGCACGTAGACCGTGTCGCCCGCTGCGACCTCGTGTTGTACACCGTCGATGGTCACGATCGCGCCCCCCTCGACGCAGTGGTGGAACTCCTCGGTCGCATGCGAAAGCCCTCGCATCGTTCCCCCCGGTCGCAGCAGCAGTCGGAACGGTTGCAGTCCCCTGATCGGGACGGGCAGGTAGGAGATGGTGACACGCCCGTCGTCGTCGTCGATCTCCCGCGCCTCAGAGAGTGGGATGCAGTGTCGACTGCGCAGCTCTTGCAGGTCGCCGAGCAGGTCACCGACGGTCACGGCGTAGACGTCGGCGAGCCTCATCAGACGAGTGACTGCGATCTCCGACTCGCCCCGTTCGACGAGCCCGATGAAGGAAGCGGACAGCTGGCTGCGGCGGGCGGCATCGCGGACTGACCAGCCGCGCTGCTCGCGCAGCCGCCGCAGTCGTTCGCCGATCTTACGGATCGCGTCGTCGCCGGAGGTCGTGGTGGGGCCTGCCATCATGATGATCAGGTTACGGCTCGTCGCACGAGTCTGGCGCGCTCGAGCAGGGCACGCCGCAGGGCGAGGTCGACGCATCCCGGTGCGGTCTGCGTGCTGAGGCTTCCGACGGCGATGGCCAGGAGCACCGTGGCGCCGCGCGGGCTGCTCGCTTCAGCGTACGAAAAGGTCACACATCGCACCCTATGTGTCGCCGCGTGCAGGTCGCTGGTGCCGCGAGTGGGCGCGAGAGGCGCCCGGGCGCAGCGAGCGACCCGCCTTCGGTATCAACATAATGTGCATTATACTGATCATAATTCGCAAGGCAACCCTCTTTCTGTCCCGGTATCTCGCATGTATGCTGCGGCACCTGATCGATATATCGATCACATGGCTAAAGAACGTGTGTGGTGAGAAGAGGAGCGCGATGCGCACGCTGACGGGAACACCGGCGGCCAACGGCTTCCGCATGCCGGCCGAGTGGGAGCCCCACGAGGGCTGTTGGATGCTGTGGCCCGAGCGACCCGACAACTGGCGGGCGGGAGCGAAGCCCGCGCAGGCCGCCTTCGCCGCGGTCGCCCACGCGGTGGCCGACGCCGGCGATCCGGTTACCGTCGGGGTCTCGGCAGCGCAGTTCCGCCATGCGCGTGCGTCGCTCTCGGCGGCGATACGCGTTGTAGAGCTTAGCTTCGACGACGTCTGGATTCGCGACACCGGGCCCACCTTCGTCCTCGACCAAGAAGGCCGGCGCCGCGGCGTCGACTGGATCTTCAACGCTTGGGGCGGGCTGGAGGGTGGGCTCTACTTCCCATGGGATGCCGACGACCAGGTTGCCGGCAAGGTGCTGGAGATAGAGCGCAACGATCGCTACCGCGCGCCGTTCGTGCTCGAGGGCGGGTCGGTCCACGTCGACGGGGAAGGCACTTGCCTGACGACCGAGCAGTGCCTGCTCAACTCCAACCGCAACCCCGGGCTCTCACGTGAACAGCTCGAGCAACTGCTGTCGGACTACTTAGGGATCGAGCGCGTGATCTGGCTCAGCGCTGGAGTCCATGCGGACGAGACCGACGGCCACATCGACAATCTCGCCTGTTTTGTACGGCCCGGCGTCGTCTGCCTCACCTGGACCGACGACGAACAGGACCCGCAGCACGCGATCAGCCGCGACGCGCTCGAGCGGTTGAAGCGCGCGACCGACGCTCGAGGCCGTCCGCTCGAGGTGCATACAGTCCCGATGCCCGGCCCGCTGCGCTACAGCGAGGAGGAGGCGCGCGGCATCGACAGGCGCGGCGACGGCGAGCCATGGCGGCTCGAGCTGCGGATGCCCGGTTCATATGTGAACTTCTATGTCGCCAACCGCGGAGTCGTCGTGCCGATGCTTGATCCGCTCCACGACGAGCAGGTGATCGCGCAGCTCAGCGATTTGTTCCCCGGACGCGATGTCATCGGAGTCCCCGCCCGCGAGGTGTTGCTGGGCGGCGGCAACGTCCACTGCATCACCCAGCAGGTGCCCGCCGCTCGCTCGTGGAGGAACTGATGCGTACTCACGGGTTCACCCTCCTCCTGGCATGCGCCGGGATCGTCGCCGCGGCCGGGTGCGGCACGCACAAGCAAGCCAGTCCCGCCATCTCGGGCGGCACGTTCCACTACGCCATCGAGGGCGATCCCGGTGATCTTGATCCGGCCAGGACGGTCACAGACAACGCGTATCGGATCTTCACGTTCGCCTACGACACCCTGCTCGACACCTCCCCCGATGGCAGAGTCGTGTCCAACCTCGCCACCAGTTGGAAGATCACACCGACCGTTGCGAAATTCACCCTGCGCAGAGACGTCACCTGCTCCGATGGGAGCCCCGTCACCGCGACGACGATCGCGCAGAACCTGAACGCGCTGAAGGACCCGAAAATGCAGTCGCCACGGCTGCCGATAGCGATGTCGACCGGCGACTACACCGTTGCCGCTGACAACGCCAGTGCGACGGTGACTGTCCGCTTCAAAGCGCCGGTCAGCTTCCTCTCCTACACCATCCAGGCGCTGCCGATCGTCTGCGGCGAGGGCCTGCGCGACCGCAGTGTCCTCGCCCGCGGCACGAGCGGGACCGGACCCTACGTTCTGAAGGAATCGGTCTCCGGCGACCACTACACGCTGACCCGCAGGAAGGGCTACAGATGGGGGCCCGACGGCGCCACGAACGACAAGCCAGGCCAGCCGGAGACGATTGTCGTCAAAGTGGTGCCGAACCCGACCACGATCGCCAACCTGCTGCTCGCCGACGAGCTGTCCGGCGCACGCGTCAGCAGCGCCGACGCCAAGCGGCTGGAGCAGCATGGGCTCGCCGAGCAGAAGCACGCCTCCAGCCTGACTCAGATGCTGTTCAACCAGACCAAGGGCCGGCCTGCGGCCGATCCCGCCGTCCGGCGCGCACTGACGATGGCGATCGACCGTGAGCAGCTGGCGAAGATCGTCTCCGGACCTGACGGGCGCGTCGGCCAGAGTGTCGTGCCCGAGGCCTCGACCCCCTGCCCTCTGCCCGGCGTCAACGTTGCGATCCCGGCCTTCGATACCGCCGACGGAACGGCCGCGCTCGACAAGGCCGGCTGGGCCAAGGGCTCCGACGGCGTACGCGAGAAGGGCGGGACACGGCTGCAGCTCAGCGTGATCAGCAACTCCGACTCCGGGCCCACGTTCGTCTCGGCGACAGAACTGGTCGTGAAGGCGTGGCGCGAGCTCGGCGCCGACGTCAAAATCGTGGGGGGCAATGCCCAGGTCACAATACAGGCGCTAGCGAGTGGCAACTGGGACGTCGTCCCGCTGCTCGGCATCAGCGTCGCGGTGCCCTCCCAGTTCGTCCCACTGGCGAGCGGCCCGGTGCCGCCGCAGGGGATCAACTACGGCGCGATCGACAACCCGGAGTACCTGAAGCTCGTCGGCAAGGCGGTAGCGACGACCGATCAACAGGCAGCGTGCGAACAATGGAACGCCGCCGAGGCGGCGCTGTTCGAGATGGCCGACGTTGTCCCGATGGTCGCGTTGTACGAGCGCTGGTGGGCGGCGAAGACCGCGACATTCGAGACGACGGCGTTCGACATCATCCCGACGAGTATCCGAATGCGTCAGGGCTGAGCGATGACGCGCTTTCCCATCACTGTGTGGGCCGTCGCGGCGCTGGCCGCCGCCGCAGCGGCCAGCGCCGGAGCCGCCGCCCAGCGACAACACGAGGCGACGACCCGCCGGCGGTACCCGGCCCCTGGCAGGACGCTCGATGCTGACGGCGTCGCGCTGCACGCGCTCGCCGAGGGGCGCGGGCCGGCGGTCGTGATCGAGTGTGGCCTCGGCGGGTCGCAACTGGAGTGGGAGGAGGTCGCCGACGGCTTGAGCGGCCGCGCGACGGTCGTACGCTACGACCGGCCCGGCTTCGGCTGGAGCCCCGGTGCCTGCTGCGACCGCCGCCCGACCGCGACAGCGGCGCGGTTGCGCGCTCTGCTGCGCGCTCTCGACGTACCGCCGCCGTACGTGCTCGTCGGTCACTCGTTCGGCGGCCTGCACGTGCGCGCGTTCGCGGCCGCCGAGCCGTCCGCGGTCGCGGGCATGGTGCTCGTCGATCCGGCCCACGAGCGGATGCGAGAGGCGCTGACGCCCACGACGAAGTTCGCGGAGCGAGTGGTGCGACACGGTGCGGCCGTTGCGGCGACACTGGCCCCGCTCGGGTTGGGAGCACCGCTCGGGCAGCTGCGTGCGGCGCTGACGCGCACCGAACTGACCGAGCCGCTCACCCCGGCCGCACTGCGCGCCGTCGAGCTGAGCGCGGCCGTCAGCTACAGCCGTGTCGCGTCGGTGCAGGCCTTCGCCGACGAGGTCGCCGCGCTGCCGCGCTCCTGCGATCAACTCGCCACGCTCGCCGGCACCAGCGAAGCACCGTCCTGGCCGCTGATCGTGCTCACCGCCGGCACCGCGCCGCCGGTCATGCGGGCGCTGCACGCCGAGCTGGCATCGGCTGCCCCGCGCGGCCGGCTCGTCGCCGCAGATGGCGCCTCACACATGGTCCATCTCACCGCGCCCGGCTCGATCGTCGAGGCGGTTGTCGACATTCTTGAGGAGATTGCATGAATTCCCAGGGCGCAGTGCGCGTCGAGCGCGACGAATGGGGCATCGCATACGTCACCGCGCCGGAGGAGCGCGATGTCTTCTACGGTCTCGGGTACGCGCAGGCCAGCCACCTGCTGCACGAGCTGCTCGGCCAGTACAAGCTGGCGCGTGGCGAGCTTTCGAGTGTGCTCGGCGAGACGGCGCTGGAGCGCGACATCGAGGCACGCCGCTGGGGCTACCTCACGCAAGCGCGTGCCGACTATGCGCGCGCCCCGCAGGCGGTTCAGGCGCGTTACGCCGCCTTCGTCGCCGGCATCGACCGCTATCTGCGAGATCATCCCGACGAGGTTCCGGCGTGGGCTCCGCCGTTGGAGCCGGCTCTGCCGATCGCCGCGCTGCGTGCGCTCGTGCAGTACTGGGCGACGGCGGACGGCTGCGCCATCCTCGCCGCAACGGGGATCGGGTCCGCCCCCGCGGTAGAGCGCGGTTCCAACGCCTGGGCACTGCTTCCGCGACGGACCGCCGAAGGCGTGACCTATCTGCTCAGCGACCCTCACCTGCCGCTCGGCGGGCTGTTCGGGGAGTTCGTGCCGCCGCCCGCGTGGATCGCGGCGGCGATGCCGCGCGGAGGGTTCGCCGGCCACGAGGTCGTCGCACACGCCGGCGAGCTGTCGATCACCGGGGTCGTCTCGGCAGGTACCCTGCTGCCGCTGATCGGCCACGGCGCGCACTGCGCGTGGGGTCTGACGACTGGGGGCCCTGCCGTCTCGGACGCGTACCGGATCCGCGTCGAGCCCGGTGACGAGCTGGCGTGGCGCTGCGACGGCGAGCTGCGGCGGATCGACCGGCGCAGCGAGTGGATCGAGGTGGCGGGACGGGCAGAGCCGTTCGAGGCCACCGTCGAGACGGTCGAGCTGAACGGCGCCCGCACGCCGGTGATCGCACGCGCGGACGGCTGTGCCTACGCCGTCAGCACCGCCTACGCCGAAGGCCTCTGGCGGCTCGATGAGCAGCTCCTGGCGATGTATCGGGCGCGCAACATCGACGAACTGAAGGCGGCGTTCGAACCGTGCATGTTCCTTCCCCAGAACGTCGTTGCCGCCGACGTTCACGGCGACGCCTGGTACGTGCGCGCCGGCCACGCGCCACGACGGCCCACGCAGCTCGACCGCAGCATGCCGTTCGATGCCAACGACGCTGCGAGCGCCTGGCAGGGCTGGTACGAGCTCGAGGATCTGGTCCAGCACCGCGGCTCGGAGGCCGGCTTCCTGCAGAGCTGCAACACCGCTCCCGACACGCTGACAGGGCCGCACCCACGCCCGGCGATCGACCTCACCGCCTACCCTCCGGTGCTCGTCAACGACCGCCCCGGCCGTTCCAACACTCGCGGCGACCGCGCGGTCGAGCTGCTGGCGAGCACCTTCGATGCGCGCCTCGAGGACGCGATCGCGATCGCGCTCGACGATCTCTGGCCGGAGACAATCGCGTGGCAGCGGGCGCTCTCGCAGGCGCTGCGCACGACCCCGCCCGACGTCACCGACCGCCCGTTCGCTCGGCTGCTGCTCGCATTCGACGGCCGCGCTCACGCGACCTCTCCCGGCGCGTTGGGGTGGCTGCTGTGGCGCGAGCTGGTGCGCGACCTGCCGGCCGAGCCGGCGGAGGGCGCAGAGCTGACGGCCGCCGTCCTCGCCGGCAAGGCGCTCACACCGGTGCAGGAGGAACTGCTGCGCCGCGCGCTCGCCGCGGCAGCCGAGCGGATGCGCGGCACGCCGCACGGGTTGAACACCGCGCTCGGGGAGGTACTGCGCCTCGGTGAGGCGGCCGGCGGTGGCGCCGCTTTCCTCTCGCACCGGCCCGTAGCGGGACAGGACCTGCCGCTGGTCGCGCCGCTGCGCGTCGCGATGTACTCCGACGTCGACCCCGGCAACGGCCTCGCAAGGGCCTACTTCGGCGGCCCGTCGTTGCGGCTGACGAGGCTCGGCCCCGACGGCGTCCGCTCATGGTCGGCGATCAGGCCAGGCCAGCAGGACGCGCACGTTGCCGGCCAGGCACACCTTCTCGTCAACGGCAGCCTGCGCGCGCTCGCGCCTGCGGACGTGCCGCCGCGGACGCTGACGCTGGAGGCCGAACTGACCGCGACCGTGGCGCTGGATGCGGGCTGACATGCAGCATCCTTGGCTCCCCTTCGCTTTGCGGCGCACCGCCGGGTTCGCCGTCTCACTCGCGGTGCTGGCAACCGTCACCTTCCTGATCACGCAGCTCGTTCCTGGCGACCCAGTGCGCGCCTCGCTCGGCCCGACCGCGCCAGCCTCACTCGTGCAGGAGCGCCGCGCCGCACTGCACCTCGACGAGCCGGTGCTGCAGCAGTACCGGTACTACATCGAGGGACTGTTGAGGGGGGACTTCGGCCGCTCGTTCACCAGCGGTCAGCCCGTCGCCGAGGTGATCTCCGACCGTTTCCCGATGACGCTACAGCTCGCGGTGGTCGCCTTCGTCGTGACGCTGCTGGTCGCCGTCCCGCTCGGGATGGCGATCGCCGTGGTGACGCGCGGCGGGCGCAGGCCTGGCATCGAGAAGTCGTTCTCGCTGACGACGGGATTCGTCGTGTCGGTGCCGGAGTACCTGATGGCGACCGCGCTCGTCGCGCTGTTCTCCGTCACGCTTGACTGGCTTCCGGTCACGGGTTCAAGCGACTGGACAGCGTACGTGCTGCCACTGGTGGCCATCAGCGCGGCGCCGATCGCGGTTCTCGCCCGGATCACGCGAGTCGAGACGCTGAAGGTGCTCGACCAGGAGTACATGCGCGTGGCCCGCAGCAAGCGGCTGCCGCGACGTCTGCTGTACGCGCGCCATGCGCTCCCCAACACGTTGACCGCGACGCTGACCGTCGCGGGCATGCTACTCGCCGGCCTTGTCGCGGGCACCGTGATCGTCGAGAACATCTTCTCTTGGCCGGGGCTGGGCGCCGCGATCGTCGAGGCGATCCCGCAGAAGAACTATCCGCTGGTGCAGGCGATCGCGCTGCTGCTCGGCACGATCGTACTGCTCGTCAACTTCGTCGTCGACATGCTGCTGGCATGGCTGGATCCGCGCTCGCTGATCAGGGAGAGCTGAGATGGGACCTAAGCGGCTCTCACCGACCCGGGTGGCGCTGCTCGCCGTCTTCGGGGTACTGCTGGCGCTGGCGCTCGCGGGGCCGATCGTCTGGGGCGACGGCGCAGAAGCGGTCGACCTCGAGGCGCTCGGCGAAGGGGTGTCGTGGACACACCCGTTCGGGACCGACGACCTCGGTCGCGACATGTTCGCGCGTGTGCTGGTCGCAACCCGCATTTCACTCGTGCTCGCGCTGCTGACGGCCGGGCTCGGCTGCGGCCTCGGGCTGCTGCTGGGGCTCCTGCCCTCCGTACTCGGCTCGCATCTGGGAAGACTCGCCAGCAGCGCGATCGGCCTGCTGCTGGCGTTGCCGGGCCTACTGCTCGCGCTGCTGGTCGCGACGATCGTCGGCGTCGGCGCAACGGGCGCGGTCGTCGGGCTGGCGGTCGCGATTGCACCCGCTTTCGCGCGCCTGACGCAGACGCTCGCAGCGCAGGTCGCCGGCTCCGAGTATGTCGCCGCCGCCCGCATGACGGGGATCTCGCTGCCGCGGCTGATGGCCCGCCACGTCCTGCCCAACATCGCGCCCGCGCTGGTGCTGCAGGTGGCGATGGCGACCGGCGGGGCGTTGCTGGCGCTGTCGGCGCTGAGCTTCCTCGGCCTCGGCGTGCAAGAACCGCAGTACGACTGGGGTGCGCTGCTCAACGCCGGCCTGGATCGCATCTACGTGACGCCGGCGGCGGCACTCGGACCCGGCATTGCGATCATCATCGCCGGCATCGCCTTCAACGTCACCGGCGACGCGTTCGCCGGTGCGCTGGCGGGCGAGACGACCCGACCGGCCCGGCGCGGTCGTTCCCGCGTGGCGACCGCCACCCCTGCGAGGGGCCCTGCCATGGTTCGTCCCGACGCCGTCCTCCAGGTAGACGGCCTTTCTGTCACCTTCGAGAGCGAGGGCGGCACGCTCACGCCCGTCCGCGACGTCAGCTTCTGCGTCGACGCCGGCGAGCGCGTCGGGATCGTCGGCGAGTCGGGGTCGGGCAAGAGCCTCACGGCGCTCGCGATCGCCGATCTGATCGAGTCGCCGGGGGCCGTACAGGCCGAACGGCTGGCATTCCTTGGACGAGACCTGCGCGAGCTGCCAGAGCGCGAACGGCAGCGGCTGCTGGTCACGACCCTGGCGATGGTCTTCCAAGATCCACTCAGCTCGCTCAATCCTGTCCTGCGCATCGAGCGGCAGGTGAGCGAGGCCGCGGAGGTGCACCTCGGAGCGACGCGCAAGCAGGCGCGCATGCGCGCCGTCGAGCAACTGCGCGAGCTGCGGATCGCAGGCGCCGCCCGCCGGATGAGGCAGCATCCGCACGAGCTGTCCGGCGGCATGCGCCAGCGCGTCACGATCGCGATCGGCCTGACGACACGCCCGAGCTTGATCGTCGCCGACGAGCCGACGACAGCGCTCGACGTCACAGTCCAGCGTCAGGTGCTGCGCGTGCTGCGACGCGTCAACGCCGAGCACGGCACAGCCGTGGTCCTGATCTCGCACGACATCTCGGTGATCTCGGCCTTCTGCGAGCGCGTGCTCGTGATGTACGCAGGGCGGGTCGTCGAAGAGCTCGCCGCCAACCGCATGCACGCGGATGCGGCGCATCCCTACACGAGGGCGCTGCTGGCGGCCACGCCTGCGCTCGACGCCGACCTGGACCGCCCGATGGCGACGATCCCCGGACGCCAGCCTGCGCTCGACGCCGTCCCCGACGGATGTCCGTTCACGCCCCGCTGCGCGCATGCAAGCGACCGATGCCGCGAGCAGCTACCGCTGCTGGAGACGCTACGCAAGGGACAGCGCGTCGCTTGCTGGCACCCACATGACGCCGTAGAGCCGGCGCAGGAACAGGAGATGAAGCGGTGAACGGACTGTCGGTGCGTGACCTTCGCGTGCGGGTCGGTAGCGGCCGCGCGGCGATGACGGTCGTCGACGGCATC
>NZ_JBEYZF010000068.1:0-19383 GCF_040645915.1 Nonomuraea sp. NPDC046570 | reverse complement strand
ACCTGAATGATCACAGCGGTGGCCGTCTCACGTTCCACCGGGCTTAAGCGCTAAGGCCATAAGCCCTGGTCAGAGCAAGAAGTGCGGCTGGAGTACTAGCTATCCAGAATCCCCGGAGGGGGTGGTGTTGGCTATCTGGGGCCCGGCGTCTTCCCGAGAGGGTGACTCGGGAAGACGCAGGCCTCAGGACGTCAAGGCTCGGAACAGGGCGGAGGCCGTGCCGTCCACAGATCGGGAGGTGCTGCTCAGCACGACGACACCGATCCGCCGATCCGGATCGAGGCAGATATTGAGTCCCTGTGCGGCGGGGACTCGGTCGGAACGCGCTGGAGGAGGGGCGTCGGAGTTTCGGGGCGTCGTAGTGTGTTTGCGTGTCCGGTTCTGGCTCAGGTATGGTCTCGACGTCCAGCAGTGGACCTACCTAGGAGGTGAGACCCATTAACGCCAGATCAGGCTGGGTGCTCTCATCTCACGGCCGCGCGGTTCACCCTGCGTAGGTGACCGGGAGAGCGCCCATCGGCTTCCCGAAGGGCTCTAATGTCGGTTCCCCCGTCATCTCGTACCACCTCTGTCATCGTCTCCAAGCTTCGCGCCGCCGGTTGTGTCTTCGCCGAGGACGAGGCGCGGTTGCTCATCTCCACGGCACGCACGCCGGCCGATCTCGCCGCCATGGTGGACCGGCGAGTCGACGGCCTTCCCCTTGAACACGTACTCGGCTGGGCGGAGTTCTGCGGTCTGCGGATAGCCGTGGATCCCGGGGTGTTCGTGCCCCGGCGGCGTACCGAGTTCCTCGTCGGGCAGGCCGCCGCCCTCGTCCGCCAGGCTGCCGGCTCCGCGGATCAGGCCGCTGCTCTCGCGCGCCTGGCCGCCGGCCCTGACCATCCCGCCGACCAGGTGCACGACCGGCCGCGAGCCGTCGTCGTCGACCTGTGCTGCGGCTCGGGCGCGATGGGGGCCGCGCTGGTCGCGGCCCTGGACGGGGTGGAGTTGCACGCCGTCGACATCGACCCCGCCGCGGTGCTGTGCGCCCGCCGCAACCTCACCGGCGGCCAGGTGTACGAGGGCGATCTCTACGAGCCGTTGCCCTCGATGCTGCGAGGCCGTGTCGACGTCCTGGTCGCCAGCCCGCCCTACGTCCCCACCGAGGCGATCAGACTGCTGCCCGCGGAGGCCCGCATCCACGAGCCGTGGGTGGCGCTCGACGGGGGCGCGGACGGCCTCGACGTCGTACGGCAGGTGGCCGCAGCGGCGCCACAGTGGCTCGCGCCGGGCGGCTACCTGCTGGTCGAGACGAGCGAAGGCCAGGCGTCGCAGACCGTCGAGACCATCGCCCGCAGCGGGCTGGTCCCCCGGGTGGTCACGGACGACGAGCTGAACGCCACCGTGGTCATCGGCACCAGGCCCACGTTCCGGAGCGGGGTCGCGCCGCAGGCGGGACGGACCTGAGATGGGGTCCGTCGGCGAGCCGCGATACCTTCCATCCGTGACGCAGAACGATGGCGCCGGACGGACGGCGGTCGAGACGTTCCTCGCCGGTCAGCGGGGAGAGTCCTCTCGGGTGACCTTGCGCCCGATCGCGGGCGAGGACCAGGACGAGTTCACCGAACTGGTCCGCGCCAGCGCCGACCTGCACCTCCCGTGGATGTCTCTGCCCACCACACCGCAGGAGTTCCGGGCCTACCTCGAACGGTTCGACGACCCGTCGTCCGCCCAGGGTCTGCTGGTCTGTGTACGTGACACCGGCGCCATCGCGGGCAACATCAACATCAACAGCATCATCCGCGGACGTTTCCAGGGCGCCTCCCTCGGCTACGCGGCCTTCGCTCCGGCCGCCGGCCAGGGGTACATGTCGGAGGGCCTCGGCCTGGTGCTGCGCTACGCGTTCGAGCAGTTGCGGCTCCACCGGCTGGAAGCCAACATCCAGCCCGGCAACCAGGCCTCCCTGAACCTGGTCCGGCGGCACGGCTTCCGCAAGGAGGGCTACGCGCCCGGCATGCTGTTCATCGACGGCGCCTGGCGGGATCACGAACGGTGGGCCATCACCAGCACCGTGGCCGGCGAACCCCACCCGACCCTGCCCGCCCGCTGAGGCGACCGGCGTCCTCGCGCCTCCCGGCCGGTCAGGCCAGGGAGGCGCGGGCCGCCATCTAGTTCAGCGTGTCACGCGTCGAGCAGCGGGATGAGCTGCTCCTCCTCGTAGGTCAGATGGCTTTCGAGCTCGTCGATGAGCCGCTCGACCTCGGGAAGCACCAACTGGCGGTCCACACCCTCGGTGGAGATGACCTTCTGTAGGTCGTCAAGGAGGGACGCGATCTTCTCGTGTTCCCCGCGCAGCCGGTCCAGGGTCGGGGCGAGTTCGGGGTGGCGCTCGGCGAGCATCGGGAAGATCCCGGCGTCCTCGCCGGTGTGGTGGTGGTGCAGACCCTGGCAGAGGGTCAGGCAGTTCACCCGGAGCTGGGCGCCCAGTTGGGGACCCGACTCGGTGACCTCCTTGCGGATCAGGGCGAGCTCCCGCCGGAACGCGTTGTGGATCAGCCTGAGGGCCTCTCCCCAGGACGCCGCGTTCGGGGGGCCGCCCGTGACCTGCTGGAGGGCGACCACGGGGATGACACGTGTCGTCTTGGCCTGGTAGCCGGCCCAGCCGGGGTCGGCCTCGACCGCGCGGGCGAAGGCGCGGTCGCGTTCGGCGCCTTCCAGGACGGTGGCCCGCGCCTCGTAGGTGAAGACGCCGTCCTCGACCTTGACGAGCGGATTGGCCACCAGGTTGTGGAACCAGGCCGGATGGTTCGGCGCGCCCCCGGCCGAGGCGATGATCAGCGTCCGCTCGCCACCGTCGGGGAGGTAGCCGACGGGGGTCGTGTGCGGGGCGCCGGATCGGGCTCCGGTGGTGGTCAGCAGGAGCAGGCGGGCTCCCTCGAAGTAGCCGCCGACCCTCCCGCCGTTGGCTCGGAACTCTTCGATGATCTGCTGGTTGAAATCGTTCGGCATTCTCTGTGTTCTTCTCCGGGATCGATGTGCCCGCGGGCATGGCGGAATCACCACAGGGCGAAACCGCGGCCGTGGTGCGGGAATGGTGGGAAGGCGCGCGGCGGCTCAGCGACGGAGCCGGTCCATGAAGGGCGCGCGAAATCGGCGGCGATCGACATCGCCAGGCACGAGGAAAGGTTGCGCTGAAACGAGAAAGGCGGGCCTCTGGCCCGCCCGGTGCTCACGCCGCGGCCGGGTGCCCCACTCGCTCTTGGCCCATGGCCGACCCGGCAGTCACGAAGTCGACCTTAGTGCCACGAACGTGGCGAAGCAACGTGACAGCGCCCGGCTGCTGATGGGCACGACCCCTCGCGCTAGCCGGTGGTGTCGACTCCGCCGTACGGCAGGCGGCCGGTCCGAGCGAGTTCGTCCAGGTCCCGGGCCTCCGGTCTCACGGGCGTGGGACGAGGGCGGGGAGATGCCAGGTGCCGTTCAGGACTGTGGGGTCGGGGCCGTAGAGGCGGATTACGGCGATGAACGGGCCGTGGGGGGCGGGGAGCCAGTTCGGGGACTCCGTGTCGGTGGGGCGCTCGTGCTGGAGGTACAGGGTGAGGGCGCCGGAGGTGTCGTGCACCAGGCCGGGGGTGCGGTCGCCGATGGAGTAGCGGTCGACGGGGTTGGGGACCAGGTGGTGCTCCGGGAGGCGGTACATGGTGATCGACCAGAAGAAGTGGGCGGGCGGCAAGCGGCCGGGCTCGAAGTGGATGACGTAGTTCTTCTCGGACCCGTCGGGCAGGTCGCCCGCGCTGTCGGTGAGCCAGCCCTCGTGCCACTCCTCCTCGCGGGGCAGCCCGTACAGGGCCTTGTCGACGCCGACCGCCTTGGTCAGGTAGTCGTCGGTCTCCGGGGGGCGGGTGCCGTACCACTCGGTGGAGGTGTCCGCCGTCGACTCCGCCGCGGCGAGCCGGGAGCGCGCGTCGGAGATGCCCAGCTCGATCGCGGCCCGGGTGTCCACGTCGAGCGTCTCGTGGTCGAAGGTCCCCAGGCCCGCCACGCCCATCTTCGCCAGCCGCGCCCGCAGCTCCGCCTCCTGGTGCAGCACTGGGAAGAAGCGCAGCAGGAAGTCCAGGCAGGAGAAGAAGGAGGCGTCGCCGAGCGACTCCTCCGTCCAGACCGGCCACTCCGGCACGTCCTCCGGCTCGGCGCGGCCGGTGAGCGGGCGCAGGCCGTACCCCTCCTGGACGGCGCGCAGCCCGCCCACGTCGTCGGGACCGGCCAGGTAGGTGCGGCCGAGCACGCCGACGAGGTAGGAGTCGGCGCGCAGCACCCCGTCCACCTCGTCCGGCACGGCACCATGCCAGCCGGGCCCGGCCACCAGAAAAGTGCCCGCACCCGGCCCCGTCGTCCGCGTCCCGATATATCCGACATAGCGGGTGTCGATGTCGTGGAAGGGCAGCACGTAGTAGCGGTCGGTCGGGGGAACCGTCACCAGGTACGGCTCCGCCCGCAGATCGAGCCACGCCCACGAGTACGGCGTGTCGTTGTTGGGCGCCACCACATCGGTGCTGGCGGGTGTGAACGGCTCCGAATGGTGACGGAAGGCACCGAAGCCGACGTACCGGGGATCGGCCGAGTCGACCGCCTGGGCGTACATCGTCCGGTAGTTCTCCATCAGCGGGAAGCCGTAGAGCCAGCCGTCCGCCGCCGCCTGCCGCACATCGTCCATGAAGAGCCCTTGACCGCGGAATGGTGTCGATACGCTGCGAGTCTGGGAATCTCATGATCAACGCTGCGCAGATAGTCGGTAAAGGGGAACTTGGCTCATGTCGGAGTGGTCAGGAGTCGTGTTCGTCGCCGACGAGTCAGGGGAGATCACCGAGATCAGGGCCACCGGCCGCGGGCTGGCCGCCCTGCCCGGCGGGATCGGCGAGTTCCCCCGGATCCGCCTGCTCGACCTGGCCTGGAACCACCTCACCGACCTGCCCGCCGCCATCGGCGGCCTCAAGGAGCTGACCGAGCTGCGGCTCGACGGCAACCGGCTCCGCTCGCTGCCCGCCGAACTGGCCGACCTCGACACCCTGCGCGCCCTCCACCTCGACGGCAACCGCCTCCCCACCTTCCCACCCTGCCCGCCGTACCTGGAGTCGCTCTTCCTGTACGGCAACGACGTCAGCATCCTGCCGCCGCGCCTGGGCGCGATGACCCGGCTGCGGCACCTGTCGGTCGGCGGGAACGGCCTCACCTCGGTGCCCGAGGTGCTGTGGCGCCTCGACGGGCTGGAGTCGCTCAACCTGGCCGAGAACTCGCTGACCGAGGTGCCCGGCGAGATCGGCGGCCTCACCCGCCTGCGGATGCTCGACCTGGGCCACAACGCGCTCATCGACATCCCGTCCGAGATCGGCGAGCTGAACCTCACCGACTACCTGTACCTGAGCGACAACCGCTTCACCTCCGTCCCCGATTCGCTGGGCGGGCTCGACCGGCTGGCCTACCTCAACCTCACCGACAACCGCATCACGCTGCTGCCCGAGTCACTGGGCGGCCTGCGATCACTGCGCGAGCTGCGGCTGTACGGCAACCGGCTGGAATGGCTGCCCTCGTCCATCGGCGACCTGACCGAGCTGCGCGAGCTGCACCTGCGGGGCAACCGGCTGACCGCGCTGCCACCGCAGATCGGCGGACTGGGCGAACTGCGTCAGCTCGACCTGCGCGACAACGCGCTCGGCCACCTGCCCGACGAGATCGGCCGCCTGACCAGGCTCACCCATCTCGACCTGCGCCAGAATCGGCTGCGCTCGCTCCCGGCGGCGATCGCGGACCTGCCCGCGCTGGAGAAGCTCGACCTGCGGTGGAACAAGCTGGACGGCGACCCGGAGGAGATCCACCTGCTGCGCTCCAAGGGCTGCACCGTCCTGCTGTAGGTGAACCCGGGCATTTCGGACGTGCTCGTCGGGGTTCCACAAGCGGTAGTCGGAAATTTCCGTCCTATCCTGAGAAGGCTGGACACTCGCGGGACTGTTCATTTGTAATAGGGATTACAACGACGTCTTCTCAGGGAGTGTGGATGCCGTACCTCAAGGGCCTCTTATGACCAGCCTCTACACGCACGCCGGAGGCGAGGAGGCGCTGCGCAAGGTCGAGGAGGCGTTCTACGCGAAGGTTCTCGCCGATCCGGTGCTCAAGTCCCTGTTCCCGCAGCGCAGGCCGCACCATGTGGACCACCTGTCCTGGTTCACGGCCGAGTCCTTCGGCGGGCCCGACCGCTTCACCCGCGAACTGGGCTTCGACCACCTCATCCAGGTGCACCGCCACCTGGCGATCACCGACGAGCAGCGCGAGCGGTTCGCCGAGCTGTACCTGGAGGCGTTCGAGGAAGCCGGGCTGCTCGACGACGAGGCATTCCGGGAGGCGGTGCGCTCGCACGTGGAGTTCGGCACCCGGGTCGCCCAGCAGAACTCGCTGGCCAAGACCGACGCCGAGCTCCACCCCCTGCGCGAGGTGCCGCGCTGGACCTGGGAGCGGGACTCGGAGCCGGAGAAGGGCTGAGCGCTCAGGCGGCCATCACGCGCTTGCGGAAGACCCAGTACGTCCAGCCCTGGTAGCCGAGCACGAAGGGCAGGATGGCCAGGCCGATCCAGCTCAGCACACCCAGCGTGTACGGCCCGGAGGCCGCCTCCGCCGGGGTCAGGCCGGGCAGCGGCGCCCGCCACAGCATGACGAACACCGCGGTCGAGGCCAGCGCGATCGCGCCCGCGGTCGCCGCGAACGCCCAGCCCTCGCGGCGCCGCCAGATCAGCGAGCCGCCCGCGGCCAGCAGCGCCATCGCGCCGCCCGCCGCGATCCAGCCGGGCACGCTCCCGCCCGCCGGGATGGCCGGGAGCGCAACCACGGCCAGCGGGATCACCACGGCCGTCGCGGCGAGGGCGGCGCGGCGGGCGCGCAGCCGTACCCGGCCCTCGGTCTTGAGGGCGAGGAACACCGCGCCGTGCAGGACGCACACCGCGAGCGAGAACACGCCGCCCACCAGCGCGGCGACGCCGCTGCCGAGTATCACGTCGGCGAAGATCGCACCCCAGAGGAACGCCGGCAGCGCGCTGCCGAGCAGGACGAACAGGTCGCACCAGGCGCGCTCGGACGGGCGGGTGACCTTGCCGCGCCACTCCAGGCCGATGCCGCGCATGATCAGGCCGACCAGGACGAGGGTGAGCGGCAAATAGAAGGAGCTGAGCAGGCCGGCGTACCAGGCGGGGAAGGCGGCGAACATGGCGCCGACCGCGGTGATCAGCCACACCTCGTTGCCGTCCCACACCGGTCCGATGCTCTGCAGGGCCTGCTTGCGCTCGCTCTCCGTCCTGCCCACGAACGGCGCGAGCAGGCCGACGCCGAAGTCGAAGCCCTCCAGGACGAAGTAGCCGGTCCAGAGGAAGGCGATGATGACGAACCACAAAGTGATCATGATGTGCGCCTCAGTACATCAGGGACGGCTCACGCCTGGGCGCGAGCGGCTCGGCGGGGACGGGGGGCTCCTCGGGGCCCTTGCGGACGTGGCGGGCCAGCAGGACGACCTCGGCGACGGCGAGCCCGCCGTACAGGGCGGTGAAGACGCTCAGTGAGATCGCCACCTCGGCCAGGCTCACCCCGGGGGAGACGCTCGCCGCGGTCAGCAGCTCACCGGCCACCGTCCACGGCTGCCGTCCCATCTCGCTCAGCAGCCAGCCGGAGATCACCGCGAGCAGTGGCAGCGGCAGCGCCAGCAGCAGCGTCCTGGCGAACCAGCCGGGCACGGGCCGCCTGCGGCGGGTCAGCCAGAGGCCCAGCACCGACAGCCCGACCGTGGCCATGCCGAAGACGATCATCAGGCGGAAGGACCAGAAGGTGATCGTGGCGTCGGGCCGGTAGTCGCCGGGGCCGAACCTCTTCTCGAAGTCGGCCTGCAGGCTCTCGGTGCCCCTGATGGTGGCGTCGAAGTCGTTGGTGGCCAGGAAGCTGAGCACCTTCGGGATCTCGATCCCGGGCGCGACCGAGAACGGCGCCCCCTTGGTGTCGTGCTCCAGGCCCTCGGCGGCGGCCAGCTTCATGGGCTGCTGCTCGTGCAGCAGTTTGGCGGACATGTCGCCGGTGCCCGCCACGACGGCTCCCGCGATCGCGGTCATGACCAGCGCCGCCCGCAGGCTGCCGCGCCACATGTCGCGCCGGTCCTTGAGCAGCCGGTAGCCGCTCACCGCCAGCACGAAACCGCCCGCCACCACGAACGCCCCGGCGACCGTGTGCGGCACCTGGGCCAGCGCGGTCGAGTTGGTCAGCACCGCCCACAGGTCGTTCATCCTGGCCTTGCCGTCGACCACCTCGTAGCCGACCGGGTGCTTCATCCAGGCGTTGGCGGCCAGGATGAAGTAGGCCGACAGGTTCGAGCCGATCGCGGCGGCCCAGATGCACGCGAGGTGGATCCTCTTCGGCAGCTTGTCCCAGCCGAAGATCCACAGGCCGAGGAAGGTGGACTCCATGAAGAAGGCGAGCAGCGCCTCCAGGGCCAGCGGCGCGCCGAAGACGTCGCCCACGAAGACGGAGTACTCACTCCAGTTCATCCCGAACTGGAACTCCTGCACGATGCCGGTCACCACGCCCATGGCGAAGTTGATCAGGAAGAGCTTCCCGAAGAACTTCGTCAGCCTGAGGTAGTGCTCCTTCCCCGTGCGGTGCCAGGCGGTCTGCAGGCCGGCCACGAAGACGCCGAGGCCGATCGTCAGCGGCACGAACAGAAAGTGGTACACGGTGGTCACCCCGAACTGCCACCGCGCCAGATCCAATGCGTCCATCTTCCCCTCACGGGTCTGAGCTCTACAGCTTGTAGTGCTACAAAAAGTAGTACTACGGCTTGTAGAGCAATGCGACGAGGGAGGGCTGCGATCTTTGTCACACGTGGTGGCCGGAGGATGCCCGGCCGCACACCCGGCACCCTCCGACGTTCTGCCCCGGTCACCCTCACAGTTCCCGGCGGTTCGCCCCCGTACTACCTGCGATCCCCTTGTTGCAGGTACCTCCCCTGGAGACCCACTGTGCCGTGAAGGTGGGGAATCTTCGTCCCCCGCTGGGGTGACTCCCGCCTACCCCGCCTGGCGGACCCTCGCCGCCGTCAGGTAGGCCTCCAGGTTGCCGAGTTCGTAGCCGCGCCGCTTGATCTTGTCGACCAGGATCTGGAAGTCCCTGGCCAGGTTGGGGCGGAAGTGCAGCAGCAGGATGTCGCCGGGGCGCAGCCGCTTGTCGGGGACCTGGTAGGCGATCTTCCCGCCCGGCTGGACGGTGGCCGTCCAGAGCAGGACGGCCTCGATGCCGCAGGACTTCGCCGCGCGCAGGGTGTCGGTGTTGTAGTTGCCGAAGGGCGGCCTGAACAGGGTCGGGCGGGCGCCGATCTCCTTGCGGATCAGCGCGGAGGCGCGGCAGATCTCCCGCTTCTGCGCGTCGAAGCCCATCGTGCGCAGGTTCGGGTGGGAGAGCGTGTGGTTCTCGATCGCCACCCCAGCATCACGCAAAGTACGGAAATATCCCCATTTGCCGGCGCCGACGTAGCGGCCCGCGCCGCCGGAGGTGTCCGGCGTGCCGGTCGCCTCCACCGCGTCGCGCATCGCGAAGGTGGTGATCGGGATGCGCTGGCTGCGCACCTTGGCCACGAAGCCCGGGTCCTGCTCCCAGCCGTCGTCGATGGTCAGGAAGACCACCTTGCGCCGGGTCGGGATCGAGCTGATCACCGGCGGCAGCCCGGCGCCCGCCGCGATCCGGCCCACCTCGCCCTTGCGGGGCAGCACGCCGGGCGGGCCATCCTGCCGCGCCCCGGCCGTCGGCGCGCTCGTCGGCTCCAGCGTCCCCTCCGACCGGGCGTCCTGCCCGGCCGGTTCCGCCGAACACCCCGCCACCACCGCCGACACCGCCGCCACCGTCGTGATCGCCACTGCCTTAGCCGCCCGGCCCGCGGCGGCCCATGCCAGGCCGCGCGATCCCCCGATTCGCCCCGTGAACATGTCGCCCCATCTTGCCAGGAACCGGATGCCGTCCCGGCGTGGCGGTGAAGCTCCCGCTCCCACAGCGTGGAGGCGAACCTGCGGGTTCTCCTCCATGTGCGGACACCGTGACTGTGCTGCCGCCCCTCCAGGAGGGGATGGCTGTGGCCGCGCTCAACCCGCGCCAGGAGAGCGCGGCCTGGGTGATCGCGCCGCCGATGGTGGTGAGGGCGAACCCGGTGACGATGAAGCGGTACCCCTGGGTACCCGCACCCCCCGCGACGGCGAACACCACGACCGCTGCGACCAGCGCGCCGAGAGGTCCCGTCCACCAATGCTCGAACAGCATGGGCGAGGCGGTGATCAACCCAGTGATCATGATAGCGATCATCGCGCCCTGGTTGATCCCGAGCAGGTCCCGGGATGGCCGGCCTGTCGCGCGCCGCCGGCCGCGCTGGTGGTGCTCGACGACGTGATCAAGGCGTTCTCGGCGTGAGTTGCCATTAGGCGTGGGGTCTCATCTGCCTAGAGTGGCGCTGTGAAGGTCGAAGGCAGTGCCGTGCTCGGCATCGAGAGAGATCGTGTGTGGGACGCGCTCCAGGACCCGGCGGTGCTCGTGCGCACCATCCCCGGGTGCGAGCGCCTGGAGGAGACGGGGCCCGACACCTACCGGATGACGGTCAGCGCGGGCGTCGCCTCCATCAAAGGGGTGTACGAGGGCGAGGTGGCGCTGTCGGGCCATGCGCGGCCCGAGGGCTTCGTGATGCGGGCGCGCGGGCAGGGCGCCCCCGGCACGGTCGACGCCACCGTGCGGGTACGGCTGAGCGAGGTCGACGGCGGCACCAGGATCGACTACGACGCCGACGCGGTGGTCGGCGGGATGATCGGCGGCGTTGGCCAGCGCATGCTCGGCTCGGTGGCCAAACGCACGGCGGGCGAGTTCTTCGCGGCCGTGGAAACCCAACTGGTGGCCGCCCTCCAGGGCACGGCTCTCCCGGGTACGGCAGTCGCCCCCTCGGGCGTCATCCCGCTTCCGGGCGCCGCCGTCATCCCGTTCGCGGAGCCGGATGCCGCGAGCACCGCGAACGGGACCGCGCAGGCGTCCTCCGGCCGGGGGCAGGTCTACGAGCGGCAGGCCGTACCGGTGAAGGAGCACACGCAGGTGCGGCCGTGGGTGGTGCTGGCGACGTTCGGCGCGGGCGCCGGTGTGGCGCTGGCGAGCGTCGCGATCGGCTGGGTCCTCGGCCGCGCGACCCGCCCCCGCCGCGACTGATCCGCCCGTCCGCGACCGGGTCCACGGCGGAGGTGATAGACACATGGGCGTGCAGAAACCTCCCGCCCGCAGGTCAGGACGCCGTCGTGACGACGTGCTCGGGCACGCCGCGCGGGTGATCGCCGAACGCGGCGCGGAGGCCACCAGGTTCGCCGACGTGGCCGAGGTGTCGGGCGTCCCGGTCAGCACCCTGCAGTACTACTTCGGCAACCGCGAGGACCTCCTGGTCGCCGCCTTCCGGCACGCGGCCGCCCGCGACCTGGAGGCGGTCAGGGAGGGCATGCCCGCGACGGGCGCCTGGGAGCGACTCCTGCACGTGGCCGAGCACGTCGCGGGCACCGGCGCCGGCTGGCGGGTCTGGGTGGAGTCGTGGCGGTGGGCGCTCAGGGACGAGGAGTGGCGTCAGGAGTTCCTGCGCGACTACGCGGCCTGGCGCGCCCTGCTCGCCCAGGTGATCGAGGAGGGCACGGCCGAGGGCGTGTTCCGGGCGCAGGCCGGGCCCGGCGAGCTGGCCAGCCAGGTTCTCGCGCTGCTCGACGGGCTGGGCATGCCGATCGCGCTGGCCGACCCGGCGCTGAAAGACCGGGCCGTGCTCATTGGCGCGCTGCGGAGACTGCTGGCTGCTGCTGGGTGATGCAGTGGATGCCGCCGCCCCCGGCGAAGATCTGCCGCGCGTCCACCAGCTCGACCTCCCTGCCGGGGAACAGCCGGGCGAACAGCTCGGCCGCCTCGGCGTCGCGCGGGTCGCCGAACGCGCACAGCACGACCGCCCCGTTGGCCACGTAGTGGTTGATGTAGGAGTAGTCGACCGGCTCGCCGTCCACCTCGAGCACGGTCGGCGCCGGCACCTCGACCACCTCCAGGCGGCGGCCGGCCGCGTCGGTGGAGGCGCGCAGCAGGGCGATGTTCTCCTTGCACACCTCGTGGTCGGGGTGGGCCGGGTCGGGCTGGCAGTGCGCGGCGACCAGGCCGGGGCGGACGAAGGAGGCGAACATGTCGATGTGGCCGCGGGTGCCGACCGGGCCGTAGTCGGCGGTGAGGCCGCGCGGCAGCCAGATCGCCTTGCGCACGCCGAGGAAGGCCCGCAGCTCGGCCTCCACCCGCTCCCGGGTCCAGCCGGGGTTGCGGTACGGGTCGAGCTGCACGGTCTCGGTGAGCAGCACCGTGCCCTCGCCGTCCACATGCACGCCGCCGCCCTCGTTGACCAGCCCCGACGCGTACGGCGTCGCCCCCGCCATCCCGGCGACCAGGCCGCCCACCTGGGAGTCCAGCTCCCAGCGGGCGAACTCCAGCTGCCCCCACCCATTGAACACCCAGGTGGCGGCGGCCAGCCCGCCCCGGCCGTCGACCAGGAACGTCGGCCCGATGTCGCGCATCCACGAGTCGTCCAGCGGGCGCTCCACCACCTCCACGGCGGGCCCCAGGTAGCCGCGGGCGTCGTCGCCCTCGCCGGTGTTGGCCACCATGACGACCGGCTCGTGGCGGGCGATCGTGGTGGCGACGGCGGCCCAGGCCGTACGGGAGGCGTGCAGGTTGTCGTGGAAGGTGTGGTTGTCCGTCGGGAACGCCATCCAGGTGCGCTCGTGCGGCTCCCACTCGGCGGGCATCCGGTAGCCGTCGGGTGTCATGGCTGATCCCCTCAGAGGAAGTACAGGCGGTTGAGCGTGACGGAGTCGGCGGGGCCGGAGCTGATCGGATCGCCGTCCAGGGTGACCTGTCCGGTGCGCGGGTCGACGCGAACCTCGCCGGTGCGCGTGTTGCGGACCATCGCGGCCGGGCCGATGCCCCTGGTGCCGTGGACGGCGACGCGGCGGCGCCTGGTGGTCATCGCGTCGGCGCCCGCCTCGGCCGCGGCCCTGCCGACGAACGCCACCGACAGGTCGGCGGCGGTGGCGCCGTGCGCGCCGAACTGCGGGCCGTACACCAGGGGCTGGCAGGCGTCGGTGGAGGCGTTCGGGTCGCCCGTCACGCCCCAGGCGGGGAAGCCCGCCTTGAGCACCAGCCACGGCTTGGCGCCGAAGGAGGCCGGATCCCACAGCACGATGTCGGCCAGCTTGCCCACCGCGATCGAGCCGACCTCGTGGGACAGGCCGTGCGCGACGGCCGGGTTGATCGTCAGCTTGGCCAGGTAGCGCAGGACCCGCTCGTTGTCGTCGGGCGCGGGCTCGGCCTTCATCTTCGCGGCGAGCTGGAACGTCCTCCTGACCGTCTCGCCCGCCCTGCCCATGCCCTGCGCGTCGGAGGAGGTGATGCCGATGACGCCCAGGTCGTGCAGGACGTCCTCGGCGCCCATCGTGCCCGCCCTGATCCGGTCGCGGGCGATCGCCGCGTCGCCGGGCAGGTCCGCCTTCAGGCCGTGCGCGGCGAAGATCATGTCGTAGTGCTCGCCGAGCGCGTCCCGGCCGAACGGCAGCGTCGGGTTGGTGGAGGAGCCGATCACGTTCGGCACGCCGGCCAGGCGCAGCACGTTCGGCACGTGGCCGCCGCCGCAGCCCTCGATGTGGAAGGCGTGGATGGTCCTGCCCTCCAGCACGGCGAGCGTGTCGTCCACCGACAGGCACTCGTTCAGGCCGTCGGTGTGCAGCGCCACCTGCACGTCGTGCTCCTCGGCCACCCGCAGCGCGGTGTCCAGCGCCCGGGTGTGCGCCCCCATGTCCTCGTGCACCTTGAACCCGCTCGCGCCGCCCTCCGCCAGCGCCTCCACCAGCGGGGCCGGATCCGACGACGAGCCCCTGGCCAGGAACCCGACGTTCACCGGCCAGGCGTCGAAGGCGTTGAACGCGTGCCGCAGCGCCCACGGCGAGTTCACCCCGACCCCCCACACCGGGCCGAACTCCTGCCCGATGATCGTCGTCACGCCGGAGGCCAGCGACGCCTCCATGATCCGCGGGGACAGCAGGTGCACGTGCGTGTCCACCGCGCCCGCCGTGGCGATCAGGCCCTCGCCCGAGACGATCGCGGTGCCGGTGCCGACCACCACGTCCACGCCGCCGAGCGTGTCGGGGTTGCCCGCGCGGCCGATCGCGTGGATGCGGCCCTCGCGCACGCCGATGGACGCCTTCCTGACGCCGAGCAGCGGGTCGATGACCAGCACGTTGCTGATCACCAGGTCGCAGGTGTCGCGGACGGCCGCCGCCTTGAGGTGCAGGCCGTCGCGGGCGGTCTTGCCGAACCCGGCCAGGAACTCCTCGCCCGGCTCCTGCGAGTCCGCCTCCACCCGCACCACGAGGCCGGTGTCCCCGAGCCGCACCCGGTCCCCGGCGCGCGGGCCGTGCACGGCGATGTACCGCCGCGCCTCGTCGCGGGCGGTCACCGCGGGTCGCCGGTGGTCAGGTAGCCGCAGGCGCGCGCTCTGCGCAGCGCCTCCTCCTTGGCGCCCGGCGCGTCCAGCGGCCCGTCGACCAGCCCGGCGAAGCCGATGACGGTACGGCTGCCGCCGATGGGGGCGAGGTCCACCCCGGTCGTCGAGCCCGGGTCGAAGCGGGTGGTCGAGCCGGCGGGGATGGCCAGGCGCATGCCGTACGCCAGGGATCTGTCGAAGCGCAGGCGCGGGTTGGCCTCGAAGAAGTGGAAGTGGGAGGTGACGCTGATCGGCACGTCGGCCGTGTTCTCCACCAGGACCTGGAGCCACACGGCCGATCCGGCGGGCTCGGTGGGCTCGCGGGGGATGGCGGCGCCGGGGGCGTCGTCGCCGAGGGTGGTGGGGCCGAAAGGGGTGGGGACCACCGCCAGGCGGGTGCCGTCGTCGAAGACCGCCTCGACCGTCACCTCGCCCACCACGTCCGCCACGCCGGGCAGCACGTCGCCGGGGCCGAGCACCGCGCGCCCGGCGGCGATGGCCTCGGCCAGGCGGGCGCCGTCGCGGGCCGCCTCGCACACCGTGTCGGCGATCAGCGCGGTCGCCTCGGGCACGTTCAGCAACAGGCCGCGAGCCCGGCGCGCGCGGGCCAGCTCCGCCGCGGTGAACAACAGCAGCCGGTCCCGCTCGGTGGGTGTCAGGCGCACGGGCGTCCTCCTCCGCAGGTCGGCCTTGACTGTATTGCGGTACAGGTTCTCCGTACAACCTCGCGGAAAAGGATCTCCGGGCGTAGCGTGGCGGTATGCGGGAGGCACACGCTGAAGACGCCAGGACCGAGGCCCGACGAGTCGTGCGCAACCTCCTCGGCGAGGAGCGGCCGACCGCCGAGGCGCTGATCCGCGACGCGCGACCGGTGCTCGGCGACAGCCGTACCGAGCACTGCCTCGACCTCGCCCGGGGGGCGCAGCTCACCAGGCGCTCGGCCGAGCTGGCGTCCCTGGCCGCCCTTGTCGTCGGCACGGGCGAGCTCGGCGTGGGCTGGTGGGAGCGCGCCCGCGGGGCCAAGCTGCCCGCCCCCGACGAAGTGGTCCTCACGGCCGCCGCCATCGACCCGTGGACCGACCTGACCGTCCTGGAGATGCTGGCCGCCTGGATCTCCGACGACGCCGCCGACACGCTGTGGGGCAGCCCGGTCGCCGACGTCGACCTCAACTCCTGGCAGGCCGAGGACCGCATCAGGCTGCCCGCCGACGCCAAGCCCGGCCAGCGGCTCGTCGTGCACTTCGACGCCGGTGGACGGCTGGACGCGCTGGTCACCCGGCGCGGCGACGGCGCCCTCGGCTCCAACCTGGACTTCTCCTCGCTGCGCTACTCCCGCCCCGCCGAGGCGCAGTGGAGCTGGGGCGTGGCCGCTGGGCTCGGCCCGCACCGGCTGCCGGGCGAACGCCCCGACCCGTACGCCAGGGCCGTCGATCCGGAGGCGATGCGCATCCTGCGCGACTGGGCGCTGCGGCACGGCGCGACGCCGGAGCACCTGGGCGCCACCTGGCACTCGGTCGGCGACGTGGTGGCCGCCATCGAGCGGGTGGACTGGATGTGGCGCAGCGCGGAGTGGTTCGGCTGGTGGCGCGGCGCCTCCGCGCTGGTGGACGACTCCGGATACCTGCCGCACCGGCTGGCCGAGCTCGCGGCGGGATGAAACCCGAAATGTGAGTGGTTGTCCTCTGGTGTGAAAGTAGAGATCTTCTCGGATGTCGTGTGCCCGTGGTGCTACATCGGCCATGTCCGCTTCGCCCGCGCGGTTTCGCGCTACCGGGCCAAGGGCGGGCAGGTCGAGGTCGTCCACCGGCCCTACCAGCTCAACCCCGACGCGACGAGTGAGGGCGAGCCGCTGCTGCGGGCGCTGGAGCGCAAGTTCGGGCCGGACGTCGCGCATATGACCTCCAGGGTCGCCACCGTCGGCGCGGAGGAGGGCCTGGAGATGGACTTCGACCGGGCCGTCTCGGCGGGGACGTTCGAGGCGCACCGGCTGATCGAGGTCGCCACCCGGCAGGGGCGCGGGCACGAGATGGCCGAAGGCCTGTTCAAGGCGCACTTCACCGACGGGCTGAACGTCGGCGACCCCGCCGTGCTGGCCAAGCTGGCCGCCGAGGCCGGGGTCGAGGACACCGGGGAGGGGGCCGAGGAGGTGCGCGGGCAGCTCGCACGGGCGGGGCGGCTCGGCATCAGCGGGGTGCCGCTGTTCCTCATCGAGGAGAAGTTCTCCGTCTCCGGCGCCCAGCCCGAGGACACCTTCCTCGCCGCCCTGGAGGAGGTCGCCGAACGCACCGGCCAGACCCCGCTCGCGGCCCCGGCCGACGGCTGCGACGACGGCGTCTGCGCCGTCTGACCCCTACCCCTACGGCGAGGCATCCCTGGCGGTGGTGGGCTCCCGCGTGGGTGAGGAAGGGGACATGAAGGCCGTGCTGCCCGCCCGCCAGGCGCCGCTCAGGTCGGCGCCAGGCGGGAAGGGCGAACACGGACGTAATCACTAGTGCGCCCCCGGTAGTGGGCCTGCCCGGTGGGTGTGCCGGTACTTCCAGCCGAGATCGAGGGCGACACTCACCACCAGAATGACGAGCAGCGTGAGGATTGACGCGGGCTCGTGTATGAGCGTGGTGAAGACGAAGGTGAGCAGGACGGCGCCGGCCGATGCGATGGCCAGTCCAAGGACGAGAGGGTTGGCGCCGGTCTGGGTCCGTACGCGGAAATGCGCCACGGTGATGAAGATGAAGACCAGCAGGGCGACGGCGCTGCCGATGGAGGCGATCGCGTCGAGCTTGAAAGCGAGAGCGAGAACCAGACACACCGCCGCCGCTATCAGAAGCCCGGCTGATGCTCGTCCGCCGAGCCTCCGCGCCATCACCGGCGGGAATTGCCCGGTGTGCGCGAGTCGCTCGCACAGACCGGGTGCCGGGTACAGTCCCGAGTTGGTGGCTCCCGCGGTGGCGAACAGGGCGGTCACGCTCATCAGCCAGTAGCCGGCCGCGCCGAGTGCCGGCTCGGCGGCGACAGCGAGCGCGGTTCCGCCGGAGGAGACGACCTCCTCCGCTGTGAGCGTGCCGAACACGCCCACCGCGGTGGCGACATAGATGACCGTCGCGATCCCGAGAGCGAGATACATGGCTCGCGGAAGCTGCCGCGTGGGATCGGCGAGATCCTTCGCCGTGAACGTGATGATGCCGAATCCCAGGAACGCGAAGAACGTCAGGGCGACGCTGGCGACGATGTCGCGCAGCGGCGGGTATCCGGACGGCGCCAGCAGCGACAGCCGCATATTGGCGATCGTCACCACCGCGAAGATGACGAGGATTCCCAGGACGACGTAGACGATCACGGTCTGCGCCTTGGCGACGAGTGTTGATCCGATGATGTTCACGGCGGTCATCGCGAGGATGATGAGCGCGGAGAACACCTTGGCCCAGGTCGCGTTCCCGCCGGTGAACATGGCACTCGCGTAGCTTCCGAACGACACCGCCACCATCGCGGTGACAATCGCGTTGGCCACATAGACGAGCCAGGCGGTGATGCCGGTGACGTGGCCCTCACCGAAGCCTTTGGCCACGTACTCGAGCAGACCTCCCGCGGATGGATATTGGGCGCCGAGCTTGGCGAACGAATAGCCCTGCAAGGCCGCGACAACGCCCGCGATCAGGAACGACAGCCACACGGCCGACCCCGCCACCTCGCCGGCCGCGCCCAGGAGCGCGAAGATCCCGGCCCCCACCATGGCGCCGACGCCGATGAAGGCGGCCTGACGTACGGTCATGAACGTCGACTGCGATGACATCAGGGGTAGCCCCCTTCTCTTCGGCGCAGCCCTTGTCCAGGCTTCGACTAGCTCCCTTCCGCAGGACCTTTGTCGCGGCGGCAACTGCCGGCTGCTTCCCACAAGTCACACATTTCTCGACCAATGGATAGGGTTCCCGCTCGCCGAGGGCTATACACCGGGGAGGAGTTCGCCCCTCCACGTCGGCGTGGGCAAGGAGTTCACCGGGGAGCCTCGCCGGAGGCGCTGTTCGCGTGAGAAATCGAACTCGCCGCAGAAGGGCCCGTGTCGCTACAGCGTGGCGTGGGCGACTTCCACGTGGGCTGGTGGGAGCGCGCCCGCAGCGCCTCGTCAAGATAGGCATGACCCGCCGCTTGGAACTCGAAGACCGCGTACGGGAACTGGGCGACGCCTCCGTGTCGTTCAGGTTCGACACCCATGCGCTGATCTTCAGCGAAGACGCGGTGGGACTTGAGGGGCGGTTGCACGCCCAGCTGAACGAACGGCGCGTCAACAAGGTCAACCTCCGCCGGGAGTTCTTTCATGCCACCCCGGCGGAGGTCAGGGATCTGCTGGAGAAGATCGCGGGCCAGCATCTCCTTGAGTATCGGGACACGGCTGAGGCGCTGGAGTGGCGTCAGTCGGTTCACGCGCGGCCGGTGACGGACTGATACGGCAGCTGTAGATCGTTACTTGAGGCGGCTGATGTCGGCGGTCACGTGACCGATGCCGCTGTGATCTCGTTCCATCGCCGATGGCAGGCTGCGGCCACCGCTTTGGATTCGTCGTCACAAACGATCATGATGCTGGTGGCCGTTCTCATGCTCGCAGGCACCCCAGCGATCAGCGCCTAGCAGATCCCGATCTACAGCTGCCGTAACAGCCATCAGCGCCGACGAAGCACCCGACATATCTGTCTTGGGAAAGCCTCGACTGTCTGATCATGATTGGCGACATAATGATCTTATGGACCTCGACGCGGCAGTGAGCGAGCTCGGCGACCTGTGTGTGAAGCATTTGGGCGATCACGTCGGGAGGCAAC
>NZ_JBEYZF010000067.1:0-19556 GCF_040645915.1 Nonomuraea sp. NPDC046570 | reverse complement strand
ACATCAAGCCCGAGCCCGCTGGTTCCACCGCCGCGCTCGCCTGGCCACCGCATACACCCAGATCAGCTAACGAATGGCGGCTGCCGTACTAGGGATGGCGCATCCCAAAATATCCGCCACCGAGATGCTTCTCCGAAAGGCGTCGAATCGACGAGCCGACGCCTTAACCATCGATACCGGGCGGTCAATTTCGCGCCTTTTAATCCGTAGGTTCCGGGTTCGAGCCCCGGGCGCCCTACCACCCTGACCTGCAGGTTCACCCACCCCTTGATCAAAGAATCAAGAGGTGGGTCATAGCTGTGTCACGTCTGGGGCAAACCGACACCACGAGACCTTTCCGGCGAAGCGCTCAGCGTGGCGGCCGGTTCATGGGACGACGCCGGAGCTGGATCGTCCGCTTCTGCAGCCTATGACCTGTTCTTCGCGCTGTGGTGAGTACCAGGCGTGCCGTGGCCTCGGCCGCCGCGTGATGGAGTTCGGGCAGGACCGAGGTGTAGGTGTCGGAGGTCA
Organism: Nonomuraea sp. NPDC046570; assembly: GCF_040645915.1. Classification (NCBI taxonomy): domain Bacteria; kingdom Bacillati; phylum Actinomycetota; class Actinomycetes; order Streptosporangiales; family Streptosporangiaceae; genus Nonomuraea; species Nonomuraea sp. NPDC046570. The sequence continues at coordinate 19,046 of NZ_JBEYZF010000067.1, read as the reverse complement.
GCACGATACTGGCGTGCCCGAGCTGCCCCTGGACCGTACGCAGGTCCACGTGTGCCGCCAGCGCTGTGGAGGCGGCGCCGTGCCGCAGGTCGTGCAGCCGTACTGGAGGCAGCCCACTGGCCGTCACCAGGTACCGGAACCGGTAAGTCAGGTAGTCCGGACGCACCGGCTTGCCGTCCTCACGGGTGAACACCCAGCCAGCGGTATCGAGCCCGCTAAGGTGCTGGCGTCGCCGGTGACGGCGCAGGAGACGGATCGCCTCAGTATCCAAGGCGATCGTGCGCTGGCTCGCCTCACTCTTGGGCGGGACGACTCGCATCTGGCCGTTGACGTGGATGAGTTGCTGGACAACGGTGAGTTCACGTGTCTCCAGGCTGATGTCCACCCACCGCAGCCCGGCAAGCTCGCCGCGGCGCAGGCCGCGCAGCGCGGCCAGCCACCACAACGGATACAACGCATCCTCACGGACATGATCCAGAAAGGCCGTCAGGTATTCGGTCGTCCACACCGCCACCGCTGGACGTTGACCCGTGGCCTGCCACACCGCTACCCGACTCCGGGTCCAGACCTGGGCATGGGGACGCCGGGCTCGCGGCAAACGCAACCCGCGCGCCGGGTTCGTATCGATCAGCCCTTCGCGGACCGCCTCATTGAGCGCCGCCCGCAATGTGGCGTGGACCCGCTGCACCGTGGACGGAGACAGCGCCTTGCCGTACCGATTGCGCCGCTGAGCCAGATCGGCGAAGAAGCGACGCAGGTCGACCGGCCCCAGCTCCGCGATCGGGACCCGGCCCAAGCCGGGGATCAGGTGGATTCGCACATGATCGGCGTAACCCTGCCGAGTGCGCTCGCGGACGGGCTGGAGGATGGTCAGCCAGTGCCGCAACCACTGCGATACCGTGCACGCGGTACTCACCGCTCCTGAGACATCGGCTGCGATGAGATCGCGGGCAGCTTGCATAGCGTGATCTGCGGTGCGGAAGCCGCCCCGCCGCACCCGCTCCCTACGCCCGCCCGGACCTACCGCTTGGACCGCGAAGTACCACGAGCCGTGGCCCTCATCGGCCAGACCTAGGCAGGCTCTGTCCTTACGCGAGCAACCACACCGCTTGTACACCACAGGCTCACCCATCTTGCTCCCCTCTCCCTCTTCCACAAGACGGGAATCCAGGAAGGAATGACGTCGCTCAGGCAATGTTTCGCATCCCACTGGTAGCGCTGCATGATCGACGCGCACGCCCAGTCTCGCGAGGGCGACCTGCTCATCATGTCCGACCTGCCAGGCCGTGCCGGGCAGCTCGCCTTCGAGCTGGCCGCCTCCTTCTTCACCGCGTTGCGCAACACCGCCGGTCTTCGGCCAGGAGGAGATCCTTCTGGGCAGGCCTGACGTCTGGAAGCTACTCTCCTACGTCAAGCCCCAGAAGATGGCCTAGGAGGTCTTCCAGGGGGCGCAGGACTACTACTTCGGCACCGACTGCGAGATGAGTCTCGACATCGAGACGCACGTCTACCGCAAGCGCCAGCTACGCCGCAACGCGGTGCTGTGCGAGCTTGCTCATCACGACCTGGTTGGCCTCCCAGCCGTCGGGGAACTTCGCCGGCACCGACAGATGCACAGGGTCGGTCGAGGGGTGGCTGTCCAGGAGATCGACGATGCCTTCGCGCGCGACAACGATGCACGCCTGCCGGTGCCGGGAGGTGAGCACGCACAGCCGTCCGGCTTCCAGGTGGAACGAGGTCGCGTCCCGACGGCCAGACAGCGGATGCACGACGATGACGACCTCGTATTCGCGGCCCTGCAGCCGGTTGGCCGTGTCAACTGCCACGCGTGACAGGGCAGGGTTTCCGGTCCGGGCGAGTGCGATTCGGACCAGTTCGGCCTGGTCGCGGTGGGCGACACCGATGGCGATGTCGGCGGCGTCCAGAACCCGGCCACCGGGATGCCGCTCGCAGGTGGCGAGGGTTCCGCGCTCCAGCATCCTGGCGGCCAGACTTGTGGCTGCCAGGATGGTCTCGGCATCAGTGCGCGGGACGTGGCGGCGCGGCAGCTCGTGCAACGCCCACCCGGTGGTGAACGCCATCGCCACTGTCTCGTCCAGGTCGGTGTCGCCGAAGGCGGCCGTACGGAACTCCAGGGAGCGCGTTCCGGGGATGGTGCCCGCGGTGAAGCCGGCGAACGGGTAGAACGCTTCCGAGATGGTGGGGGCGGCAGAGGGCGGCAGGCGCCAGGACACCGGCAGCCGATGCTCGGGGATGCCCTGGTTGTGGGCCAGCATCACCGAGACACCGTTGAGTGTCGGGTCGTGCGGCAGTCCGATCCACCGCTCGGTGCCAACCATGGTGAACGGGTCCAGCTGGCCGGGGTCACCGACGAACAAGCCGCGCTCGAAGCGCTCGACGATCTGTAGCAGAGTGTCGGAGCGCATCTGGTATGACTCGTCTAGGATCGCCCAACCGAACGTTCCGTCGCGGATGGTGGCCCACTTGGCCGACGTGCCGACGATGATCTCGCAACCCTGCAAGTCGGACAGGGTGGTGCCAACAGAAGTGTTCGCCGGGTCACTCACGCCCAGCGGCGGAGCGTACCCGCCCTTGCTGAGCCGTCCGATGGAGAGGTTCGGGTATGCGGCGGCCAACCGTACGACCAGGTCGTCGACCTGGTTATTGGTCTGGGCGACGACGATCGGGCGTTCGCCGCCGTCGACCAGCTCTCCGGCGGCGCGGACCACCAGGGTGCTCTTGCCTGCTCCGGGCGGGGAGTCGACGACCACCGCCTTGTGGCTGCTGCCGGACAGGTCGGCCAGGATCTCTGCGACGGCCGCGTCGGCCCTGGCAGCCGCGTCGTTGTCAGTCATCATTGCCCCATTCCTCTGTGGCAGCTTCGTGGAATTCGTCCGTGTCGTCGGCCGCAGCGGCGTGCGTCCATGGAACCCGATCGTTGTCCGGGAACACCGGCACGGGCCGCCAGCCGGGGTCGGGAAGGTAGGCAACCTGCTGGCCCTGGGCGGGTACGGATCCCGGCTTCGGAACGAGGCCCTGGCCCATGCCGCCAACGATCTCGACGGTGACCAGGCTCGTGTCCTCGTCGGGGATCGTCGAGACGATGAGCGCCCGATGGCTCGCCGGCATGGACGGGCTGATCAGCTTGGTGCCGGCAGCCAGCCGAGTGGGGTCCTGGGTGCGGACGGTGACCAGCGGCCTGGGCACCCGCCTGTTCTTGTCCGTGGTGACGATCCGGCCGGGCTCGGCCGCCACCACCGTCCCGGCAAACGCCTCTCCGACGCTGCGCCGGTCGGCCAGTACATACGGGTCATCGAACGCCATGTCGGCCTCGAAGTCGGCCAAGGCTCGTTCCAGCCGGCTCAGCCGCCTGGCTGCGCCGATCGGGGCGTCCTGCTTGCGCTGCGGCAGGCCGCCAGCGTCCTGGTAGTCGGAGTACGCGGTGAAGGACGCGCGGTCGCGCTCGAAACGCGCCGCGGCCCGCGGGGCCTCCGGGACGCCGCGCAGCAGGGAGATCGCCTGCCACATCAACCGCCACGTGGGCTTGAGCTGGTCGGCGATCAGCTCCCGCAGTTCAGCCTCTGCGGCGGCCGCCGCCAGCGGATCAGCCGTGGCGAACCGTTTGATCGCCGGTTCCAGGTAGTACTTGTCGAAACTCGGAGCCGTGGCAGGACCGGCAGGCGGACACACGTCCGGGTTCTCCGCGTCGGCCATGGCCTGTGCAACGTCCAGGCCGTCGGGTGGAGCGATCCACGCCATCAGCGAGGCGAGGTTCTGGTCCTCCAGCACGCTCTGGCCGGTGGCCCAGTGCTCGCCGAGCATGCCGGTGACCGGCAACAGCATCGAGGTGCCTGCCTGCTCGGCCGACTCCACCAGGAACGTCAGCCACATGCCGAGCCGCGGCACAATGTCCGCTACGGGGTAAGAGCCTGTGGTCTTGCGGAATCGGCACGTCCGTCCCAGATCGGCCAGAGCTTTGACACCGCCGGGATTGGGCACCAGAACCTGCGGGGCGTCGGTGTAGAAAGAGGCGACGCCCTTGCCGCGAGAAGAACCCGCGCGGCGGTCCCGGCGGCAGTGGTCGATGTAGTCCATCACGATCCCGCCGAGCTCGGCGGCGAACGCGAAGCGCTGATCCCGGTTGCGCGGCTGCGCCACGACTAGCAGCTTCGGCGACCTCTTGGCGGAGCCGACCATCGCCGCGAGCGGTGCTCCTGCCTCTCCTGCCATGGTCAGCGGCACGATCACCAGGGGATGGTCGGACAGGCGCCGGTGGCGGAACTCGGTCAGCTGTACCGCGGCCATCGCCTCCATCGCCTCCAGGCGCGCCAGCGCGGACACTTTGCTCACGCCGCAGCTCCCGGGGTTCCGGCGGTGGAACGCAGCTCGGCACGCAGCCGGGCCGCGTGCCGCAAGGAGGCTGCGATCTCGACCTGCTCGTCGTTCGGCCGCAGCTTTCCGCGTGCCAGGCCCAAGGCCATGGTCACGGTGTCGATGCCGCCGAGTTGCTCGCGCACCACCGGCCCGAGCACGTCCAGCGACCCGCCATCGCGCGCCCGGGCCCGGCAGTAGAAGGCCATCTCACAGTGGTTCAAGCAGTCCGGCCGGTAGGTCGCCGGCACCTGGTCCAAAGCTTCAACAAGCTCGCCGGCCGGTCGCGGCAGCCCGGCCTCGTCGGCGATGGCAAAGGTGAGGCCGTCAGGCAGGAGGTCGAGCAGGTCGCCGATGCGCTCGATGCGCGCCAGCTGCCTGGTCAGGGTGGCCACCTGCTTGCGAGCGTCGACGAACGCCGCAGCCGGGCGGTTGGTGAAGTCTCTGGGCGCCACCAGCACGATCGTCTCGGACACCGCCTCCGGACCGATGCCGGCCTCGGCGAGCATGGCGCGCAGCGCGATGATGTACGCGCACGCCTGCGTCGTGGCCGCCCGCACCTGCGCCGGGTCGGCCCGCCCGTCGATGATCGGGAAGCTCTTGATCTCCACCACGTGGAAGCGATCGCCGACGCGGAAGGCCACCAGGTCCGGTTCCAGGAACGCGGCATGCCCGCCGACCCGGAGCAGCAGCATCGGGTGGTCGAACAAGGTCCCGTCGCCCAGCCCTCGAGCGGCCCGCACCAGCAGCTGCCTGGTACGGGCGTGGCGGATCTCCGATCGGCCGTCGCCGCCGACGTCGTTCAGGTCCTGGTAGCCCACCTCCGGCAGGGACAACTGCAGGATCTCGCGCAGAACGCGCAGCAGCTCCGCGCAGCCGTTGGCCTTCACCATCGCCTCGAAGGAGTTGCCGCGAGCGATGGCGAAGGGTGACTGGCCGAAGGGCAGCTCGTAGCCGGCGTGCTTGGCGATGTCGGTCTTGTTGGAGCCGGAGGCGTCCAGAACAGCGCGCAGGGTGCAGCGCGGGTTGTTCTCCAGCGCGGCCAGCGACCTGGCGCTGTAGGTCAGGCGCAGTGCGGAGCCGCGCAGCACGTCCAAGCGTGCGTCGACTGCTGCTTTCACGGTGTGGGGATCCTCAGGGGAAGATGGGATCTTGACGGAAGAAGGTCAGATCTAGGCCTGCAGGCGTTTGACGTTCCGCAGGGATGTGCCGAACAGCTGCGAGTCCTCGCCGAGCCGTTTGCGAGCCCGCCGCGCGGCCTCGACCCGGGTGGCGCGGTCGGCGTCGGTGTGCACGTCCAGCTCAGCTCGAGCCGCGGCAATCACCAGGTGCGGGTCGGGCGCGGCGTCCTGGACGGCCGGCCCGGCGGGCGTCGCGCCCGGGATGTTCACGGCGAATTGCCAGAGTAGTCGCAACGCCGCCGCGCCAGGCCCTGTTTCCGACGGCCTGGCCGCGGTGTGCACCGTCTCGGCGATACGCATCGCGGCGGTGAGGAAGTCGACGCGCGGGGACAACGGGCCGACGACACGCTGCTCCAGGGTCCACGTGCTGATCGTGATCAGGGCCCGCGCCGGGGACAGCAGGTCGTGGGTCAGCGCGGGGCACAGGTAGTACGGCCGGGCTCCGGGCGCCGACCGGTAAGACCGCTCCTCGTCGCGGCGCAGGCTGGACAGCTTGGAGGCGGACAGCTCGCCGGGGAAGAACGCCTCGTGCACGCTCACGATCAGCTTCGGCGCGGCCGGGATACCCAGCAGCACCAGCGAACGGTGCACGTGCTCGCGTGCTGGCAGCATCGAGCCCTGGGCGCCTCCCGGCACCGGGCCGGAGCCCGCCGCCGGCGGGAAGGGGGGCTCGTCGGCGATGAGCGCGTCCCAGGCCCGCTCGGCACGGCGGAGCTGAGCCCGCAGCTCGCCAGCTCGCTCGGTGTCGCCGATTGCGGAGGCGTCGCGGATCGCGCGGCGCAGGACGCTGATGCTCGTCTCCAAGGCATCCAGCGGGTCACTCATGACTCGACCCTACCAGAGTTCCCGAAGCTTCCAGATTTTCTCCAGAGTTTAAGGTACGGTCGGCTACACCTACTCCTCCGCCCGTGCGGCTGCGCGTCTCGCGCTGCCCCGCGGACTCTTCCCCTGGAGGCTTCCGTGATGGGACGTGTGTTCCACACCTCCGACTGGCATCTCGGCCGCCAGATCGGCCGTCACCGGCGCGACACCGAGTTCGACGCCGTCCTGGACGAGATCATCGAGATCGCCGCAGACTTTGCCCCCGACGTGATCGTGCACAGCGGCGACCTGTTCGACGGCCCGCGACCGGGCCTGGACGACATGCGCCGCGCCGCCCAGGCGCTGCGCCGCCTCGAGGCGATCGCGCCGACGGTGGTGGTGGCGGGCAATCACGACACCGCCAACGTGCTGACGTTCCTGCAGTTCATCCTGAGCGACATGGGCAACCGGGAGGCGAACCAGGTCCAGGTGCGGTTCGCCACCGACGCCCGCCCCGGCGGGCTGCTGATGGCCGAGTACCCTGCCGCAGCGGGTGAGCTGACCCTGCGGGTGGGCGCGCTGCCGTACCTGCACCCCAACAGATTCGCCTACGACTTCGCCGACCCCGCCATGACGACGGCCGCATACGCCCGGCGGATGCGTGCCGTCCAGGCCGATGTCTACCACCGCCTAGCGGCGGGGCGTTCCGCACGCGACGTCCTGGTCTTCGCCGCCCACCTGTTCGTCGAAGGCGCCATGCCCTCACACTCCGAGCGGCGCTTCTCCGTCGAAGCCGACTACGCGGTCGCCACGGCCGACCTTCCCGCGGTCGACTACGGCGCCCTCGGCCACATCCACAAGCCGCAGCCCGTCGACCGCGCCGGATTCCCCGCCCACTATGCGGGCAGCCCGCTGCAGCTGGACTTCGGCGAGACCCGTGACGTCAAGAGCGTCGTCCTGGCGGAGATCGCTCCGGGGCACGCGCCGCGCATCGAACTCGCGCCGCTCGACTCCGGCCGCCGCCTGGTCCGCCTGGAGGGCACTCTCGAGGAGATCGCGCAGCGCGCGGGCCGTGTCGGCGACGCCTGGGTGAAGGCGGTGGTGAACGTCGACGCCCCCACCTTGTCCCTGGCGGAGACCATCGCGAAGATGCTGCCGGAGGCGACGGTCGTCGCCATCGAGGAACGCTGTCCTGAGTCGGCAGGCCGTCTCCTGGACCGCGAGGTCACGGTCAAGGACCTGCCTGGCATCGAGGATCTCCTTCGCGACTACCTGCCTGGCCGCGGCATCACCGGCCTGGCTCTGGATCGTGCCATGGAAACCTTCGCTCAGCTGAGGGCCGAACCGGACCTCGAGGATCCCGCGCCCTGTTGCGAGGAGACGCTGCTTACTGCCGTGCTCGCAGGCGAGCAGGAGGTGGGCCGATGAAACTGCTGAAGCTGTCTCTGACTGGATTCCGCAGCTACCCCACCCCCGTTGCCGTCGACTTCACTGGGAAGAGCCTGGTCGCGGCGCTCGGCGACACCGGCGCGGGAAAAACGAGCCTCCTCGACGCCGTCACCTACGCGCTGTTCCGCAAGAGCTCCTGGGAGACCAGAGAAGCACGGCAGCTCATCGCCGACGGCGCCCAAGCCATGAGCGTGGAGCTCACGTTCCTGCAGGGCGCCCAGCGCTGGCACGTGCAGCGCACCTTGCACGCCACCAACGCGAACGCCGCCCGGCACCACCTGAGGAACCTCGACACCGGTGAGGAACTCGACAACGCCGGTAAGGTCGACGACCGCATCAAGGCCATCCTGCAGATGGGATATGAGACCTTCATGCGCGTCGGTTTGCTCGCGCAGGGCAAGTTCGACAAGCTCCTCACCGCGGGCCAGAAGGAGCGGAGTGAGCGACTGCGGGAGCTGTTCGGCGCGGAGTCTCTGGAATCTGTCCAGAAGCTGGCCGGTAGCCGGTGCATCACGCTCAAATCGCTGATCGGCGCTGCGAAAGCCAAGCGCGCCACCATACCGGAGGACCCGCAGCAGGCCGCGACGGCTGCGGCTGCGGCTGCTGACGCCGCCGAGGCTCGCGCCGCGTTTCTCAACACCGCCATCGATCGCATCTCGGCTCTGCAGACCGAAGCCATCCGGGCTCGCACCGCGGCGGAGACAGCCGCCACCGCAGCCGAGAACCTGTCGGCACGTGCCGTGGCCGACGCCGATGCCGTGCTGCGCGACCTCGAGCCCATCGCCGCCGGCATCGCCGCACGTCGCGACCTCCTGAACCAGCGCGGCGACGATGCGGTACGGGCGGAGGGGCAGCTGACCAAGGCGATCGCCGACGCCAGCGACGAAGAGCTCCGCAGGTCCGCCGTGATTCTGGAAGACCTCGCGGCGCGCGCCGAGGAGCATCGGGGCGAGCGTGACCGGCTCGCCAAGTTGAACAGGCGGCTTGCCGCGGACGACGCTGCCATCGCCGCGGCGGAAGCGGACCTGGCCATACGAGCTGCCAACGCTGAACCCCTGACACGCGCCGCCGAGGATGCCGCGGAAACGAGCAAGAGGGTCCGGACGAGCGCGGCCACCGCCCGGCCCCTGGTGGCCGCCACCGCCACGGCAGCCCGCGCCGCCGCCGGTGCCGCGCTCGAGTACGCCACTGCGGTAGGCACCTGCGAGACCGCCCGCCACAACGTCGGAGTCCTGGAAAGGGATGCCCTCGCCATCAAGGAACGCGTCACAACCGCTGCGGCGCAGCTCGACGCGCTCCTTCTCCGTGACAAGGCAGCCGGGATCGCCGCCGAACTGCACCCCGGCGACGGCTGTCCCGTGTGCAACCAAACCATCCCTGCCGACTTCACGCCCGCATCCGAGAGCTACGCCACGGAGTTGCACGGCGCCAAGGAGCGGCTACGCGAGGCCGAAGTCGCGCAGGACGAGATCTCCGGACAGCTTGCCCAAGCCCGCGCAGCCTTGACCACGGCCGACCAGGCCGAGCTCGAACGCGAAGGGGATCACCAGCGTGCTTTGCAGGACGCCCAGGAGGCTCAGGCGAAGGCGGCGGACGCCCTGAAGGACTTCGCGGCTCTGGTCCTGGAGGCCGAGGGAGACTTCGACGCCGAATCCGCCACCGAGAGGCCGACTACCGCCGATGACCAACAGTACATCACGACGATCAGTGAAATGATCACGGTGTGCGAGCTGGAGGCCACCGCCGCCGCCACCCGGAAGCAGGCCGAAGCCCTCGGACATACCGCAAGGCTCGAAGCCGCCCGAGAAGCGCTCGAAAGCCGAAAGAGCGGGCACCAGCAGGCGATCGACGACGCCAACACAGCCTCCGACCGACACTCGGGCGCTGCGGGCCGTCTCGCCGCCGACTTGCAGGCACTGCCGGTGCACATCCAGGCGATGCTGCCCGAGGAAGCGATCGAGGTCCGGGCCGATGCCGCGGCAGCAGCGGCCACCGCCGTCGCCACCCACCTGGCCGAGATCCAGCGCCTCGTCGAGCAACTTGAAGCCGCGCGAGTGGAGAAGGCCGAGGTGCTCACCCAGCAGCGCGCACTGGACCAGGAGGCGCGCACCGATGTGGAGCAGCCGCTGGACAAGCTGCGCGCAGCCTTGAACGACTGGGCGCAGGCCGTCAAGCAGGCGATCAACCACCTCGGTGCCCAGGGCCGGCACCACGCGCCGCAAGCTCCCGTCGACTCCGGGGTCGCCGGAGTCCGCTTGTTCGCCGACGAGCTGTCGAAGATCGCTAAGTCGCTCGGCGGCGAACTTGACCAGGCGTCCGCCATCGGGAGGGCTCAAGGCGACGCCGCGCTGTCCGACCTGCGCGAGAACGTCGCCGAGGTCGCCGACGTCGACGGCTTCCAGCCTGGCGGCCTGACGGCCCCTCAGCTGCTGCACCCTCTCGTAGCTGCGGCGGCGAAAGCCGGCGCAGAGGCAGAAGGACGGCGTGAAGAGCAGCACGGCGCGGAATGCCTGATCAAGCCCGCAGCCGACCTGGACGCTGCCATCGCCGCAGGGGAAGCCCGCTTCGACGCGCTGGAAGTGCTGCGCAAAGAACTCGTCGACGCCAAGTTTCTCGGCCACCTCACCATGTTGCGCACGCGCGCCCTGCTGGGCGTGGCGAGCGACCTGCTCGGACAGCTGACCGACCAGCGGTTCGGCTTCGCCGACGGGTTCGACATCATCAGCAGGGGCTCCGGCGTCGTCCACCACCCCAACCGGCTGTCCGGCGGGGAGAAGTTCCTGGCCTCGCTCGCTCTCGCGCTGGCGCTCGCCGAACTGCACTCACGCAGCGGCCCGCGACTGGGATCGCTCTTCCTCGACGAAGGTTTCGCGACCCTCGACACCTCGGCGCTGGAGTCTGCGCTGGACGTGCTGCGCTCCCAGGCGGGTGGCGACCGGCTCGTCATGGTGATCAGCCACCTGCACGCTGTTGCCGAAGCCGTCGATGACGTCCTGTGGGTGGAGAACGGGCCTGCAGGCTCCACGGCGCGCTGGATGACCCAGGCAGAACGCGACGAGCTGGTGCAGGCCGACCTGTCCAGAGGCCTGCAGACGCTGGCATAGCCGGGCCGGAGAGGAAGGGAGGAAACCCCATGTCAGAAGCGCGCAGGCCTGGCCGGGACACGCTGGGGCTGTCCACGCGGGTGAAGGCGCTAGCCGTCGCCGATCCGGTCCTCGACCTGGAACGCCGCAAGTCGCTGCTCACGTCGCGGGACTGGGGCGGGTACCAGATGGAGGAGCTGGCACTCACGGCCATCGACACCGTCACGCTGAAGATGGACTTCGAGGACGGTGCCCGCCACGAGGACGTCGTGACAGCGGTGATTCGGGTAGCGGAGCTCCAGATGCCTGCCCGCAGCCTCGACGAACACACCGATGTGGCGCGCTGGATCCTGGACAGCCTGGTGAACGTCGGGACGGTCAATCGCGACTTCAGCCACATGTACGGCCTCGTATGGGACGGCACCTACGTCTCGCACGAGTTCTCCTTCAAGCTGTTGCGAGAGGTCGTCGGCCCCGACGGACGGCCACGACTTCGCGCTTCCAACGAGGCGATCGCGGTGCTGGTCGGCGCGGTGGACATCGACATCGCTTCCGAGCAGGTCGCGGCGGATGCCAAGCTGGAGGCGCTCGTGAGGCGCGGACGGCTGGCCGACGCCCACCGCGCAGCGGAGATGGCGTTGCGCCGCACGGTGCAGTACGCCGAATACATCCGTACTCGGCTGGAGGGGATGCGCAGGGACGTGCGCTCGGTGGACTGGGTCCGTGACGTCCGGCGGATCCAGACGGAGGCGCTGGAGCACATTGAGGACCGCATCAACGCCGAAAGCGTCATCAAGGACAACCTGGTCCGGATAATGGACAACAGCACGGAGGAGGCCACCCCGGCTCAGGCCGCCGAGCTGATCGCGATTCTCGAGGAGTGCCTGCGCAGGCACGCGACGTTGCAGGCGAACCTCCAGGAGGTGGGCGAGAGGTTTCGCGCGGAACAGGAGCGGCAGATCTTCGTACCGCCGCCGAGCCGGTCTTACGTCGATCTCGCACACCAGCTGCTGGATCCGGTCCTGGAGCTGTCAGTATGGCAAGCCCTTCCGCTGCTGGAGGGGTTCGCCGGCGCGGCGACGCCACCGCGCCGGCCCGCGGTCGTTTACCTCCCGGACTTGATCACGGGTCTGATGACGCTGCCTGAGGAGCAGGACAGCGAAGACGGTCTGATCACCGAGCCCGAGTTCGGTGAAGCCGAGGACGACCCGGCGTTCTCCGACGAGCAGTACGCGGCCGTCGAATCGTTGCTGGCACGTGCCGACCGCGTCCGGCTGTCCGCGCTGCTGAAGGCGGCACGCCGTCCCGGTTCCTGCAAAGCCGACCACCTGCTGGCTCTGCAGGTGCTGGGTCTGTTCGGGGCGCCACGCCACGACGCCGAGCGCCGTACGACGCTGGCCGCGCTGGCGGACAACGAGGAACTGGACGACGAGGTCTTCGCCGGAAACGACCTTCTGGTGGTACGCGGCCCGATCGTGAACAGTCTGGAGGTAGAAGCATGAGCGACTTTGAGGACCTGGCTGCGGCCTGCAGGCTGCTCTCCTTCGGATTTCAGCCCGGGCTGACGCCCCGGCGCAACGCTGAGTACGCCACGCTGGTGGGCCGCTACCGTGCGGACGACGCGTTCGCCCGACTGCTGCACGCCGCTGCGCGCGGCTTCGACCTGACCGTCATCGCGGTCAACCCACGGGCCGGGCTCGTGTTCGGGACTACACCTGAGACGCAGTTCGCCGCCAGCGTCGCCGACCACATCAAGCAGGTCGCCGATCGCCCGATCGCGGCGCTGGCGCACCTGGCCATAGCCGCACTCGCCTACTACCGGCCAGAAGACCTCGATGACGAGGCCCATGTCGGCCGGGTCACGATCCGTCACGTCGACGAGATGGTCGAGCAGGCAACCAAGGAACTGGAACACCGGGCGGCCGAGACCGGCGAGGACCACGGGGTCCCAGCCGGTCAGCCGGATCTCGTACAGCTGTGGCGCTACCACCAGCGGCGCAACCCGGTGGCTCCCACCGGAGACGCTCGAGCCCATTCCAAGAGCAGGCACGCGATCACCAAGCGCGTCGCCGAGTATCTGGCCGAGAACGGCATGCTACGGCGCGCCGGCAACGAGAACGGCGGCACTTACACCACCACGGCCCGGTACCAGATCCAGGTACGAGAATTGGCCGGGCAGCAGATGCTCGGCGAACTGGCCGCGCTCGGGATCGCCGTCGGTCTGGACGGCAAGCCAACTTTCGACAGCTCGGGCGACGAGGCCCCCGCTTCGACCGAGTCAGGAGGTTGATCCAGCGATGTATGAGCTGAACCGCGTCCGCCTCTACAACATCGGCCCGAGCAGCGCCCGCTACGACGATGTCGTGCTGGACCTGTCCGACGGCGGCCCGCCGATCGCGGCCCGTACCCTGATCCCGTCGCCCGTACAGCTGTTCCGGCGCCCGGCTCCGGCAACCCTGCTGGTGCTGGAGAACGGCGGCGGCAAGTCCGTGTTCATCCGGATGCTGCTGTCCACAGTGCTTCCCGAACGCCAGTCCCGTAAGGGCCGTGAGGCGTTGCGCGCCTACGTGGTGTCCGCGGCAGCGCCCTCCCACGTGGTGCTGGAATGGGTGAATGTCCGCACCGGTGAGACGCTGGTGACCGGCCAGGCGCTGTCCCCCCTCGCGGATGGCAAGCTCGACCGGCTGTTCTACTCCTTCAACCCCGGCGAAGACACGACCCTAGCCAGCCTGCCATTCGCCGAAGGCCGGCGGCGGCTCCCGATGAACGCCTTCCACGACGCGCTCAAGCGCCTGGACGCTGCCGACAAGTCGCTACACGTGGAGATCGAGAAGCGGCAGGGCGAATGGGAGAACCATCTGCGTCGGCTCGGCCTGGAGCCGGACCTGTTCGCGGTGCAGCAGGCGATGAACGTCGACGAGGGCGACGCGGCCGAGGCATTCAAGACCACCACTGGCCGCCAGTTCGTCGAGTGGCTGCTGAGCAAGGCGCTGGACGCGGAGAACTACACCGAGCTGGGCAAGGCCTTTGCCATATATGCCGGCAACATCGGACGCCGCGAGCAGCTGCTGCTGGACCGCGACTTCTCCACCGCCACTGCGGCAGTCGCGCATCGCCTCGCCGCCCGGCGTGCCGAGCAGGTCGCGGCGGACAAGGAGGCCCAGACCTCCGCGGCGGCCCTGGCACGGCTTGCGGCTGAGCTCAGGGAGACCGTCCAGCGTGCCGAGGACGCGCTGCCCGCCCACCAGGCAGACGTGAAGACCGCGAAGCAGAACGCCGAGGTGCGGCAGCAGGCTCGCGACCAGGCCGACCTGATCCACAAGGAAGTGCGGCGCAGGACCCTGGCCCTACGCCGTGACGAGGCGCGCGTCAAGGCTCAGGAGGTCGAGCGGCAGCTTGCTGACGATCGTACGAAACTGGCCGCTTGGACGCTGGTCCCCAAGCTGCTGAAGGCCGCCGCCGCACGCGAGAAGTACAAGGTCGCAAGCGAACTGCTGGACGCCGCTGAGCAGGCCGCGGGAGCCGCGCGGCTCCGCCGTGACCGAGCCGGAGCCACATTCGGAAGCGCCCTTCACCGTGCCGCACAGCGTTGCGCCGCGCAGGGGAACGACCTGGCAGGCAAGAGCGCGAAGGACAAGGCGGACGCGGCAGTAGCAGACCGCCGCGCGGGCGAGGATGAGCGGCAGGCCACCTCGAACGCCGTCCGCGCCGAGCTGCTGACTAGGCAGGTCGAGAAGGTGGATCGCCGCGTGGAGTCCGCGCGGGAGCAGGGCATTTTGGAGGAAGGCGAGAGCGTCCGCGAAGCCGATGCCCGGCTACGCGCCAAAGCCAAGGAGAGCACGACCAGGGCGGCGCGGCATCGTGAAGCCGACAAGCAGCTCAAGCTGGAGGTCCGCGCGCTCGAGGAGGCCGCGCGTCGGCTGATCGAGCCCGAGATGGAGGCGCGCCAAGCAGTCGAGGCCGCGGTCCGGACGGTCGAGGGCATGGAAGGCGTGGCACGGGCGCTCACGGCGGAGACGTTGTTGCGCGAACTCGCCGAACTCGGTAACGACGAGGAGGTTCCCGGCGGCGATCCCGCCCTGTGGCTGGAGACGAACGCCTCCGCGCTCGGCAACCTGGCCACTGCGGCGCAGAGATCGACCGAGGCCCGGCTGGACACGCTGACCGCGGACAACAAGGCGGACCAGCGGCTGATCGAAGCGCTGATCGCCGAGGACGAAGCGCTTATGCCGCCGCGCCAGGCGGTCGAGGACCTGCTGCGGGTGCTGGCAGACCATGAGATCGCCGCGACAGCGGGCTGGCGGGCGCTGGAGCAACTGGTCAATCCTCGCCTGCATGCCGAGATCATCCAAGCCCGCCCCGCCCTGGTCGACGGCATCGTCGTGGCCGACCAACTGACCCTGGACAAGGCACGCGCGGTGCTCGCCGAGGCGCGCCCGCTGCCACCGGCGGCCGTGCTCGTCGCCACCGCCGCGTCCTTCGAGAGGAGCGCAGAGGAGGCGGGGAACGGGTTCGTTGTGGAGCCGACCCCTGCGCTGCACGATCCGAAGGCTGCCGCCGCGCTGCGTGAACAGGCAGGCGCCCGCATCCAGGGCCGCGCCCCCGCCCTCCACGAACTCGCCGAGCTCAGGAAAGCGGCATTCGAGCTCAACCACCGGCTCGGCGAGTGGCTTCGCGAGCATCCAGCGGGCGACGCGGAACGCTTGCGCTCGGCAGCCCAAGCGGCGTCGAGCGCGGCGGCCGAGGCCAAGTCCCTGCTCGACACGGCCCGCGACGCACACGCACGAGCCGCTGACGCTCTCGACCAGCACGCCCAGGTCGTGGCGGAGGCCGAAGAGACCGCTGCTGACGACGTCCGTACCGCGGAGTCCTTCGAGCAGCTCGCGGCAGACGCCGCAGCAGCCGGCAAGGATCGTCTAGAGATCGCCAAGCTCGAAGCAGAGGCCGCAGGACATCGTGAGGCGGCCCAGGAGTTCCGCGAGGAAGCCGAGCGGTCTCGCGACCGAGCCACCGAACACGCGGTGCAAGCCGAGTCGTTCCGCCGCGACGCCGCCGCGTACGCCGACCGGCTCAAGAAGGTCGTTTACGGCAACGAGCCGTTCGGCAAGGTCACGGACGAAGCCGATCTCGCCGCGCTGGAGATCTCCTACGAGCAGGCCGCAGCCGCCTTCCTCGCCGTGGAGGTGGGCCAGGACCTGCGGCAGCGCGTCGACGGCGCGCAGCGGGAGACCTCCTCTCTCGAGGCGGCGTTGCTCGACGAACTGGCTGTCATCCGGGCTCGAGCCGAAGCGCTGGCCGTGTCCCCGGACGCGGGAAGCTCCGCGTCCCTCGAGGCCGCGAAGCGAAGACTCGAGCGCGCGGTGACAGCCCTGGAAGGCGAGCACGGCAAGCTGAGCGAGCAGGCCATCCACCTGCAGGCTGAGACATCCTCGGCAGGCCAGCGCAACGGAGCGCCGTGGACCAGCCTCGACGACGACTGGGCGCCATCGAGCTCCGACGAAGGCGTGTCGCTCACCGAGCGGGCCGCCGGCGTACTCACCGAGGCCGACGAACTGCTCCAGGCGGCGTCCGAGCTTAAACTGGCCGCTGAACGCAAGCTCCACCATGCTGAGACCGCGGCCCGCGAGATGGCCGTCGTCCAGCGCGGCCTCGCCTCCGCTGTCCGCAAGCTGGACCTCCCGCCCGTCTCAGGACCGTTCGCGGGAACTGCCGACGAGGCGCAGCAGGCCGCGGACAAGGCGACCGAGGCGTACAGTAAAGCGTCCGACCACCTTCGGGAAGCGGACCGAGCCGTGGACGACGCCGTCATCGACTTCCGCGAAACCGCCAACCAGAACCGGTTCGGCAAGCTCAAGGCGCCAATTTACAAACAGGTCACCGAGATCGACAAGGCATCGCTGACCGCACGCGCCGGCGAATGGGCAGCCGAGCTCACCGGGCGGGCGGCGAGCCTGACCACCGATCTGGAGGACTCGGACCGCCATCGGAAACTGCTCATCGACCAGCTGAAGCATCACACCAGCGAGGCGCTGGCTCTGCTGGAGAAGGCTGAGCGGCTATCGCGGCTGCCCGAGAGCGCCTGGGTATGGGCCGGTCGCCGGATTCTGAAGATCGGCTTCGCCAAGCCGGAACCGCAGACCCTGGTCGTGCGGATCGCCGAAGCCCTGGACGAGAACGCTCGCACTCAGCCGAACCAGGCAGGCAGGGACCTCGTGCTGCGCTGCGTCGGGGCCGCAGTGCCGCGTGACTTCAAAGTGGAGATCCTCAAGCCCGACGCCGCGGGCCGTGCCGAGTACGCGTCGATCAGCGAGATGGGCAAGATCTTCTCCGGCGGGCAGGAGCTCACCGGCGCGATCATGCTGTACTGCACGCTGGCCGCCCTGCGCAGCAGCACACGGACGGGAGCCCGAACCGGCAGCCGGTTGGGCGGGATGCTGATCCTGGACAATCCGATCGGCAAGGCCAGCGCCGACTACCTGCTGAGCCTGCAGATGAACATGGCCATGGCGCTCGGCGTCCAGCTGATCTACACCACAGGGAACATGGAGGACCGAGTACTGGCTACCTTCCCGCTGTGTATCCGGCTGCGAAACGACGCCGACCAGCGTACGGGGATAGGGCACCTGCACGTCACCGGCCGGATCACCGCCGTACGGCTGCTGGTGAAACCACGCGAGCACGAATCCGGCGACGAGACTCAGCAGGAAGGCGACGACCAGTGAGCGACAGCGAGGAGCACGGCGCGCGACCACTCTCGCAATCGGCGGCTATCCTGTCGGCCACCCTGAACGCGATGGCGGAGCGCCGCGTCGAGCAGGCCGGGATCCTCGCGGCTTTCGCCACCGCCTGCCCTGGAACGGCGGGGACCACCCAGGGCCGCCCCGTCCTGTCCGCACTCCTGGATGAGCTCGCCGACCATCACCTTGCAGAACTGCCGCGAGGCCGCAACGGGTGGGATGACGCGCTCCCACCACTCCCCCGCTGGCTCCGCCTGCCGCCGCAGCCGAAGCAGGACACCCAGCACTCCCGCGCGCCGTCGCTGGCCGTCTGGCGTCATGAGCTCACCTGGGCCGGCGCGGACTCGCTGTCCTCGGCACAGCTCGACGTCCTCAAGACGGTCAACCGGTGGCTGCGCGACACCGACGGGAACGACGAACGGCGGACCGTCGTCCCGATGCGCGAGCGCTCCCTGGAGATCTTCGGTGACGAGAAGCGGCTCGACGCGCTCACGGCCACCACCTTGTTCGCACCCGGCCGCCTCACCCTGGCCGCTCTGGCCGCTGAGCGCATTCCTCCGCCCTTGGCGTACGAACGTGTCGGCGCGGGCGGCATCGTCCTGGTGATCGAGAACAGCGACACATTCACCACCCTCAGCACGCTGCTGGAGCACCGCTGCGGACAGGTCGGATACGTGGCGTTCGGCGGCGGGCACGCCTTCGAGGCATCCGTCGCCCGGATCAGCAGGCTGGCCGGCGTGACCGACATCGCCTATTACGGCGACCTTGACGAGGACGGGCTGACCATCGCGCAGCGGGCCAACGTGACCGCCGCGGCGCTGGGACTTCCACCGGTCCGTCCCGCCGCGGGCCTCTACCGCCTTCTTGTCGGCCAGGATGTCCGAGGATCGGCGCCGAAGGAGATCGACCCGATTGTCGCCGAACGACGCGTCGCCTGGCTTCCCGGAGCCATCCGCGGCCAAGCGGCCGGCATCATCGCCGCAGGGCATCGGCTGGCCCAGGAGGCCACGGGAGTGGTGCTGTTACGCCGTGATGATTCGTGGCGTGACGACCTGTGATGACGTCACTGATGCGGAGCTCCCGCCACGGACGACCTCTGCCATCCACAGCGGGCAGCAACGGTTCGATCCGCTCCCAGGCCTTATCGGTCAACTCACCGCGACGCACCATGACCGATCATCTAACCGCACCCAGACATGATCATTTATCAGACAGGCTCTAGCCCGGTCTCCCGCACGCGCGGGCGATTCTGCTTGGCCTTGCGCTCGACGAGTTCGGCGGCCACCGCCGTTGTCGCGGACCGCGGCGGCCAGCCCGAGGGCCGAGATTCCTAGTACTCCAGCCGCACTTACCGATCTTTGAGTTGTCGTCGCTGGTAGTGGCTTCGTCGGGCGCGGGTCTGGTGGCGTTGTCGCCACCGGTGC
>NZ_JBEYZF010000066.1:0-19680 GCF_040645915.1 Nonomuraea sp. NPDC046570 | reverse complement strand
CCGACATCAAGCCCGAGCCCGCTGGTTCCACCGCCGCGCTCGCCTGGCCACCGCATACACCCAGATCAGCTAACGAATGGCGGCTGCCGTACTAGCGGATGCGTTCCTTTGTACATACCGGATTGCCTTCTCGACAGAGAGTTCGCCCGTCAAAAGGGAAATTTCTCGCTCTTTCTCGTACCGCGGAGCGTCTAGAAACTTACCTGCGCCTCTTCCAAACTGGGTCAATACCGTTTCATCAGGTATGCACAGCCAAGGCGTTACAGTGGCGCGACAGGCGCGGCTGCGCACATAGGACGAATCAGGCTCTCCCATGACGGGAAAGTCTATAGACGTAGATGTGAAGTGTCACGCAATCACTACACAACCAAGATGTTTAGCTTTACGGATGTAACTAAATCGTCAAATTAGGTAGCCCGATCCTTATATGTCCCAGAATCTTGGGCGCCAGACTCCACCCTCCCCGACAGCGCGCACCCGACCGCCACCATCGGACGAGTCGCGCAGGTTATCCGAGGTGTCCCGGACTCGTAAGGCCTGTGCCCGGCTCCCGCCCCGGGGACTCGAGCCGAACTCCTCTGGGGGATTTGTCGTCCAAGCAGAGGCTTCGACCAATAGCACCGACAAACCTCGCTCTATACCGCCTTGTCTGGCGATAGACGCCTGCTCCTCGAGAAGAAGTTTCGACCAGCCAGTGCTCATCGGAACCACACAGCGAGAATCGGCGGCGTGATCGACACGGCCTTCTCTCGGAGGCGCGGCCTTCGACGGACTTCGCTCACGTGCCATGGCGCGCGGAGCATGGTGTGAGTAGAGTCGACACTCTTCTGCGAGGCCGGTTTGTCCCCGTCCTTGACCGGCACACGGATATGGTCACCTCCACCCATGTGCCCTTGTCGACGGACCCAGCGGACTGCAGCCGACGAACATCGCCCTGGATTCGGGCGGCTTTGAGGTCCTGCACCGGGCCTGGTGATGATCACGAAACCCCTCGGGAGCGAGCCGTCAGGGACGGCGAAGATCTTGACACCCTGAGTCGCCAGGGGCTTCACCTCTGCACGACCAAGACGCCTCAGGCCCTGTGACCTGCATGATCAGGCTGCCGGGGCCCCGCTGCGACGAGAGCTCGTCCGGAAGCC
Source organism: Nonomuraea sp. NPDC046570 (assembly GCF_040645915.1). Classification (NCBI taxonomy): domain Bacteria; kingdom Bacillati; phylum Actinomycetota; class Actinomycetes; order Streptosporangiales; family Streptosporangiaceae; genus Nonomuraea; species Nonomuraea sp. NPDC046570. The sequence goes on along the minus strand of NZ_JBEYZF010000066.1, from coordinate 18,541 downwards.
CTAAGGCGGGTTGGGGTGTGGTCTAGGTAGTCCTAAGGCGTTGGGGTTGGGGAGATAAGGCATCCGTCCGATGTGAGGGGGTGGGCCTTAGGAGCAATCTTGAGGATGTCGGCAAGGGACACCAGCAAGAGAGCAGGGAAACCTGATGAACCCCGAGATCGAACTCCAGGTCATGCAGAGTCACGTCAGCGAGCTGCGGCAGGCCGCCGCCAACCACCGCCAGGTACGCGAGGCGGAGAAGGCGAACAAGGCCGCGCGGCGCAGCCGTTCGGTTTTCGGCAAGCTCCGCAGCTCATGACCACCCCACGAGAGCCCGGCCGCACCCTCCCTCGCGGCCGGGCCCTTCTACCTCCCTAAATACGGCGAAAGCAACCCAAAGGGCATGACATGCTTGACGGCATGATGGGTCGAACCGTGAGTCCTGTCTTCGTCGGACGGGACGCGGAACTGTCGGTCCTCAGGGAGGCGTTCGACGAGGCGCGTAAGCGATCGGCGACGGCGGTCCTCCTGGGCGGCGAGGCCGGCGTCGGCAAGACCAGGCTGGTGCAGAGCTTCGCCGAACAGTCCGCCCACCGGGGCGCCCACGTGCTGTTCGGCGGCTGCGTCGAGTTGTCCACCGAGGGCCTCGCCTACGCGCCCTTCACCGCCGCGCTGCGCCAGCTGGTCAGGGAGCGGGGCACCGAACAGGTCGCCGCGCTGCTGCCCGAAGGCGCGGCGCGCGATCTGGCCCGGCTGCTGCCCGAGTTCGGCGAGCCCAGCGGCGACGGGGAGACCGACACCGGCCGGGCCCGCCTGTTCGAGCAGTTCCTCACCCTGCTCGAAAGGCTGGCCGAGAGCAGACCCGTCGTCCTGCTCATAGAGGACATCCACTGGGCCGACCGGTCCAGCCGCGACCTGATCGCCTTCCTCAGCCGCAACCTGCGCGAGGCGCAGGTGCTCATGGTGCTCACCTACCGCTCCGACGACCTGCACCGCCAGCACCCGCTGCGGCCCGTGCTGGCCGAGCTCGGCAGGGTCAGCGGCGTACTCAGGCTCGACCTGCCCCGGCTGTCCCGCGACGAGGTCGCCGAGCAGATGGCCGGCATCCTCGGCGCGGCGCCGCAGTACGGCCGCATCCAGAACGTCTACGAGCGCAGCCAAGGCATCCCGCTGTTCGTCGAAGCCCTGATGGACTGCGACCACGACAGCTCCGACCTGCCCGAGTCGCTGCACGACCTCATCCTCGGCTCGGTCGAGCGGCTGCCCGAGGAGACCCAGCGGGTCCTGCGCGTCGCCGCCGCGGGCGGCATCAGGGTCGGCCACGCGCTGCTGTCCGCAGTGAGCGGGCTGGCCGACCTGGAGCTGGAGTCCGCGCTGCGCCCGGCCATCGCCGGCAACGTGCTGCAGATCGCCGACAACCGGGCGTTCGTCTTCCGGCACGCGCTGATCCGCGAGGCCGTACACGACGAGTTGCTGCCCGGTGAGCACCAGCGACTGCACGCCAGGTTCGCCGAGGAGATCTCCCGCGACCGCACGCTCGTCCCGCCGGGCCGCGCCGCCGTCGAGATCGCCCACCACTGGTACGGCGCCCGCGACGACCTCTGGGCCCTGGTCTCCGCCTGGGAAGCGGCCCTGAAGTCGAGCAAGGCCTTCGCCTACACCGAGACGATCCCGCTGCTCGAACGCGTGCTCATGCTCTGGGACAAGGTTCCCGACGCGGCCGAGCGGATCGGCGCCGACCACACCACCGTGCTCGAACGCGCCGCCTCGGCCGCCTACGCGGGCGGCGAGCTTGAGCGCGGCTTCAAGTTCGCCAAAGCCGCGCTCGCCGAGCTGGACGAGACGGCCGAACCCGAGCGGGTCGCCGGGCTGCTGGTGCTCCACGCCGACCTCAAGCACTCGAAGGCCAGGCCCGGGGACGGCGACTACCGCCGCGCGCTCAGCCTCGTGCCGAACCCCGGGCAGGGGCGCGCCGAGGTGCTGACCAAGCTGAGCCAGTACCTCATGCTCACCGGCGAGGTCGTCGAAGGCACCGCGCTGGCCGAGGAAGGTCTCGTCCTGGCCAGGCAGCTCGGCGACAAGTGCACCGAGGGCGAGCTGCTGATGAACCTGGCGCTCGGCACCTCCATCGACGGCGACCTCGAATCCACCTACGCCACCAACTCGCTGGCCAGGCAGCTCGGTGAGGAGATGGGCTCGGGCAGGCTGATCCTGCGCGCCATCGGCAACAACATCGACACGCTGAGCGAGCTCGGCCGCGGCGAGCAGGCGCTCAAGCTGGCCGACGAGGGCGAGCGGCTGTCCAGGAAGTACGGCAGGATCAGGACCAGCGGCGGCTTCATCCTGACCAACAAGGCCGAGGCCCTGGAGGCGATGGGCCGCTGGGACGAGGCGATCGAGGCCATCGAGCGGACGCTGAGTCTCAGCCCGCCCGTGCGCACCCGCCACCACCTCATCAGGGCGCGGGCCGAGATCGCGATGGCCAGAGGTGAGCTCGACCTCGTCGAGAGCATCCTGTCCGAGCTGGGAGTGTTCAAGGACCGGTCGGAGGAGTACCTCCAGGACGTCACCAACAGCGCCCGGCTGCACATGGGGTGGCGCCTACTCAGGGGCGAGCCCGACCTGGCCCTGGCCGTCGCCCGGCGCGTCCTGGAGCGTCCCGCGCAGTCGAGCAAGGCGATGCTGGGCTGGCGGCTGGTCTCCTCCATCCGCAACGCCTGCGACGCGGCCGGAGACCGGGAGCAGGCCGCCACAGTGCGCGCGCTCGCCGCAGACGTCGCCGCCACGCTGACCGCCGTCGGCCCCGTGGCCGAGGGCTTCCGGCTCTCCTACCTGGGCGACTTCGACGGCGCGGCCGGCACCTGGGAACGCCTCGGGCGCCCTTACCCCCGAGCCAAGAACCTGCGCAAGGCGGCGGGTACGGCGGCCCGCGCCGGCGACCGGGAGGGGGCGGCCGAGCGCCTGCGCACCGCCTACCCGCTCGCCGTGGCCCTGCGGGCGACACCGCTGGTCACCGAGATCGAGAACCTGTCACGCCGGGTGGGCGCCGCGCTCACCGAGGGGGCCTCCCCCACGCCCGAGCTGCTCACCCCGCGCGAGCTGGAGGTACTGCGGCTGGTCACGCTGGGCCGTACCAACCGGGACATCGCGGCCGAGCTGTTCATCTCGGCCAAGACGGTGAGCGTGCACGTGTCGAACATCCTGAGCAAGCTCGGCGTGGCCAGCAGGGGCGAGGCGGCCGCCGCGGCGCACCGCCTCGCACTGCTCGCCTAGAACAGCAGCGCCTCGGCCAGCAGGATCACCCCGAAGACCGCGAAGGCGGCGGCGGCGCCGTACCTGATGGTCTTTTCCGGGAGGTGTTTGCCGAGCAGCCGCCCGACCACGATGGCCAGGGCGTCGGCGGCGACCATGCCGACCGTGGAGCCGATCCAGGTGCCCAGCCAGCCGTGCTGGGTGGCCAGCGTGATGGTGGCGAGCATGGTCTTGTCGCCGAGTTCGCTGAGGAAGAACGCGATCGTCACCGCGATCACCGCGTTGCGGGTCGTGCGTCGCGCCTTCTGCGACTCCTCCTCGGTCAGCTCGTCGCCGCGCAGTGTCCACAGCGCGAAACCGAGGAAGGCGACGCCCGCGATGATCGAGATGGCGGTGGTCGGCAGCGCGTCGCCGATCAGCCCGCCGACGGCGACGCTCACCAGATGGACGGCGGTGGTGGCGATGGTGATGCCCGCCAGCACCGGCCACATCTTGAAGCGGGTGGCGAAGGTCATCGCCATGAGCTGGCTCTTGTCGCCGAGCTCGGCCACGAAGATGACGCCCAGACTGATCCAGAACGCTTCCAAAGGGTCCTCTTCCCGCGACCGGGCGAAGCGGGGGACCCGGGGGAGATCTTCGGGCGTGGCTTCGGCCCGGCAGCGTCATGTGAAATGACTGCCAGGCCGAAGGTCTCGTCCGCCCGTGAGGCCCGCGTGACCGGGCGCCCGGAGGCGCCAGCGTGTCGATCACGCGAATTGAGGACTACTCCCCTTCGGTAATTCCGCAGGAGTCTACCAGCCGCTACAGCGAGCAGCCAACCATCACCGGTTCGTTGACCAGCGTGACGCCGAACTTGGCCAGCACGCCGTCGCGTACCTCGCGGGCCAGTTCGAGCAGGTCGTGCGCGGTGCCGCCGCCGGACGGGTTGGTGAGGGCGAGGGTGTGCTTGGTGGAGATGCGCACGGGACCGCGCTGGTAGCCCTTGGGGAAGCCCGCCTGCTCGATCAGCCACGCCGCGGGCACCTTGACCGCTCCCCCGGGCGTCTCCCAGCGGGGGAAGCCGGGGGCGCGCAGCTCCAGTTCGGCCGCGTGCCCGGCGGGCAGGATCGGGTTGGTGAAGAACGAGCCCGCGCTCCTGGTGTCGGGGTCGCCGGCGTCGAGCACCATGCCCTTGCCGCGCCGCAGCTCCAGCACCGCCTCACGGGCCGCCGCCAGCGGCACCCGGTCCCCCAGCGGTACACCGAGGCGCGCGGCCAGCTCCGCATAGGACACCTCGCCCGACACTTCGGAAATATCCAGCGCGTAGGTGACGGCGAGCACCAGATAGCGTCCCAGCTCCGCCTTGAACGCGCTGTTGCGGTAGGAGAAGCCGCACCGCCGCGCCTCCAGGTCGAGCACCTGCCGGCCGACCCGGTCGTACACGCGCACACACCGCACCGTCTGCGACACGTCCTGGCCGTAGGCGCCCACGTTCTGGATCGGCGTCGACCCGACCAGCCCAGGAATGCCCGACATGCACTCGATGCCCGACCACCCCTCGGCGACCGCCCGCGCCACCAGCGCGTCCCAGTCCTCACCGGCCTCGACGGTGAGCACCACCTGGTCGCCGTCCCGCGAGACGCCGACCCCCTGGCTGGCCACCCTGACCACCAGCCCGTCGAACCCGTCGTCGGACAGCACCAGGTTGCTCCCGCCGCCCAGCACAAGCGTCGGCTCCCTGCGCCGGTCGGCGTCCGCGACCAGGGAGACAAGCTCCTCCGCCGTGCGCGCCTCAACATAGGCGCGGGCCGGCCCGCCCAACCCGAGCGTGGTGTACGGCGCCAGCCGCACCCCTTCCAAGCGATCTCCCATAGCAGGTAAGCCTACGAGGACCCCCGCCATGCCCGGCACCTAGGACAGCTGCACCACGGCCCTGGCCTTGGACAGCACCCGCACGTCACCCGAGGTCGCGGTCAGCCCCACGACGACCCGCTTGTCCTCCAGCTTCTCCTCCACGACCCCGCCCACGGTGATCGTCGCCCCGGCGTCGTCGTCCGGGACGACCACCATCGAGGAGAACCGCACGCCGTAGTCGACCACCGCCGCCGGGTCCCCCACCCAGTCGGTGACGAACCGCCCGCCCTGCGCCATCGTGAACATGCCGTGCGCGATCACGTCGGGCAGCCCGACCGTCTTGGCGAAGCGCTCGTTCCAGTGGATGGGGTTGAAGTCGCCGGACGCGCCCGCGTACATCACCAGGTTGACCCGGCGCACCTTGTAGGCGACGGCGGGGATCTCCTGGCCCACCTCGACCTCGTCATACCTCACCGTGGACGCCATCTCAGCCCGCCCCTCCGCGCTCGACGATCGTGTTGTAGGTGGTGCAGACGTGCTCGCCGGCGAGCGTGGACACGTCGGACCGCACGGTCAGCAGCTCGTTGCGGCCCGCACTGCGGATCTCGGTGATCGTCGAGCTGGTGACCAGCTCGTCTCCGGCGTAGATCGGCCGGGTGTACTCGAAGCGCTGTTCGCCGTGCACGACCATGGCGAAGTTCAGCCCGAGCTCGGGGTCGACCAGCGCCTCACCGCCGCTCTGCAGGCTGAACACGATGGGGAAGGTCGGCGGGGCCACGACGTCGGGGTGCCCCGCGGCCTGGGCCGCCTGCCTGTCCCGGTAGATCGGGTTGTCGTCACCGATCGCCGCCGCGAACTCGCGGATCTTCACTCTGCTGACCTCGTACGAGGCGCCGGACGCATAGGTGCGCCCCACGAAATCACGGTTCAAGGCCATCGATGCCCCTGTTCCCTACGCGTACAGAGCCGTTGGAGCCGACCATAACAGAACAAAATTCGGCTGTCTGTACGTCCGGCCGCGCCGAACCTATCGCCCGCACCGCACCCCGGTCCCGCACTTCCAGCACCCTGACCGCCCCTTGACCCCGGAGACACGACAAACCGGCGCCCTCGTCGAGGACGCCGGTTGTGCGATATGAGATCAGGAGTGCCCTGCCGAGACAGCCGCGGACGCCGAGGGTCTCGCGGTGCCCTCAGGTGCGGAGACTAGCGGGTCTCGCGGTGCGCCTGGTGCGTGCGGCAGTTGGGGCAGTACTTCTTCAGCTCAAGCCGATCCGGGTCATTGCGCCGGTTCTTCCGCGTGATGTAGTTGCGGTGCTTGCACTCCTGGCAGGCCAGCGTGATCTTCGGCCTAACGTCGGTGGCAGCCACGTGGGAGTGCCTTTCTACGTTTGGGACTGGGACATACCCGTACCCGGACGGATGACCCGACCGGGGAGGGGTAGTAGCGGAGGCCGGACTTGAACCGGCGACACAACGATTATGAGCCGTTTGCTCTGCCTGACTGAGCTACTCCGCCTTCACCGGATTGAACGACCCGGCCAGTTGAGGATACCCGACCCTGGGAGCACTCTCATACTTCACCTGATCGGGGGGTGTGCCCCCAGTATGCCCTACGAACACCCGCGAGCCGAATCAATAGTGCCCGGAACCGCTACGGTCCCGACGCGGGAGTCGCACGCTACGCTCAACGCTCATAGCCTGCGCCTGGCTCCGGCAGCACAGCGAGCCGGAGCCGGCATACCCACCTCCCGGAGGGCGGCGGGCCGCGAGAAGTGCCTAGTTGCAGCAGGCGGCAAGCGCGTTCACAGCGCGTACGGTTTCAGCCTTGCGGGTGATCGCCTTCGAAGCGGCCTTGACGGGAGCCGGTCCCGTGTCGCGCTGTCGCTCCACAACCGCAGCCATCTCCAGACCGTGATCTATGGCCACCGCAGCAGTGAACGACCGCGACTTCAAGATCGAAGTGAAGAGCTTCTGCAGTTCCTGCTTGTCCCGAGTCCTGAGGATCTGACGACGTTCCTGCCGGGTGATCTCAGCGTAAGCCCACAGGTTCGACTCGTTCGCGTGACCGTCGAGACACTCGAAGATGTAGTACCTGCGGTGCTGCTGGATGATCCCGGCGAGCGGAATGTCGTAGTGGTTCAGGACCTTGTCGATCTTTGCCGTATCCGCCGGACGCCATGGTTCGGCGCCTATCCGGAGATGGATTTGATCACTCATCGCCACCCTCCTTCCACTCTGGTTCGCCGAAGCACTCGTTGAAGCGAGCACTGTCATCATCAGTCCATTCCCGTCTCGCGTCTAGGTTTTCCACCGACACATGAGACGGGTTCCATTCACTAGGAGTGTATTCGACACGAAACTCCTGTTCGCGGAGAGCGCCTGCTGTCGTATAGCGCACCCCCTCACCCTCACGGGCGACAGCCAGCCGGTTAGGGAAGTTGGCGACGGCTTCATCGACGGTCAGCTTCCCGCGCATCAGGGATACCGCGTTCTTGATGTCTGGCCGAACGGGATGGTCCTTGAAGGGCTTTCCCTTGACCGGCCGGTCACGATCGCCGTACTCCGTGAGGACCTCATCGTCGGCGATCTTTCCGTGTCGCCCGAACCATCGCATGAACGAGGATAGTAGAGCTTGATCGCGACTTGAGTAATCAAGACGGTACTTTAAGCTATTATCGGTCAGCCGTAGTTGATATATCACTTTCTGTAAAGTCTAGACAAACCATGGGCGACCAGCTCGCATTGAGCATTCCCGCTCAGGTGCGCACCGACCCACACACTCGTTTCGGACAGTTCCTCGCCGAGGCACGCGGCCACGCGAACGCAGTGATCATCCGCAATCATCCCGGTAAACGAGAAAACGCCCGGTCCCGCATTTTTTGCGGGACGGGCGTTTCACGTTTCCAGAGTGTGAGCCCCCAAACGGAATCGAACCGTTGACCTTCTCCTTACCATGGAGACGCTCTGCCGACTGAGCTATAGGGGCCTGTCCGCGCTGCGGACAGGTGTAACCATACACGTCACTCCGCGATGATGCGAACTGGTTCGGGCGGTCATTCCACGGTCGTGGGACGCCGCCGCAGGGGTAGCGGGACCACCTCGCAAAGATCGGCCAGATCGACCAGCCGGGCCACCTCTTCGACCGAGACGCAGTCGGCCAGCAGCCACCCGTCCCGGCGCACTCGCAGCACCTGTCGCCCCGCGCGCACGGCGGGCCGGATCTCCAGCCCGTCGGGGCCCACCCAGCGCCTGTCCATAGCGGCACAGAGTAGCCTCCGCGACCCACAGTTCCCGCCTGGCACTCGCGTGACAGCCATACCAACTCGGCACCAAGAAAGCCGCCAAGAGAAGTCCAAGAGGGCTTCCGCAGAGTAGACCCCATGACCGTCAATCTGCTCGGATTCCGCATCACCCATCGAGCCATGCGCGCCGACACGCGCCGCCTGGCCACCGCCCTGAACAAGCTGGCCGCCGATGACCGGCCCGCCGACCCGGCCAGGCTGGACGCGATCGCCAAGTTCGCCACCAGCCTGTGCGCCGGCATCCATCACCACCACACGGTCGAGGACCTGGAGCTGTGGCCGGTCATCGTTCGCGCCGCCGGGGCCGAGGTGGAACTGAGCGACCTGACCGACGACCATGACGCGCTCGACCCGATCCTGGACGAGATCACCGCGGCCGCAGGGCGGCTGCGCGCCGACCGCGCGGCCGTACCCGCGATGGCCGAGGCCATGGGCAGGCTCGCCGACCTGCTGGACGAGCACATCGAGGAGAAGGAGCGGCGGCTCTTCCCGATCATCCTCAAGTACGGAACCGGGTCGAGCAGCTCGCCCGCAAGGGCGGCGACCTCCGCTTCGACCTGCCGCGGATTGGCCAGCACGCGCTGCCCGAGGAACTGGCGGAGCTGCGCCGCGAGGGCGGCCCGATGATCACGCTGGCGCTGGCGCTGACCCGCAGGGGCCACCTGCGCCGTCAGAGGCTGGTCTTCGGCGCGGCGTGACGGGCCGCCGCCGCCCAGTGCGGCGAGGGCAGCCGCCCGGCCACCTCGGCGGCCACGGCGTAGTGACCGTGGTCGAGGCCCAGCAGCTCGGCCAGGTCGCCCAGCACCTGGGCGACGGGACCGAGCGTGATCGACCCGCTGTGCAGCCCGCCGAGCTCGCCCTCCCACGGCAGCAGCAGCTCGTAGGCTCTGGCCGCGACGGCCCGGTCGCCCAGCGCCACCGCGGTCTGCCCGCGCATGGCCTGCCAGAGCAGCCAGTAGTAGTCGCGCTTGTGCTCCCACTCCGGCCGCCACACCTGCCTGGCCAGGTCGAGGTCGCCGGCCGCGACGAGCGCCCTGGCGTACAACTCGTGCACCTGGTCGGGGATGCGCTCGTACAGCGTGGCGGCCGAGGGCGACCATGAGCAGCGCGTGGTGGCCCTGCATGAGGTACCCGACCAGCCGGTGCGCCTCCCCCAGGGCGAGCAGTTCACGGCCCAGCTCGGCCAGCTCCTCGCGCCGCCCCGGCTCCAGGACGGCGAAATATCGCGCGTTGAGCGCCAGGCAGAGCAGGTCGGGCCGGTCCAGCTCGCGGGCGATCTCCACGGCCCGCGCGCCGTCGTGCCCTTCGAGCGCGAAGACCAGCGCGGCCAGCAACCGGCAGCGCGTCTCCTCGTCGTGCCCCGCGGCCAGCTCGGCCTCGACGTCGGCGACGAACCGCGCGTCGTAGCGCCGGTCCTGCTGGATCGTCCACGTCACCGGAGCGTCGTAGGCGGTCAGCGCCCGCGCCTTCTGCCCGATCCGGCGGGCCGACTCCACCGCCTGCGCCCTGGCCGCCAGCGCCCCCACCACGTCCCCCGCGTGCCCGCGCGCCGACACCAGCCCGCACAGCAGGCCCAGCCTGCTCTCGTCGTCGGTGGCCAGCTCCAGCGCGGCCTCCCGCAGCGCGGCCGCCTCCCGATGCGCGTGCAACCCCGACGCCTGTACGGCCGCCGCCGCCGCGTACTCCCCCGCCCGCGCCGAGACCGCCTCCAGCGCGTGGTGGGCCAGCGCCGCGACGTCCGCCGGCCGTACCCGCTCCAGGGCCGTCAGGACCCGGCCGTGCAGCCGGGTACGGCGGATGCGCGTCGTGTCCTCGTACAGCGCCTCCCTGACCAGTACGTGTGTGAAGCGCACGCGCCCCGGCCCGGGTTCGGCCAGCAGGCCGGTCAGTACGCCCGCCTCCAGCGCGTCCAGGACGGTGTCCTCGTCGCCGTCGTGCATCTCGGCCAGCATGTCCACGTCCACGTCCCGGCCGATGACGGCCGCGTCGCGCAGGACCGTCTGCGCGGTCGCCGGCAGTCTGGCGATCCTCCTGCGGATCAGGTCGCGCACGCCGGGCGGCAGCGAGCGGGCGGCGGCCGGTCCCTCGACCGCGAGCAGCCGGGCGATCTCGCAGACGAACAGCGGGTTGCCGCCGGTGCGTTCGGCGACCGTGCGGACCGTCGCCTCGTCCACTTCCAGGCCGGAGTGCCTGGCCAGCAGCGTGGCGACGTCGTCGCCGCCGAGACCGCCGAGTTCCAGGTGCCAGGCGCCGCCCGCGATGGCCGCCAGGGTGGCCAGCAGCTCGTCGGTCGCCTCGGCGGGGCGGTGCGTGGCCAGGACCAGGATGCGGCCTTCCGGGGCGTGGGTGGCCAGGTGGCGCAGGAGCTGGAGGGTCTCGCCGTCGGCGCGGTGCACATCCTCCAGCACGACCAGGAGCGGGGCGTGCCGGGCGAGGTAGGCGGCCAGCGCCCTGGCCAGCTGGAACGGGCTGGACCGGCCCGGTTCGTCGCGCAGGAGCGGCGCGAGCCGTACCGGGTCGTCGGGTGGGGTGTGTGTGGCGAAGTGGCGGACGATCTCGCTCCAGGCCCACGCGGGGGGCGCGCCGCCGTCGGTCTCGGGGCAGCGGCCGACCGCGACCTGCCAGCCGCGCTCGCGCAGCTCGCGGGCGAAGGCGTCGGCCAGCGTGCTCTTGCCCGCGCCGGGGTCGCCGCCGAGCCACACCGTGCGCGGCGTGTCGTGCGCGGCGGCCTCGCGCAGCCTGGCCAGCTCGCCGGCCCGGCCGACGAGCCCGGAACCGTCCCGCTCGGCCCGGAGCGGCCCGAGAACCCTGATGGTCAGCACGAGGATCCTTTACAGGCGGAAGTACCCGGCGAAATCCTTCAAGCGGTCCACGTCGTCGACACGAACGACGGCACCAGTTTCGGGTGCGTTCATCATCTTCCCGTTTCCGAGGTAAATGCCGACGTGATGCGTCCTAAGGCGCTTTTTCTTGATTTTTCCGTAGAAAACCAGGTCGCCGGGGCGGGCGTTCTTCACCCGGCGCATCTTCCGGACGTGGTCGTCGGTGTTGCCGGGGCCGAGCACGTCACGGCCGTGCGCCAGCGCGTAGACCCATCTGGCCAGGCCCGAGCAGTCCAGGCCGCGCGTCCTGGCCGCCGGGCACGGCTTGATCGAGCCCCGGTAGCCGTGGCACGTTCCCTTCGAGGGGCCGGGGTCCTCGGCGTGGCCGCCGCCCCAGGAGTACGGGATGTCGCGATCCTCCACCTGGTAGGCCAGCAGGACGATCCGCGGCATCACGATCTGCGCGAGGGGCACCGACGAGACCGCGGTGAGCAGGATGAGCACGACGACCGCCAGTCCCGCCCGCACTCTGCCCGACACACGCCGCTCCCCGTCATCGCCTCCCTTTATCCTGCTTTATCTCGACTTGGTGTGCGCCTACTGCGGCTTGATGGTGAGGTCGACCGTGCCGACCTGAAAGCGCATGCCGACCTGGCTCGCCTTCTTGGCCACCTTGGTGGCGAAAGAGAACGTGGCCTTGCTGCCCGGGTTCAGCGCCGAGATCTTGCAGCGCACCGCCGTACCGCTGAAGGAGCAGCCCGAGCTGGCCTTGACCACCTTCATGCCGCCGAACGTACGGCCCTGCAGGTTGATGTCCTTCACCTCGCGCGCGCCGGTGTTCTCCACCGTCACCGAGTAGAGCGTCGTGCCCTTCACCCGGCCGCTGATCGTCACCTCCGCGGGCGGGTTGGCCATTTCCTCCAGTTCCTCCTTCGAGCCGTTGAAGGAGTCTTGGCCGCCGACCAGCGGGCCCTTGTCGGCCGACTGCCAGAAGGTGTGCTTCGTCCAGCTCTTGGGCAGCTCGCCCGGGTCCGCTCCCCATCTGGCCAGCCAGAGCGGGTTCCGCTTGAACGCGGCCGAGTCGCCCGTGCAGCTGCGCCACCAGCTCGTGGTCGTGTAGATGATCGCGTGCCTGCCGGTCCGCTGGCGGTACTTCGCGGTGAAGTCCTTGATCCAGGTGACCATGTCCTTCTGGTCCAGGCCGTAGCAGGAGTTCTTGCCGTTCTTGTCCTTGTACGGGTTGTCCTCGACGTCGAGCACGCCCGGGAGCGTCCAGCCGTCCGACTTCCACTCGCCGCCGTTGTCGACGAGGAAGTCGGCCTGGGCGGCGCCGTCCGACTCGTGCGGCTGGGCGAAGTGGTAGGCACCGCGGATCAGGCCGGCCGCGGCGGCTCCGCCGTACTGGGCCTCGAAGCGTGGGTTGCGGTAGTCGATGCCCTCGGTGGCCTGCACGAACGCGAACGCCCCGCCGCCTCCGGTGACCTTGGCCCAGTCGATGTCACCGGTCCAGTTGCTCACGTCGACCCCGGCGATGCCGTCGGCCGCCTGAGCGTTTCCCGGCACCACTAAACAAGTCATCGCGGCGGCGACCACCGCCAGTGACAGGCGTTTCACGGCTTTTTTCCTTCCCCCGGAAATGGCAGTGCCGAAGATCCTCCCGGAGTGCCACCTAATACCGCAAGCCGCACTTTCTTCGCATGTTCCTGGAGATTGACAGCGTTTATCGCTCGTTACACTGCCCGCATGGACTTGCGGCAGCTCACCGAGGAGGTCGAATCGGTGTCCAAGATCTACGCCGGTCGGCACGGGATCGAGCGGGACGGCACCTGGTTCCTGCTCAAGCTGCAGGAGGAGATCGGCGAGCTGACCCAGGCGTTCCTGATGCGTTCGGGGCAGTCGCGGAACAAGGGGTACTCGGCGGAGGAACTGGAGACGAACTTCCGGTCCGAACTGGCGGACGTGTTCAGCCAGGTGTTGCTCCTGGCCCGCCACCACGGCGTCGACCTCGAAGCCGAAGTGGAACGCAAGTGGCTGGTCTGGCTCGTCAACGACGGAGCCTGAGCGGCCTGCGACCGCCGGTACAGTCGGCACATCGGGGCCGCCATCTGCCTGGTCGGCGCCACGCGGGTAACACTGCGGGGGATGCCACGGGCATCCCCCAGGGCAGGGGTCAGGAAAGGGCGAGTTCGGTGACGTAGCCGGACTGCTTGGTCCACTGCGCGTTCAGGGCGCCCTCCTTGACGTACGCGTCGCCGTTGCCTTTGACGACGCCGATGCGGTCGCCGGAGAGGGCGATCTGGATGACCTGGTTGGACTCGGTGGTCCAGGCGGCGTTCAGGGCCCCGCTCTTGACGTAGGCGGTGCCGTCGCCCTTGACGACGCCGATGCGGTCGCCCGAGAGCTGAAGCTGGATGACCTGGCCGGACTGCCTGCTCCACTGGGCGTTCAGGGCGCCTTCCTTGACGTAGGCGTCGCCGTTGCTCCTGAGGACGCCGACGCGCCTGCCCGACAGGTCGATCTGGACGGCATCCGTGGTCTGCTTGGTCCACTGCGCGCTGAGGGCGCCCTCCTTGACGTACACGTCGCCGTTGTCCTTCAGCACCCCGATGCGGTTGCCCGACAGTTCCAGGTGCTTGACGTCCGAGGATTCCTTCACCCACTGCGCGCCGAGTTCTTTGACGTACGCGTCGCCCTTGTCCTTCAGGATGCCGATCCGGTTGCCCGCGAGCGCGATCTGCTTGACGTCTCCGGACAGCTTGACCCATCTCGCGGTGAGAGCGCCCTCTTTGACGTACGCGTCGCCGTTGTCCTTCAGGACGCCGATCCGGTTGCCGGACAGCACGATCTGCCTGACGCTCCCGGTCTCGGCGGTGAACGCGCCGCCCAGCGCGCCCTGCTTGGCATACGCGCCGCCGTCGCCCCTGACGATGCCGATCCGGTTCCCGCCGTCCCCGGACACGGTGGCGGCGGCCCCTCCCGCGCCCACCGCGACCAGGCTCGTCAGCGCGGCCGCGACCAGAGCAGACAACGCGATCTTGTTCATGACAATCCCCCTAAGGACGGACCCCAACCGCGCCATCAGGCACGGAAGCTCGCCGGACACCTTATGCACTCGATCGATCACCGCCAGTGCGCAAGAACCGCCAACAAGCAAAGAAGGCTCCACAACTCCCCACCCAACGCGCGGAGCGCGGAACCCGTGGGTTCCGCGCTCCGCCGGCTCAGGCATCCCCCTCCGGATTAATAGGTGACCGGCACCTCCACCGAGACGGACGTCGGGCCGGGCAGCGGCGTGCCGCCGCCGCCAGGGCCGGGCACGCCAGGAGTGATCTGCACCTTGGCGCGGACCGTCGACCCGGACGCCACGGTCGCGGTGGTGCCCTCGACGGTGAACGAGTTGTTCCAGATGCTCAACGCCCGGCTGCCCGAACCGAGGAACGCGCCCCCGACGATCTCACCGGAGACCTGCGCCCCGATGTTCCTCGGCTCGCCCGGAGGCTCGGAGATGCCGATGGCGCCGACGGTCCCGTAGATCCGCACGTCGCCGCCGGTCACGTCCACGCAGGCCTTGACGTTCAGGCCCTGGATCGGTCCACCGGTGCTGCAGGTGGTCACGGTGGTGAGCGTGGAGGCCGAGGCCGGGGTGCTCAGGGAGAGCCCACAGGCCATGGCCACCGCCATGAGAACGGCACCACGCTTGGCGATCTGGTTCATCGAGCTCCTTCGTGGAAGTCGGGCAGCCAGCCCCGTTGCGGGCTGCCCGATCCACAAGATGTCATATGTCACATGGCAATTGGATGATTTCCTACCAGGACGCAATGGATTCGCGCGGAGCGCCGTGGAACGGTCTATTTGCTGCGCGCCAACGCAAAAAGCCCTCCCCGTCCACGGACGGGGAGGGCCTTGTCAGAGGTGGGTCAGTATTCGCTGCTCACGCTCACGCCGGTGAAGGCGGTCGTGCCGTACAGGGTGATGTAGTGGTAGCCGGCCTGCGGTGAGGTGATGGTCAGGGTTTCGGCGTTGCCCGCGGTGGCCGAACGCTTGCTGTAGTTGGTCGGGGTGGCCCAGGAGCTGGGGCTGTAGTAGAGGTCGGCGTTGCCGGTGCCGCCAGTGGTCGTGATCTTGAGCTGGGTGGTTCCGGCGGGGACGAGCAGGTAGAAGTAGGAGTGGTTGCCGGAGGTCGCGGCGGCATTGGTCCGGACGCAGTTCTTGCCGAGCGCGCGGGTGTCGGAGCCGGGACACTGCGGCAGCGGCGCGGTCACGGTGACGGTCTTGGTGGTCGTGCCGGTCTTGCCCCCGTTGTCGGTGACGGTCAGCCGGACGGTGTAGGTGCCTGAGGCGGCGTACGTCCTGGACGGGTTGGCCGCGGTCGAGGTGCCGCCGTCGCCGAAGTCCCAGGCTCGCGAGGCGATGGTGCCGTCGGAGTCGGTCGAGCCGTCGGTGAAGGTGACGGTGGTGCCGTTGACGGCGGTGCTGAAGGCCGCGACGGGGGCCTGGTTGGTCGGGGTGCCACCACCACCGCACGCGCCGCTCGCGCAGGCGGTCAGCCAGGTGTTCCAGTCGGTGGTGTAGTTCAGGCCGGTCAGGAAGGAGCGGGCGGCGCTCCAGCTTCCGGCGCGGTAGTGGCCGAGGACGGTGGCGACGTCGGCCGGGTGCTTCTCCAGCATGTAGCGGGCCGCGAGGTAGCCCCAGCGGTAGGTGCGGGTGGAGTCCTCGTGCTCGTAGGTGGTGTCGAACACCTCGCGCAGCGTGAAGGTCTTCTTGGCGGCCTCGGTGATGGCGGCCTGGTAGACGACGTCGCGGTAGGAGTAGGAGACGTACTCGGCGAAGCCCTCGGTCCACCAGGTGGTCGGGGTGGACTGGCTGGCGTTGAAGTTGCCGTACATGTTGAAGCGGCCGTCGAGGTAGTGCGTGTACTCGTGGTTCAGGTTCCAGATGGCGAACGTGGGCAGGACCCGGGTGTCCTCGTACGCGATGAACCTCGGCTGGTTGCCCGCGACCTCGGGAGTGCCCTCCAGGTACATGCCGCCGTTGTCGGTGGCGATGTCGTACAGCGCGCCCGCGTAGGTCTGGTAGTCCACGCTGGAGTTGAAGACGACCACCTCCAGGGAGGTGTTGCGGTCGCCGGGGATCGGGCCGTTGTCGTTCACGAGGCTGTGGAAGTAGGCGTCCTGGTTGGCCAGGCTGGCGCAGCTCGCGTTGAGCTGGGCGGTGGTGATCTCCTGGGCCCGGATGCGCAGGGTGGGGCCGCAGTCGTGGCTGATCGGCAGCACGGTGGCCATGATCTGCGCCCGGTAGTCGCAGACGCCGTAGTAGGAGCAGTTCGCGGTGTCGTAGTAGTCGACCATGTCGGCCAGGGCCACCCACATCTTGGCCGTCGGGCCGGTGATGGCGCTCCGGCCGACCAGCGCCTTGACCAGGGGACGGACCTTGGCCTGCAGCGCCGTGTGCTGAACGAACCGGCTCAACTCACGGCCCGCGTTGTAGGGCAGGTAGTAGTAGTCCCCGCCGAGCAGCCCGAAATGGTCGTTGGCGAAGCCGCTGACGACGTCCAGGAGGCTGGGGTCGTTCGTGACGGCGGTGACGAACGTGGAGTCGTAGTGGCCGCGGAACAGCACGGTGAAGACGCTGTTCACCGAGCTGCGCATGTACTTGTAGGCGTTGTAGGAGCTGTTGTAGGCGGTCAGCAGCCGCTTGACCACGTAGATGTAGCGGGTGTTCTCCTGCGCGCTGTCGATGAGGATGACGGTTTCGTTCAGCGTGTCGCCGTTGATGTCGTTGACGTCGCCGGAGCGGGGGTTGGCGAAGAACGCGTCCAGGGCGGAGCGGACGGCGCTCTTGAGGGTCGTGCCGTACGCGGGGACGCCGTTGGCGGGCTTGCTCTGCACGTAGTAGCCGGCCCGCAGGAACAGCACGAGCTGCAGCGTTCCGGTGCTGTTGTCACCCGCGTAGGCGACGGCGTTGTCTCGCAGGGCGGTCGCCACGGTGACCATCTTCGGCTCGCCGAACACGGCGGGGGCGTTGGCGCTGGTCAGCCCGAACAGCGTGTTCACGCAGCTGGGGGCGGCGTTCTTGATCGCGGTGACCAGGGCGGCGCCGCTCTGGCCGGAGAAGTCCGCGACGTCGCACACCGCTGCCGCCGCACGCTGCTTGCCGGTGTCCGGCGGCGCGTCGTAGTCGTCGCGCTGCTGCTCGACGAACGCGGACAGCGGCGGGAGCTCATCGGGGGTGAGGGGCTTGTGCTGAACGTGCGGCGACTCCTGGTCGCGGGCGCCGGAGACGTCCCGGTCGACCTCGGGCCCACCGGCTCGCACGACCGCGGTGCCCGGGGAGGCGACGACGACCTGCGTACCGACACCTAAGCCGAGGACGGAGCCGACGATCACCATCCGGGAGATCGTTCGGCGCAACCTGCTCTGCATGGCACTCCTGGGGGGAGGGGAGCGATCCCATCTGGCCAGCGGCCAGGCGGTTTATGGTATGTAAAATTTCACACGTCACATGGTTAACACAAGACTAAATTTTCCCGCTAGCAAACAGGTCGACTTGTGGGGGTTTGATCACCTCTTTGCGGCGGGCGATCATGCCTCTGTTCACGACGACCGCCTGGCGACGGCTCGGCTGCATGGCCACCCGGGCCAGGTTCCGGCTGTACGGCGCGACGCGGCGCACGCAGGAGCCGGAGACCCTCGGTGCCCGACTCGATGCACGTCACCGGCGGCTGACGATGGCCCCGGCAAGGTGGAGCTCCTGATCAGCGATGAGAAACTGCCCGCCGAGATCGGACGCTGAACGAGAACTACGGCTGCCCGCCCGGCTGAAACCTTCGTTCAGGGACGGAACTGGCGGGTGATGGTCGGATCGGTGATCGTGGTGTCCTTGGCCAGCATCATCGCCTTGCTGAGGATGACCGCCAGCACCCGGTCGCCCTCGAACGGCAAGAACACATCACCGTTGCCGGACTCAGGCGTCTACTTGGGGACGATGCACAGGTACTGGTCATTGGGGGACATCAGGATGTTGCCCGAGCCCAGGTAGATCTTGTAGGTGCGCAGCTCACGCGTGGGGTTTCATCGTGCCAGGCAGCGGAGCGACGGGCAGTTCTTTGCCGTTCATTAGCCACTCCGGGTGGGCGGCGCCTCGATAGACTCGGGTGCAGGCGATCTGAAGACAGAGCGTGGGTCTAAGCGCCCAATGTTTCGCATCGGTACCTGCGGTGATCGTTCGAGGTTGAGCACGTGATTCCAAGCAGTTTCCTAGTACGGCAGCCGCCATTCGTTAGCTGATCTGGGTGTATGCGGTGGCCAGGCGAGCGCGGCGGTGGAACCAGCGGGCTCGGGCTTGATGTCG
>NZ_JBEYZF010000065.1:0-19726 GCF_040645915.1 Nonomuraea sp. NPDC046570 | reverse complement strand
GACGACGACCCCGCAGGCGGTGCGCGCTGGCGCCCACCCGGCAGCGAGCCCATCTACGCCGGACAGTTGGCCTCGCTGCTGCAGTTCACCGAGCCGCGAGCCAACCACACCCTGACCGGTGACGAGGCGCTGGCTGCGCTCACCCTCCTGGGCGCTCTCCGGGACTGGCTGACCGACGCCGAACCCGACCTGATCGACGCCGCGCGCCGAGCTGCGTCACCTAGGAGGAGCTCGTGGTCGATCCCGAGTATCTGGCTAAGAACAGGAGATGAAGCGGTGAACGGACTGTCGGTGCGTGACCTTCGCGTGCGGGTCGGTAGCGGCCGCGCGGCGATGACGGTCGTCGACGGCATCACGCTCGACCTGCCCCCAGGAGGTGCGCTAGGACTGGTCGGCGAGTCGGGCTCTGGCAAGTCGACCTGCGCGCGGGCGATCGTCTGTGTGACTTAGCGCTTCAGTTGGCGGGAATCGCTCGCTGAAGCGCTAAGCCATGACAATTGATCGTTACGAGGCGCCGTTAGTCGGCTTCGAGAACGAAGAACAGGAAGCTCAGGAAGCTCATGCCGGTGCGCTCGCGGAACTCCTCGGGGAACACATCGCGGGCTTCCGACACAGCGGGCGGTTCGCTGATGACGCTGATGCGAAAGCCCGCCGCGGTGAAGGCTTCGGTCATCGCGTGCAGCGGCCGGTCCCAGAAGCTCATCTGGGCGGTCTGCCCGCCCATGGTCCATTCTTCGGTCCGGTTACGGGTCTCGAAGTACTTGGGCTTTTCCCCGGCCATGTGCTGCATGAGGGTGATGGCGAAAGGATGATCGACCGAGACGAGGAGTCGGCCGCCAGGCCTCAGCACGCGTCGCAGCTCGGCCAGTGTCGGTCCCCAGTCTTGCAGGTAGTGCAGCACCAGGGATGCGATGACGTCGTCAAATGCGTCGTCAGGGAAGGGCAGTGGGCTGGCCAGGTCAGCGACCCGCAGATCCGCGTCGGCGCCCAGGCGCCGCCGGGCCATCTCCAGCATCCCGGCGCTCGCGTCGATGCCGGTCACGATGGCGCCTCGATCGCGCAGCGCGGAGAACAGGGGACCCGAGCCGCAGCCGGCGTCGAGGATACGCCTTCCGGTCACGTCCCCGGCGAGCTCCAGCATCGCGGGCCGTTCGTAGTACGCGTTTACGAGACTGGTCTCGTTCTCGGCCGTGTACCCCTCGGCGATCCTGTCGTAGTCATTGAATCGCGACGAAGATGCGGCCTCAACATGCTTCTCGGGCATAGCAGACATGCAGGCCATTGTCTCCGAGGAACCGCCCGCAGGTCTGGCAGTCGACGGCCCACAGGCACGCACACACGTCGCGAACCCCGTCCTCGCCCAGCTTCTCCAGGATGTCCCGGCTCACCTTGATGCCGGTCGTGAGCATTCTTCATGCACCTCATTCTTCGAAGGCTGCGGCCGTCGCGCCCTGACGCGCGGCGACCTGTGCCGATGAGTGCGTTTTGAGGGGCGATTCATAACGGCGATCGTGCACACGCCGAGCACCACCCGTGTGCTTGTCGCCTGCGCGACGGGGCCGGCGGCCGCGTAGA
Organism: Nonomuraea sp. NPDC046570; assembly: GCF_040645915.1. Classification (NCBI taxonomy): domain Bacteria; kingdom Bacillati; phylum Actinomycetota; class Actinomycetes; order Streptosporangiales; family Streptosporangiaceae; genus Nonomuraea; species Nonomuraea sp. NPDC046570. The sequence goes on along the minus strand of NZ_JBEYZF010000065.1, from coordinate 18,151 downwards.
AGATCGGAGTCAGCAGCGTCCCGATCGTGGCGGTAGTGGCCAGGACCCGGCTCAGCTGGGCCTCGGGGACGACGCGCTGCAAGTAGGCCGTCCAGTTGATGAGCTGGAGCGTGCCTGCGGCGCCGGTGAACGCGCCCGCCATCGCGATCACCGGCAGGGCCGCGTTGAAGCTCATGCTGGCCAGGAAGACCGCCTCGGGGATGGCCGCACAGCAGACCAGCAGCCCGATCCGGGTAGGCGCGTGCAGCAGGGAAGCGAGCGACCCGCAGGCCGGCCCCACACCGATCGCCGAGGAGACGAGCCCCCAGCTCACCGCGCCCTGCATCTGCTCGGTGGCATAGACAGGCCCCAGGACGGTGATTCCGGCCGCCCAGCAGGCGGAGGTGATCATCCCGAGCAGGGTGAGGCACCATAGCCAGCGCAGGCCGGTGAAGGCACGCCAGCCCTCGACGAAGTCGGTGGTGAAGCGGTGCCGCTCGAGGCCTCCCGCGGGCGGCAGCCGCAGCGTGGCGAAGACGGCGGCGGAAGCCAGGAAGGTGACGCCGTCCCAGAGCAGAATCCAGCCAGGTCCGCTCGCCGCGATGATCGCGCCGGCCGCTGCGGGCGTGGAGATGGCGATGGCGTTGTTGCCGATCTGTAGCAGAGCGTTCGCCGGCACCAGGTCGTCGGAGTCGACCAGTTGGGGAACGACGCCTTTGACCACGGGCTGAAAGCAGGCGCTCACGGCCCCGGTGACGGCGGCCAGGACAGCCAGCGACCAGGTGCGCGCCATCCCCGTCATGACCAGGCCGGCGGCGATCAGCTGGGTCAGGGCACAGGTGAGCTGGCAGACGATGATGATCGTCATGCGCGGCACGCGGTCGGCCAGAACCCCGGCGACCGGGGTGACCACGATGAGAATCAGCATGCCGGCGGTGAGGACGAGGCCGAGCGCGGCGGCTCCTCCCCCGGCCTGGAGCACGGCGAAGGCCAAGCCGAGCGGGGCGACGGTGGTACCGAGAGTGGACGACAACCGGGCCGTGGCTACCGGCGGTAGCGCGTGTTGGTCTGGAGCAGGGGTCAGCCACGACACCCGTGAGCTGACCGCGTCCGGGGCCTGGTCCTCACGTTCGGAGATGTCCACCGAAAGCGGGCGCACGTTCGCCCACTTGAACAAACCGCTGGAACTGCGACGACCGTACGTAGTCCAGCAGATCCCGGTCCACCGTGCAGTCCGGCGCCAAGAACACCGGATCACCCGGCCGGAGCCCCATCCGAGCCACTGCCTCCGGCAGGTCCCGCACTCCCAGAACACCCTCCGCCGGTAGCGAGCCCCACCGCCCCGCATCGGGCACCCACTCCACACGCCACTCACTCAACAGGACCCTCCCCTGGCACTCTGAATGCGCTGAACACGCTCAATCTTCAGGGAAGTCCCGATGCAGGGGGCCGAGGCGCTGCCCGATCAAGAGGTGCTCCTGGCCGACGGTGCGGTGAGGCTGACGTTGGAAGAGGGCCCCACGCTTGACGTGACCGCGCTCGACCTGGCGCTGATCGGCGACCGCACCGAGTCGTGGACTGGCGTCACAGTCGGCCGGGGTGAGCCGTTCGACTCAATGCATGTGTGGATCGCGACCGTGGATGACCGGTTCGGCATGATCTGGCACGACCGGGACCGCGACTGCGTCCTGGTTGTTGAGTTGGCGATGCGCTGGTACTGCCCCGTGCTCATCACCCCAGATAGCTTCGCCTACCTCGCGATCCGCGAAATACCCCGGGCAGAGGAGGGGGCGGAACGCCGGTGGGAGTTCGGCGTCTGCGGGTACGGGCCCGCCAGCGCCGAACTTGCCCACCAGCTCCATGATCACGTTCGGACGTGGGACCGCGACTGGCGACCCCACCCCATCCCGACGTTCACCCTCTACCCCGTCGACGCCGCCCGGCCGGTGCCGACCGTCGGGAGGATCTTCCGCAAGCGTCATACCCAACTGGTCCTGAACTGGAGGTAGCTGCCCCGCACCCGCACCCGCAAAGCTTGGCTGGTGCGCAGCGTTCCTCATCCTGCGTCCGCCGTACTGGCGCACGATGGCGCCCGTACGGCGGCCGGGGCACGTCGAGAACAGCCGCAGGATGGCGCCACTGGGAGAGCAGCCCCTGAGGGCGGGCACCTCTGCCGACGTGGAGCGATCAAGGCGACCACAGCGCGGTCAGCCGAGCAGCCGTACGCCGTCGTGCTTCAGGTTCATCACGTAGGACAGAGTTCCGGGCCGTCACATGGGTTCTGGGGACGCGGATCGCTCCGGAACGTCTCCCGGTGTGTCGGGAGTTGGTGTCCACGTGGATTCAGGTCAGCCGGTGCCGCCGGGAGAGATCAGGCCGGTCTCGTAGGCGACCACCACGGCTTGGACACGGTCGCGCAGGTCGAGCTTGGACAGGATGCTGGCGACGTGGGTCTTCACCGTGGCCACGCTGAGGGTCAGCTGGTCGGCGAGTTCGGCGTTGCTCAGGCCGGTGGCGAGCAGGCGCAGCACGTCCAGTTCCCGGGGCGTCAGCTGGTGCAGATCGCGGTGGAGGGTGGGCTTCGCGTCGTCGCGGCGGGCGAAACGCTCGACCAGGCGGCGGGTGATGGTGGGCGCGAGCAGGGCGTCGCCGGAGCGCACCAGACGTACCGCGGCCACCAGGTGCTCGGGTGAGACGTCCTTGAGCAGGAACCCGCTCGCCCCCGCGGCGAGCGCGGCGTACACGTAGTGGTCGAGGTCGTAGGTGGTCAGGATCAGCACGCGGGTGTCCTCGGCACCGCCCCCGAGGATCCGCCGGGTGGCTTCGAGGCCGTCCATCTGCGGCATCCGGATGTCCATGAGCACGACGTCGGGCCTGGTACGGCGGACCGCGGCGACCGCTTCGTCCCCGTTGGCGGCCTCGGCCGCCACGTCGATGCCGTTGGCGGTGAGGATCATGCGGAACCCCGTGCGTACCAGTGCCTGGTCGTCGGCGATGACGGCGCGCAACCGCTCGGTCATGCGGTCCTCCACGGGACGCGGGCCTTGATCCGGAATCCGCCCCGGGCCGTCCGTCCGGCGTCCAGGGTCCCGCCGTAGACCGCGAGCCGCTCGCGCAACCCGATCAGTCCCCTGCCGTCGCCGGTCCGCGGCCCGGCGCTCCGTGTCCCGCCGGTGTCGCTCACCTCGATCTCCAGCCAGTCGCCGTCATGGCCGATCGTCACGGACGCGGCGGCCCCGGGCGCGTGCTTGATCGTGTTGGTGAGGGCTTCCTGCACGACGCGGTAGGCGGCGAGGTCGATCCCGGGAGGCAATGGCCCGGGTGGCGACACCGTGACGCGCACCGGCACTCCGGCGGCGCGGACTCGTTCCACCAGGCCGTCGAGCTGTTCGAGCCCGGGTTGGGGTTCGAGCCCGTCGGATGGCCCGTCGAGGCGTTCGCCGCCCGGGCCGGCGAGCAGGCCCATGACATGGCGCAGTTCGGCCATGGCGGCCCGGCCGCCGGACTCGATCGCAAGCAGAGCCTGCTTCGACTGTTCCGGCTCCACGTCCATCACGCTGCGGGCCGCGCCGGCCTGGATCACCATCACATTGACATTGTGGGTCACCACATCGTGGAGCTCGGCGGCGATCCGGGACCGCTCCTCCGCGACAGCCCTGCGCATGGCGTCCGCCTGCGCCTGCTGCAGCCCGGCGAGCCGATGCCGGCTGGCTCCCAGCTGTCGCCGCCAGAAACGGACGAAGCTTGCGAAGACGCCGACGCTCAGCAGGACGACGAACGGGCCCATCCAATTCGGCAGCGCAGGCGCGACGTCCCGGAAGGCGCCACCGGCGAGCCCGGCCGCGAGCACGAGGCCACCCATTGCCAGGAACCTCTTACGGCTGTAGACGACGGCACCGTACGCGGCGACAGCGCAGGTCAGCACGGTGATCCAGGTGGCACCCGCGTGGGTGGCCAGCGCCGCGGCCAGCATCACCCAGAAGGTGATAAGCGGGTACCGGCGCCGCGCCGCCAGCGGTAACGCCGTCAGCGCCACAAGGAACGCGGGCGGGTCGTAGGGCAGAGGCCGGGCAGGCGCGTTGCCGGATGGGTTGCCTGAGGGTGGGGATGGGTCGTTGGACAGGACGCCAGGAGGTGTTGGGTTGCCGGTCGAGAAATCAGGAGCTGCCGGGAGATCAGGAGCTGGCGGTGGGAAGGAGGGGGCAGGTCCGAGCCGCAAGTACTCGATCATGTCGGGCTGATCCGCGACAGGGCCGATCACTGGATATCTCGCCGATACGGCCACCACGATGACCGTCAGAACGAGCGCGACCACCACGTCGGCGGCGAGTGCTCTGCGAGACGGCCTTGGGGGTCCGTCGCCACTCAGCCCCAGCGTGCCCCGGACGCCACGCCGGTCCGGGTAGTCCTCGTCCAGCCGGCTGTCCAGGTCGAGCACATGCCGCCACCACGGCGGCCGTTCACCAGTCTCCACCGGCACATTGTCACGCCTGCCTGTCCGTCCCGCATCGGCCGTTGTGACGGGGTTCACGGTCTTGGGGAGTAGATCGCAGGGATGACCTGGCGGCCCTTCGTTCTCAGGAGGTATGCGATCTCGGTATGACGGCCGACGCGCATCGGCATGGGCAGTGCCTAGTTTCGTTCCTGCCATCCCGCCGCTCTGGAGCCGCGGTTCCGGCCTGGGCCTCGACGAAAGCATCGAGGCGCTGTTCATGACTACCTTTCGGACCACCGCTCAGGAGGACATAGCGTGACCGCTGTCCTAGAAGCCCAGGCACTGGGCAGGAAGTACGGCAAGCGATGGGCGCTGCGCGAGTGCACCATCGACATCCCGGCGGGCCACGTCGTGGGGTTGGTGGGCCCGAACGGAGCCGGCAAGACAACGCTGCTGAAGCTGGCCAGCGGCCAGCTCGAACCGACCACGGGCGGCATCATCGTGCTCGGCGGCCGGCCCGGGGACACGCCCGCGCAGCTGGCCAAGGTCGGGTTCGTCGCCCAGGACACCCCCGTCTACGCCGGACTGACCGTTGCCGAACATCTGCGGCTGGGAGCCCGGCTCAACCCACGCTGGGACGCCGCCATGGCACGGGAGCGCATCGCGCAGCTCGGCCTCGTCCCCGCCCAACGGGCGGGCAAGCTGTCTGGCGGCCAACGCGCCCAGCTCGCCCTCACCCTGGGCCTGGCCAAACGGCCCGAACTGCTGATCCTGGACGAGCCGGTCGCCTCGCTCGACCCGCTGGCCCGCCGCGAGTTCCTGCAGGGGCTTACGGAGGCTGCCGTCGCGCACAAGCTGAGCGTGCTGCTCTCCTCCCACCTGGTCTCCGACCTGGAACGGGTCTGCGACTACGTGATCGTGCTCGTCGACTCCCGCGTCCGGATGGCCGGGGAGGTCGGCCAGATGCTGGCCACCCATCACCGGCTCACCGGCCCGCGCCGCGCCCTCGATCGGCTCCCCGTCGGGCAGCACGTGGTCTCCACGCGCCACACCGACCGGCAGAGCACGTTGGTGGTCCGTACCGAGGCCCCGATCCACGACCCCGCCTGGACGGTCACCCAGCTCAGCCTGGAAGACCTCGTCCTGGCCTACATGGACAAGCACGCCGACGAGAACCGGCGGGCCGTCGCGGAGGTGCGGCGATGATCTGGCTCACCTGGCGCCAGTTCCGCGGCTCGGCGGTGATGACGGCCGCCGTACTCGTCATCCTCACGGCCGCGCTGGCCCTGACCGGCCCGGACCTGGCCTCCCGCTACTCCACCGGAATCGCCGCCTGCACCCCGGACAACACCTGCGACCAATTCTTCGACCGCTTCTTCGACGGACATCAGCTCCTCTTCGTGGCCGTCAGCTTCGTCGTGCTGGCCCTGCCCGCTCTGGCCGGGCTCTTCTGGGGGGCACCGTTGATCACTCGCGAGCTGGAGGTGGGCACGCATCTGCTGGTGTGGAATCAGAGCATCACCCGCGGCCGCTGGCTGGCGGTCAAGCTCGGGATCGTCGGCCTGGCGGCCATGGCCGCCGCCGCCGCGAGCGGCCTCGTGGTGACCTGGTGGTCCGACCCCCTGGACAAGTCGGCCGTTCTGGATCTGGCGCTGATGGCTCCCCTGGTGTTCGGCGCGCGTGGCATCGCCCCGATGGGGTATGCGGCCTTCGCCTTCGTCCTGGGCGTGACCGTGGGCGCGCTGGTGCGCCGCACGCTGCCCGCCATGGCCCTGACCCTGGTCGTCTTCGCCGCGGTCCAGCTCGCCATGCCGCTGCTGGTCCGGCCCCACCTGATGCCTCCGGTCACCGCGGCCTTCGAGCTCAGCCACGTGAACGGGGGCGGCATCCGCGTAGAGGGGCAGGGAGGCGGACCCATCCACATCGCCATGCAACCGGGCGTTCCCGGCCACGCCGGCGCCTGGGTCCTGTCCAGCGACCTCCTCGATCCGTCCGGACGTACGGTCGCCGGCATGGGCGAAGAAGCGCCCCTCCCCCTGTCCGCGACCTCGGGACCCTGCGCACCGGCAGGGGGACCACCGAGCTTGGACGCGTGCTGGATCGAGATCAACCGCCTCGGCTACCAGCAGAAGGCGACCTTTCAGCCCCTGGAGCGCTTCTGGCCCTTCCAGTGGATCGAGACCGCCATCTACGCCCTGCTCACCCTCGGCCTCGCGTGGTTCTCCTTCTGGTGGATCCGGAGACGCCTGTCATGACCTTCGCCAGGATCGCCGCCCTCGGTCTCGCCCTCCTCCTGGCGGCGGCCTGCACCGCGCCGACACCGCCACGCAGCCAGGCGGGCACAGGAGGAAGTACGGCCTGCGCACCACCCCAGGGCCCTCCGGAAGCGGAGACGGCCACCACGATCGACGTCATCGAACAGGCCTATGCCTGCATCCTGGGCAATTACTACAGCGGCGCCACGCTGGATGCCCGCTCGCTGCTGATCGCCGGATTCATCGCCCTGACCCAGGAGATCAACCGCGACGGGCGCGAGGTTCCCGAGGCGACCATGCCGGCGCTGACCGGCGACCGCAAAGCCGACTGGACCGCCTACGAGGCCGCCTACCGCAAGATCACCGACCAGGTCCCCGACCTGCGCGACAAGCTGGCCGGGGTCACCCTGCAGGCCATCGTGGCCGGCCTCGGCGACAACCACGCCCGCTGGACGCACCAGAACAAGCGGCCACCCGACTCCTACGACGGCGACGGCTACGGCCTGGGCCTGGCGGCCAACGTCACCGACACGCAGGTGAACGCCAACCCCGGCAGCGCCGTCGTCCCGCTGTTCGTCACCACCGTGCAAGGCGGCGCCGCGCAGACCGCCGGACTACGCCCCGGCGACATCATCGAATCGATCAACGGATCGGCGCCGTTCATCGACGGCAAGGCCACCCCCGCGATCGCCGCCCTGTATCCGGAGTATCCGCAAGCACGGCCGGTCCAGCTGCGGCTGCTGCGGCACAGCACCGGCCGCCGCTGGACGGTCACGCTCAAGCCCGGCCTCTACCAGCGAGACCTGCCCGACCTGCAGCTGGTGAGGTCGAAGCTGCTGGAAGACGACATCGCCTACGTACGGATGACCGGATTCGCTCCCGACAGCGCCAACCGGGTCCTGCGAGCGATCACCCGGATGCGAAAGGGCCGGACGTTGTCCGGCGTCGTGCTGGACCTGCGCGGCAACGGCGGCGGCAGCCCCGTGGAGGCGACCCGGCTGCTGAGCGCGTTCGTCCACGGCAAGGTCACCGCCTACCAGTGCACCGCCGACGGCAGATGCGCCCCCGCGCGGACCGACGACACCGTCGAACTGCTCAACCTGCCGCTGGCAGTGCTCACCGACCGCAGCTGCGCCTCGGCGTGCGAGCACTTCAGCTCCGCGGTCAAGGACCTGCGCATCGGCCCGCTGGTCGGCACCAGAACCGCCGGCGTGATCTCCGGCCCGGCGCAGACGTACCTGCTCGCCAACAACACCCTTCTGAGCCTCCCCGCCAGACACCACCTCGGGCCCAACCGCGAGGTGATCGACCGAATCGGCGTGCCGCCCGACCACTACGTGCCCCTGACCCCGCAGGACGCGGCCGCCGGACGCGACCCCGCCCTGGCCAAGGCTCTGACCTTGCTGCACACGTGAAGGGACCTCGCCATGAGAAGACTCCTAGCCCTCGCCGCGGGACTGGCCGTCCTCGCCGCGTCCGCCTGCTCCGCGCCCGCGCCGCCCAGAGCCGACGCCCCGCAGGCCAAACCGCCCGGCCCCGCCACCCTGCCCGCCCCCACCAGCCCCCGGCCGGTCGGCACCACCGCCCTGCATCTGACCGACACCTCCCGCCCCGATCCCTGGGACCCCGACGTCGACGCCAGGGAGCTCAAGGTCACCCTGTGGTATCCGACCAAGCAGCGCGACGGGCAGCGCGCGCCCTACATGACAGCCAAGGAAGCGGAACTCCTCCTGAAAGGCTCCGGGATCGCGACCGCGCCGTACAACACGCTGAGCAAGACACGAACCAACGCCGTCAAGGACGCCGACCCCTCCGGGCGCAAGCTTCCGCTGGTGGTGCTCTCACCCGGCTTCACCAAACCGATGAGCACACTCACCTCCCTGGCCGAGGACCTCGCCAGCCGAGGCTACGTCGTGGCCGGGATCGACCACACCTACGAAAGCTACGCCACCACCTTGTCCGGCGGGCGGGTCGCCGAATGCCTCGCCTGCGACAGCGACACCGACCCCGGCTTCGGCACCGGGCTGGTCCAGGGCCGGGCCGCCGACGTCTCCTTCGTCCTCGACCAGCTGACCTCCAAGTGGAAGCATTCCGACCTGATCGACCGCAAAAGGATCGCGATGGTAGGCCAGTCGATCGGCGGGGCCAGCGCCGTGGCTGCCATGGTCAAAGACCCCCGCATACGCGCCGGCATCGACATGGACGGCACCACCTACGCCCGGATCCCCAAGAGCGGCCTCTCCCGGCCTTTCATGTTCCTGGGTTCGCAAGAGCATGTCCCGGGCGGCCGCGACAATTCGTGGGACCGTGACTGGAAGCTGCTGACCGGGTGGAAGCGCTGGCTCGTGCTGTCGGACGCCGAACACCAGTCCTTCACTGACATCCCGGTGGTGGCAGACGTCCTCGGCCTCGAACCTCTCCCTGGCATGCTGCCCGCGGCCCGTGGCGCAGAACTCACCCGCACGTACGTGGCGGCCTTCCTCAACCAGCACCTGAAGTCGCAGCGGCAGCCCCTCCTGGACAAGCCGTCCGCACGCTACCCCGAGGCCAAGTTTTGCCCCGCGGTCTGCGCTCACTCCTGAGGTGGACGGCCGCCACCTCCTCCGCCACCCCGGCAGAAAAGCAGCTCGATCCGCCCTTCCGCGTGGCACCTTCCACAACCTGCGCCCCAACGAGATCTCCGTGGCACGCGGCGAGAAGGTCCTTCTGCGGTGGGAGGCCAGCCGCGGCCCCGCCTACACGATGCACTGGGACGACCACAGCCAGTCCGTCACCGGCGACCTGAGCTGGGAATCTCCGGAGCTGGAGCGCACCACCGGGTTCATGCTCCAGGCACAGCTGGCCGACCCGGGCGGCGGCGCGCCGCTGATCTACGCGCTCACCACCGCCGTCACGGTGACCGAGCCCAACCTCACGGTCGGCGACCTGCAGGCCAACGGCGTCGTCCGGATGCAGGCGCCGCCGGCGGCGATCGCCGCGCCCCCGCGCGGCCAGCCCCGCTATTACAAAGCAGGCACCGACGGCACCATCCTCGGCTACTTGCAGGCCGCCAGCGGGCTCCCGACCGCCACCCTCGCCGCGAGGGTCTACGGGGCCGCAACCGGCGGGTACACCATGCGCTTCAGCTCCGACAACAGCACCGGGACACCCACCGAGACCCCGATCAGCATCCCCATCCCAGCCGACACCGAAGTACGCCTCAACCACGCCGGCAACGACGGCGACACCCTGAACCTCCTGTGGTTGCCCCGGGGCGCCGGCACCTTCGACGAGATCACCCCTCCCACCGCCTGACCGCCCTCCCGGGAGCCGCCATGCTGCTGACCTACGATCTGGCCCTCGACCCCGACCCACCGCAGACCGGCCGCCCCTGCCTCCTGCGGCTCACCGTACGCGCCACCGCCCCCGCCTTCTGCCGAAAAATCATGCTGTCCCTGCCGACCGGCAGCGGAGCCGCCCACTTCACCAACGCTCCGGCCGCCATCGCCCCACAGCCGGTGCGCGGCGGCGAAGACGCCGACCAGGGCGGCGGCTGGCGATTCACTCGCGCCGACGCCGACGCCGTCACCTTCACCGCCCTGCCCTCCCGCCCCCGGGGCTGGCTACTCGGCGTCACCCCGCTCACCCTGGAACTGGCAGGCGTCACCGCCAACGCCACCCCCGGCACCGCGCGCCTGCGCATCGAGGAGGAAACCTCCTCCGACGGCCTCACCTGGCAGACCCAGGCGACCGACCTACCGCTGCCGAAGTTCCCCGACGGGTTCCTCTTCGGCGACCTGCGGCCCGAGCCGCTCATGGTGCTCAACGGCGGGCACACCGAACTGACCTGGCGCGGCTCCCCCGCCACCTACACCCTGACCTGGGCAGGCGAGCACAGCGGCTCCGGCGGGCAGGCCGACGTCTCCGACGTCACCACCTGGACCTCCCCGCCCCTGCACGACACCACCGCCTTCCGCCTCGCCGCCCGCCTGCCCGGCAGCACCGCCGAACGCGTCCTGACCACCCTGGTCACCGTCGCCCTGCCCCACCTGCGAACCCACAACCTGACCGCCACCGGGAAGATGCGGCTGATCGGCGCCGGGCATCCCATCGAGATCGCACGAGAGCTGCCGCACACCTTCCAGCCCGACACCGACGGCCTGCTGATCGGCCGCGTCCAAGCCGTCACCGGCGCGACACCCGCCCAGATGGAGGTGACCGCCCTCACCGACGGCGGCGCCCAGGAGTACCGGGCCGTCTTCACCAGCGACAACTCCGACTCCAGCAAAATCCCGGCCGAGACCCCGTTCGGCGTGCCCGTGCGACGCGGCACCACGATCACGATCACCTGCCGCTACACACGACCCCCGGCCGGGCCCGAACCCATCGAACCGTTCTTCTCCCTCGTGTGGCTGCCCTACGGCAGCACCAACCGCATCATGTGAACCCAATCCCCACCTGTCCCATGCTCATCGGGGTGCCGTCACTGTCACCAGCCGCCGTTCGTGCGCTCACCTGCGGAGAAGGTCCTGCTGGGCATTGGCGGGCTCATTGGCGTCCCAGAGGCCCTCCGCCGGACCCGGGTCAGAGTGTGATCGACCAGTGTCCCGTCTCGTCGATCATGAGGCATGAGAACCTCCCGGCCTGCGATGCATCAGATTGGATGAGAACACATCCGCAGGAGTCGTCTCACTGATCATGAGGCAGGTCCTTGAATGTCCACTCAAGAAGGGCGATACATCTAGGGGGCGAGATGGCCTTCGCCTGGCGGGCTCACATAGTGGTAGAGAAGGGCAGGCTCACCAGCCGCGTTCAGCCATGTGGCACGGGTGCTGCCGACCCTGCGCCAACCGGATCGTTCATAGAGCCTTACCCCGGCCGTGCCCTCAGACGAGACTTGCAGCTTGAGCGGGCCAAGTGCGGCCGCTCGCACGACATCGAGGAGCTGGACGGCCAGGCCGCGCCCGCGTGCGGCGGAGGTGACGAACAGACGGCTGACCTCCATGTCGTGGGTCAGGGCCACGTGGCCGAGCACCGCCTCCGCTTCGATCGCTATCCAGGCTCCGACCAGGCCATCGGGCGTCAGCCAGGCGCCGGGATCGGCTGGCCAATCTACGGGATAACGGTCAGTGGCCTGGACTTCGGCGAGGGCTTCGATACAGGCAGCAAGGTCCTCAGGCGTCCTGGGGCGGATTTCCATTCGTGAAGCTTAAGAGGTAGCGCGGTGGCCGATGGGAGCCGGGCGCCGTGCCGTGCCGTCTCACAGATCTCAGGCAGCCTCTAGGTCTAGATGGGCCGGCCTCTAGCCGAAGTCCGGGGGCCGTTTCCGGACCTCCCGCTGGATCCGCTGATTCCTCCGCTGCGTCCGCTTCCAGGACTTCCTGTCGACTCCAAACGGCGGGTTCTCCCAGTCGATGCTCGGCTTCGGAATCCCCCGCCACCCGGGATGCTCCTCGCTGTTCCCGTCCGAGCCGACCATGTAGATGATCGCGATGACAATCGCAACGCCCAGCAGGAGTTCCATGGGTGACCCCTTTGCAGCCCTGGCTGCGTCTGTTGTGGCCATCTTCAGTTCTGACGTCAGTTCAGAGTGTCGTTGTACGTCGTGCCCGTGGCAACCCACCGCACACGCGACGCGGTGATCTTCCTCATTCGCGGTCGGATTTGTGGAACCCCCTGCCTGAGCTGAACTTGAGGGCCGTCCCGTAAATGGTCGTTATCCGGGACGGCTCGGCGCTGTCGGCGTGGGCGGCAGCCGGAGATCGGCGCCGCGTCAGCGGAAGCGGTCGAGCGCGTCGGCGTGGCCGGCCATCCTGTGACTCGCGCTGCCCAGGGCGCTTGCGTGCTCGTTCAACGCTGTCGAGTGCTCGGCCAGCGCCATCGTCTGCGCGGCCGCCTGGTCATGGCCGTGACGCAGCTCGCGGTAGATCGCCTGGAGCACCAGCAGCTGCGCATCGGCCAGCCGCTCGCCGGGAGTTCGATCGGCCAACTCAGCCGCGGTCATGTCCTCGTAGCCGATTTGGCCAATGGCGTGCTCGGCGAACTGGTAGAGCATTTCGGCCATGGCCCGGTCGCTTTGTGGCCTGCCATCAGGGGTGGGGGTCTGGGAGGTGTCCACGAGGACGACGGTAACCCAACTGCCGGGAGACCCGGCCTGTCACCCGCCGCCCAGTGGTCGGCCGGGCAGCGTTCAACGAGCTTGGCCCGCGGGAGATGATCGGGAACTGTGTGTCGCCGCCCGTCAGCCGGTGAAGGGCTCGAGGACGAAGCGGCCCCACGCGATGAACGCCGCAACCGCGAGAAAGATCAGGTTCAGCACCGCGAACGCGGATTCGCCGCGTCGGCCGTGGGTGATCATCGCGCCGGCCATCAGCAGGGTCCAGCAGACGGCGGTCACCGGCACCAGAACCGGTGCGATGCCGAGCGCGGCAGGCAGGATCAGGCCCGCCGCGGCCAGGAACTCGAGGACACCGAGGGACTTGACGAAGCCCACGCCGACCTCTCCGGTCCACCCCCCACCAGGGGCCGCAGTCAGTTTCTCCTTGGGCACGAACATCTTGATGACGCCGCCGCTGAGGGCCACCACGGCCAGCAGTCCGGCAGCGATCCACAGCGCGAGGTTCATCATCTACTCCTTGATCGAGGATTGCCAGCACCCCTTAGACGAGACAGCGACCCCCGCCAGTGACATCTCTGAGCCCTCGCGCGCGTACTTCCTTCATCGGGATCCCCGGCGGGGCGCATATCGTGTCGACCGCGGCGATCCTGATCTGGTGACTGGCTGACTGATGGACACAGCCCCCGCCGGTACCAGCCCCCAAGCTCTCGATTGTGAGGCCGCTCACACCGTGTCACAGCCCATCGGGGGCATCTCGTCTCAGGGGGCATGACGAACTCGGAACAGACCTCGGTGTTGATCACCGGAGGCAACAAGGGGCTCGGCGTTGAGGCGGCCCGGCGGCTCGGGGAACTGGGATGGACGATCTTCCTCTAGACCTAGAGTCCCGATACCGTCGCGTTTTGCCCCAGAATGCTGTCACAAACATGGATCTAGCAACGCGTCCAGGTCTACCTTCATCAGCACAAGGCTCAATCGACGGCGGAAAGGGAGAACCCTATGGCTTCGGTCGCCAAACGGCTCATCACCTCCATCGGCGTCACGGGTGCCGCGTCCATGCTGATGATCGCTCCCAGCTCACCGGCGCACCCGGCATCCTCGACGGCGACCGCGCTCGTCCCTGCGGCCCAGCAATCGATCCACGCCCAGCCTCAGAGCGCACAGGCCCGATCGACGGCGAATTCATCTGCGGCCTGCCTCACGGTCCTCCGTCCCTGGGGACGGTACGAGGGCGGGAAGTGGCGGATGTACGGCACCGTCAGAAATGCGTGCCGCGGGAGCCACAACGGTAAATGGCAGATGGCGCTCCAGAAGAAGACGAAGATAGCCGGCATCACTCATTGGAAGGGGCTAGCGGGGCGGAAGCTTCGCAGCGATCAAACGGGGGCATTCCACGTCCGTGCGACCTGCAAGGACATGAAGAAGAACACCTTCCGCGTGGTGACGAGCGGATCAACCGTGAAGGTCGGGCCGACGCTCACGGTCCGGTGTTGACGAGGTCCCGGGGAGCCTGCCCGCGCAGCCACGGCACCGCCGCCTCCAGGCCACCGGGCTGGGCCGCGCGGTACAACGTCCAGGCGGTGCGCAGCTGCTCGCCCCGGGCCGGAACCCCGGTCCGGCACACGTAGCCGACCTCTCTCAGCTCCCGCATCGCCCGGGTGATCGCGGTATGCCCTTCCACGGCGGGCCCCCGGGTGCGGGCCAGGTGCTCGATGGTGAACGTCCAGCCGGGTCGGTCACACCACAGCGCGGCCAGCAGCCCCCGGGCCCGGTAGGAGATGCGATCGTCCTGAGCGACCGCGTGCGGCAGCTTCGCGAACGGCGTGAACGGGTCGGTGTGAGCCTGACACAGAGGGCTTGACGGCGATCACATAGCCGTAGCCCAGCCTGCGGATCGCCGTACGCGACTCACGCCCGCCATACACCTCATCGGCGGCCACCCAGGCGCGGGTGAGGCCGCTTGCTCGTACCTGGGTGAGCATCTCGATCGCAAGCTGTGGTTTGGTGGCGAACATCAGCCCGTGGGGAACCCCGGCCAACTCGCGTCGCTCCTCGTCGGCGGCCCACGCGCTGGGCAGGAAGAGCCGATGGTCGATCAGGGTGTGCCCGGCCCGAGTGGAATAGGTCAGATGCACCGCCACCTGGCACAACCCGACTCCGCCCAGCGCACCGGAGTACTGGCGAGCGGCACCGACGGCATCGGTGGAGGACTTCTCATCGCCGGTCTCATCGGCCACCAGCACCACATCCTCGGCGCCGAGATGGTCGATGGCCCAGGCCGCGGCCCTGGCCCGGACGGCGTGCTGGTCCCAGCGAGCCCGTGATAGGAAATGCTGCAGACGGTGCGGACCGCGATGCCCGATCGCCTCGCTCAGGGTCCAGCAGTTGGCGGTGCCCTCGACCGTGAGCATCGCTTCGATCATGTTGCGGCAGGTCAGCCGGGTTTCCCTGCGCGGGAAACAGCCCGCTATCTGGTCCATCAGCTCGGTGAAGAAGGCGGGCCAGCGCTCATGCGCTACGGTGACCTCTGCGGCCACCGCGTCAGGATTCGTCATCACAAACGATCATGATGCTGGTGGCCGTTCTCGCGCCCGCGGCCGCCCTAGCGATCAACGCCCTCGAAGATCCCGATCTACAGCTGCCGTAACAGTGGACGAGGCGTTAAGTCGCCGCTTCCATGCGGTAGTTGCGCAGGCCGGTGGAACAACGCACATTCGACGAGGGGCCGTATGCTGTGGGGTAGCTGGATTTCTCCCACCTGCCCTTAACGTCTCTACCGTTGCACTTCCCTACCGCTCGATATTTCGCTGTGCCCGAAAGAGGACCTTGGCATCGCACCGAGTAGGAGATCACCCCGTACCGGCTGTTGCTTTGCTTGCGCTCATTGCAGTCACCGATTCTCATCTCGCTGGGAGTGCTCGCCTGGACGGTGGTGGCGTTGCCTGCGTTTGCGATGGCTGGTGTTGCAGCGAACGCCAAGGCGGCAGCGGTGACGGCCGTGCCGATGCCGATTATGAATTTCATGCTCTTCCTTCGGATGTGGCCTGTGTTGCGGCGGCTGGGTGTGTGCTGTCGCTCACCAGGGACACTATGAAGGCGTGGTATATAAATCCGCTTTAAGGTTGCTATGTGGGGTGTAGGCCAGGACTGGGTCCGCCCGTGTCGGGGGACGCTCATGGGCTCGGTCGGCCCTAGGCGGTGGTCGTGGACGAGACCACGATCCGCCGCAAGAGCTCTGTGGGGACGGCGGGTGCGGTCTTGACGTCCGCCATGACATGGAAGCGACCGCCAAGGCCGGATGGCCGCGCGTGTTCGGCTCTTGCTCGTGCGGAGAGTGGGGCACCCGTCATGGGACAGCCAGGCGGTCACCGCCGACTTCGACCGATCTGGAGAAGGACGGCCAACTGCGGGCGACGTACAGCCCGTTCGCGGGTCAGCCCAAGCAGGCGCTGGCCGCCACGCTCGTCAACCCACAGAGCCTGCGCGCGGACGTGCGGGGGTGCAGGTGCAACCGACTGTCCGCCCTCCAGCAGCAGATCGGTGTTGCCCGGAAGCCCGCATCCACCGCATCCACGCTTCCCAGTTGCGGGGGGGTGGTCGAACGCCTGATCGCCGCAGGGCAGTGGCGCAGCGGGGACCCGGACATGCTCATCGTGACCGACGCCGGCTACGACGTCACTCGCCTGGCCTACGTTCTGCGCGACCTGCCGGTCGAACTTTTGGGGCGCATCCGCTCCGACCGGGTGCTGCGCCTGCCCGCTCCACCACGACGCTATGACCCCAAGGGCGGCCGGCCGCCCAAGCACGGCGAGTTCGCCCTGGCCGACTCCGCCACCTGGCCCGAACCTGCGGTGACCACCGCAACCGACACGACCCACTACGGCAAGGCCGAGGCGAGCGCGTGGGATCGGTTGCATCCACGGCTGACGCATCGCGCGGCCTGGCTCGATCACGAGGGTGAGCTGCCCATCATCGAGGGCACCCTGATCCGGCTGAAGGTCGAGTACCTGCCCAGCGGCCGTGACGCCCCGCCGGTCTGGCTGTGGTCCTCCAAGACCGGTGCCACCGGCGCTGATGTGGACCGCTACTGGCAGGCGTTCCTGCGCAGATTCGACCTGGAGCACACCTACCGCTTCTGGAAGCAGACTCTTGGCTGGACCCGGCCCAAGCTCCGCGCCGCCCAAGCCGCCGACCGCTGGACCTGGCTGCTCGTCATCGCCCACACCCAGCTGCGCCTCGCCCGCCGCCTGACCGAGGACCTGCACCATCCATGGGAGCAACCCGCCCCACCCGGTCAGCTCACACCCGCACGGGTCCGGCGAGGGTTTCGGAACCTCCGCCCCGCACTCGCCCAACCGGCTGCCCAACGGCATTGACGGTGGGACCGATGTGCTGGCCCCGGTATAGGGCAAGATCGCCCCATGCGCCTGGCTCGCAAACCCCTCGCCCTGCTTTTCACCGGCGCCATCGGACTCGCCTCGCTCCTGACGCTCTTTGAGGTGAGCACTCCCGGCCTGTCCTTCGGGGCATTGCTGCTGGCGCTGTACTGGCTGGCGCTCGCCATCACCTGGTCCGCACTGTTGGGTGAAGGCGCGCGGGGGCGGGCGCCCTGGATGTTCGTCCCACTCGTACTGGTGCTGGGCACCGTGCTGCTGGTCACGGTCGACGCGCCCCTGCACATGCGCTTCGCCTTGTCGGAATCGAGCCTGGAGCGCTACGCCCGGTCGGTGCGCGACGACGACGATGGCCGTGATCGGTGGCGGGGCCTGTATCGGGTGGGCTACACGGAGAAGATCCCGGGAGGAACGCAGTTCGTGGTCACCTCGGTCACATGGGGATGGAAGAGCTACGGCTTCGCCTACATCCCGGATCGGGTACCGGGCCCGGACGAGGTCTGGTACGAGCATTTTAAGGGCCCTTGGTACATCTGGACCGAGGGGCCCTGAACCCCACGATGCACGACCTCCCGGTTCCACGCCGATGTGTGCCGCGCGCAGAGCGCTGTCACTACTTGAAAGCGCCGAACAGCTGGGAAACGATCAGTTATGTTGCGGGAAGCGATCATCGCCATCCCCGACTCGGTGCAGGCCACGCCTATTCGTGCAGCACTACGAGCCACGGTCCGCGCCGACGGCCGAACGAGCCTGATCTCGTCATAGTGATGCAGCGTGCGGACGCTCACGCCGGCCAGCTCAACTGCGGAGGCCTGCGGTGCCGCGCGCATCATGCGCCAGATTGATGAGGCAAGAGCGCAGCTTCAGAGCCCTGGTAACCGATCGGAACGAGGCCCGAGCAATGATCGAAACCTGTGGATCTGCCGGGAAGGGGTGTACCTTCCCGGATCATCCGATGTGGTTTCGAGATAAGGCCGACGCGCCAACGTCG
>NZ_JBEYZF010000064.1:0-20482 GCF_040645915.1 Nonomuraea sp. NPDC046570 | reverse complement strand
CAGGGGTCTGCCCGATCGCCCTTGTCGGCCGCCTTGTGAGACCTATACGGGTCGGCTGAGACTTCAGACCAGCCCGCGAACCGCAATGGCATCCCCGTCCAGGGCAGCAGCCCTGAGCGGGTCACCCAGGACCATCACACTCCCAAATGACCCGCTTAACACCAGTCACCTAGAGCCACGCGTTCTCTTTCCCGCCGGTCCCGCCTAACCAGAGAAAGCAACATGACGACATCACGCCGATACGGCACCGTGCTCACTGACCACACCTTCACCGTCCCTCTTGATCATGACCGGCCCGATGACCAGCAGATCCAGGTGTATGCGCGCGAAGTGCGTGCCGCTGGAAAAGCGGCCCGGGACCTTCCTTGGCTGTTGTTCCTGGGCGGCGGCCCCGGCGCGGCCGCCCCCCGCCCGCTCGGCGGCGAAGGCTGGCTACACCGGGCCTTGCAGGACTACCGTGTGCTGCTGCTGGACCAGCGGGGAACCGGCAGATCCACCCCCGTGGACCGCCGTTTCCTGGCCCAGGTCGGCGACCCGGCCGCCCAGGCGCACTACCTGTCGCACTTCCGCGCCGACGCGATCGTGCGGGACGCCGAGATTATCCGCCGAACACTCATCGGGGACCGGCCGTGGAGCGTGCTGGGGCAAAGTTTCGGTGGCCTGTGCACGGTCACCTACCTCTCCTTTGCTCCGCAGGGGCTGGCCGAGGCGTTCATCACCGGCGGGCTACCCGGCGTGCGCGCTACCGCCGACGACGTCTATCGCGCGCTGTATCCCCGGGTCGTCGCCAAGAACGCGGAACACTTCGACCGCTTCCCCGGCGACGGCGAGCAAGCCCGCACCGTCGCCCGGTACCTGCGAGACCATCAGGTCGTCCTGCCGAGCGGCAGGCCGCTGACCGTCGAGACCTTTCAGTCCCTGGGCAACCTCCTCGGCGGCAGCGACGGCAGCCGCCGCCTGCACTATCTCCTCGAAGACCCCTTCACCGGCGGGACCGAACCATCAGACGCCTTTCTGTCCGAGGTCGACTGGGAACTGTCCGGAATCGCCGGGGGACCGCTGTACTCCCTGCTGCATGAGGCGACCTACGCCCAGGGGGAAGGCGCCACCCACTGGTCGGCTCAACGCATCCGGGGCGAGTTCCCCGCCTTCGACGCCACCGCAGCTCTCGACTCGGGCGCGCCCGTCCTGTTCACCGGCGAGATGATCTACCCCTGGATGTTCGACTCCGACCCGGCGCTACGGCCGTTCCGCCAGGCCGCACACCTGATCGCCGAACGTACGACCTGGCCCGCCCTCTATGACACCGACCGCCTGCGCGCCAACACCGTGCCCGTCGCCGCCGCCATCTACTACGACGACATGTACCTCGACCGTGACCTGTCGATCACCACCGCCCAGACCATCCACGGCCTGAGGCCCTGGATCACCAACGAATACCAACACAACGGCCTACGCACCAGCAACGGAGCCGTCCTTGACCACCTCATCGCCCTGATACGCGAAACACCATGAAACTCGCCTTATCGCACAAGCCGCCTCCGCCCAGTTGCGAAACCGGACCAAGGGGAGCAGTACCGCAACGCGCTGGTGTCGTTCATTCCTGGTCCTCGTCCTCGTCGTCCCAGTCGTCCTCCTCGTCGTCCCACAGGCCGCTGGGCTCCAGCGGGTGCTCGTCGTCGATGAGGGAGCTGTCCACCGAGCGCCGCCAGGCGCTGCTCTCGTCGGGGTCGGCCCAGTCCTCCTCGGTGATCCTGGGGATGGGGATGGTGGCCCGCTGGTGGCCGACCATCCAGGAGTTGCGGAAGAAGTCGAACCTGAGGTGGCGGCAGCCGGCGGACTCGTTGTAGATGATCGGTGGTACGAGGAACTGCTCCACGCCGACCTTGGCCGCGACGACCACGTAGTCCTCGGGGATGGATTCGTCGTTCCAGCAGGCGGCGAAGTTGACCGGCGTGAGGGCGTTCTTGCCGAGCACGTGGATGAGGCCGTCCTGGATGACGAACCGGTCCGGGTCGAGGGCCACGTCCTCGCCGAGCATGAGGATCGGCGCGGGCAGGATGTGCGCCTGGGCGAAGGACTGGGCGTCGGTGTAGAGCTTGATGACCTCGTCGAAGCGCGTGGGGTCGAACTGCCCGGAGGTGTGGAACGGGCAGCAGATCGCGCCGTGGGGCCGCTCCGGCTCGGGGAAGAACGCGGACTTGTCCACCCGCGTCATGACCGAGTGGCCGTGCTTGTCCCGCAGGAACTCCGGGATCCAGCCGGCATCCTCGGCCTCGATCACCTCCGTCCGGCACAGCACGCGGAACGCGGTGTCGCCGAGCTTGCAGTTGAAGTAGTCGAGCAGGGTGATGGCCGCGCACTCCGCTGGCTGCAGCGCGTCGGTCCTGGGGAACCAGAAGTCGTAGCCGTTGGTCACGAAGTGCACCCCGCGGAACTCCTTGTGCACGAAGGTCTCGCGGGCGGGGCCCTCACCCCAGCCGTCCCAGTGGGCGGCGGCCACCTGGTTGTAGTACGCGTCGGCGTGCCGGGCCAGCTCGGGCGCGAACACGCTCTCGCCGGTCAGGTAGCACGCCTTGCTGAACAGCGCGCCGATCTCCGGCGCCTCGGTGACCTCGCCGGCGGTGAAGATCAGCTCGGTACGCAGGAACACCTTGCGGCCGTCGCGGTAGGGGGCGCCCTCGTGCTCGTACCGCTGATCGAAGATCACACACGTGAAGGCGCCGATCTCGCCGAGCGCGGCGCCGCCGACCAGGTCCAGCGCCGGCGAGCCCGTGCCGCCGGTCAGGTACAGCAGCAGCGTGTAGCGGGAGATGTGCCGGCGCGTCGCGTCGTAGTACGGCGTGTCCCGATGCAGGTGGAAATTTGCGTCACCGGGCTCGAACCCGTTGCACCGGAACACCGGGTTCACGTGCGAGAACCCCTCCGCCACGGATGGCGGCAGCGCGTCGGCCATCGCCGCGGTCAACGCCTCGGCCAGCAGCGCTGAGTGGAAGATGAACCGTTCGCCGCCCCGGGAGGCGGCGTTCAGCGGCGGCACGTACAGGTTCATGCCGTCCAGCCGCGCCAGCCGGTCGCGGGCCTGCTCCGGCAGGCGCAGTGAGAATGAGAACACCCCTTCGGCGTGCTCCGTCCGCCCGGTCAGCTCCATCTCCAGCGGCACGGCCCCGAGGAGGCGGTCCAGCGGGACGATGTTCTCGAACGTGCGGAACGACAGCTCGTGCGGATCCGCGAACACGGCAGCCAGGTACGGCGCGTCCGCGCTGGGCCGGGCGAACAGCTCCCGAACCCGCTCGTCGATGAGCTCGGCGTCGATGAAGCGCACGGCCTTGAACCGCGCCGACGGATGCCAGCAGACCTCCAGCCCGTCCACCGTCGTGGCCGGTCCGGCGTCGGTCGCGTCCACCTCCGCCCGATACCGGGCGACCTCCTCGGCGGGGGCGTCCCCGGCCGACAGGGCGAAGAACCGGTCCCGAAGTTCGATGCTCACACGCACCTCCACATGCTCCGCAGCCCCGGCGGAAGATTCGCGGCCTGCGCCAGTTTCCGCACGCCGTCCTGGCCCACATCGGAGTCGTACAGCCACAGCCGAGTGAGGGATCCGGCGAACGGGGCGGCGAGCAGCTCCTGCGCGCCCGCCTCTCCGAGGTCGTTGTAGCGCAGGTCGAGCTCAGTCAGCTCCGTGAACCTGTGCAGCGACCGCACGCCCTCGGCGGTCACCCTGTTGCGCTGCAGGTGCAGGCGGCGCAGCCCGCCCAGGTGCGGGCAGGCCGCGAGCGCCGCCAGGCCGGTGTCGGCGATGCGGCAGTACCGCAGGCCGAGTGCCCGCAACCGGTCCGACGCGAACAGGGCGGCGAGGAGTTCGGCGCCGTCGCAGCCGACGCTCAGGTAGGACAGGTCGAGCTCGGTGAGCCGCCCGAGGTCCAGCCCGGCGAGGGCTCGCAGGTCCAGGCGGCCCGGGCGCAGCTCGCCGCGGTCCCCGTCCTCGTCGTCCCAGTCCTCGTCCTCTTCAGCCGCCGCGTTCGAGGTGATCCTCAGCGTGGTGACGAACGGGGCGCGCAGCACCTGCTCCACGACCTCGCGGACATCGTCCGACCACTCGACGGCCACCTCCGTGGCGAAGCCGTACCGGCGCGACCGCACCCGCGCCCTGCCCGGCAGCCCGTCGTTCCATCGGTCCTCGTGCTCCGCGACGAGGTCGGCGATCTCGCGCTCCACGGCCGGCCGATCGGCGGGGCGGGTGCGTGCCAGGCGCTGCTCAAGGCGGATCAGCATGCCTCTGGCGTCGCCCTGCCGCAGCAGCCGGTCGCTGTACGCGTGCCACGCGGCGAAGTCGTCGGGACGAGCCCGTAATGCTTCCTCGATGACCATGACTTCCATTCGAACGAATGTACGAATCATCGTTGATATGTCAAGACAAAGCCCCGTTAAACTACCGCCGAAATGACCTTGCCCGCAGGCGTTTCGGCCCATCGGACGCATGATCGCGGGCGTGGACAGCTCCGCGCGGCACGGTATACATTGCGGCATCCTGAGGCGGAGCCAGGCCGCCGGCATGGGAGGTCTCCACTGTGAGCGCACCGGCTTCGGCCCGTCCCGCGACCGACGAGCAGGACGTCCCCGCCGAGGGGAGGCAGGCGTTCGAGCTGGCCGCCCGCGCCTGCTACCGGCAGATCGGGGTCCCGTTCCCGGAGCGGGTCGTGTGGGTGCCCTCGCCGCTCGTCGGCGCGTTCGCCGCACCGATCGCCGCCTGCCTGGCCACCGGCCACCGCAACGGCCGCGTCCTCGACTCGGTCCACCGCGCCGTGGACGGCACGGCCGGCGAGACGATCGGGCGGGCGGTACGCGACGCCGTCCAGGCCGCAGCGGACGGCGTGGCGGGCGATCCGGTGCACGGGGCGGCGGCGACCGCCCAGCACGCCGAGATCGCCGCGACGGCGGACCCCGCGCCGCGCGGCACGCCCACCGGCACCCGGGCCACGGTCACCGAGGCCGCGGACGCGGTCGTGCGGTCGGCGGTGGACGCGGCGGTGGGCGGCGTGCGGCAGGACACGATCCGCGGCGCGATCCGCCTGCTGTGGCGGGCCTGCCTGCCGGGCCACCGGTCCGCGCCCGCCGCCTGGTGGTGGTGGCCGTTCCGCGACTTCGTCCTGCTCTGCCCGCCCCCGGACGAACTGCGCCGGGAACAGGTCGGCGAGGGCGACCTGGCCAGGCGCCGGCTCCACTGCCCCGACGGACCCGCCGTCGCCTGGGTCGACGGATTCGGGCTGTACTTCTGGCACGGCACCCACGTCCCCCAGGCCGTCATCGACGACACCCTGACCGCCGACGAGATCATCCGCGAGCCGAACGCCGAGATCCGCCGCTGCGCCATCGAACGCCGCGGCTGGGACCGCTTCGTCATCGAGGCCCGCCTCGCCCAGATCGGGCCCGCCGCGCCCGACCCCGGCAACCCCGGCCAGACGCTCACCCTGCACGACGTCCCCCCGGGCGTCTACCCCACGAGCGTGCGCGTCCTGCTGTGCACCAACGGCACCCTCGAGCGGGACGGCACCCGCCGCCGCTTCGGCCTCACCGTCCCCGCCGACTGCACCGACCCCATCGAGGCCGCCGCCTGGACCTACGGCCTCACCCCCGCCCAGTACGCCCAGGCACAGCGCCGATCCTGACCTTTGAGGAGCCCTGAGAAGATGCCCACCATCGAGCAGGCCATCGCCACCTTCGGCGTCACCGTCGACGAGCACCTCGACCGGCAGGCCGAGATCCCTATCCTGTCCGGCCTGCAGTTCCAGGGCGATGTCGCCGTCGTGCCGGTCACCAGGGAGCCGGCCCGTACCCCGATCCCCACCTCCGGCGTCCCGGTCGTCCGCGGCCAGGCCCAGGCCAACACCCACCTCCTGGTCGCGACCGGCGCGGCGTTCTTCAGCCCTGACCAGTCCGGCCGCGCGCTGGTGCTTGGCGTGCTGACCGTCGAGGAGGGCGCTACCGCCTACCTCGCGCACCCCGAACACGCCTTCACCGGTATCGCGCCCGGCACCTACGAGCTGCGTCGCCAGCGCGAGCAGGCGGACCAAGTCCGGCTCGTCGCCGATTGAGGCCGGGGGCGGGCCACCGGCGAGGAGGGGACACCGCTTCAGGTTGTCCGCAACGGCGAGGCGGGCTTGGACCAGTCGCCGGTGGTGAGCGGGAATGCGGCAGGCATCCATGGCACGCCGCAACAGGTCGGGATCGAACCCGCAGGTGGCCGAGCAGAGATTCATATCGGTCGGCCCGGTCGCGCAGGAGCTCCGTGGCCAGCCGGAGCTCCCGTAACCACTGGACTGCCACGGGCTTTCTCCGGCGAGTTGCCGAGCGTCATCGGGCACTGGGGTACGGCTCGATGGCCACGCGGAGAGAGAAGGTGTCGCGCTGGACAGCGCGTGATGCGCCCGTGCCGGAGATGAGCGCGCAACGCGCTATCGCTGACCTGCTGGGCATCGATCCAGAGGAGGTTTACCGCCAGGGCTGGCCCTATTGGCTCCTTCTCGCCTTTCGTGACGATTGCACGATTCTGGAATCTCCCTGGACTCCAGCGGTACGGTCAGGGCACTGGAGGACGTTGGAGGGCCAGTGGATCGCCGGGGTTTCCTGATCACCGCGTCGCACCCTCGCTGCGGCCCTTGCGCAATGGGCCGCAGCGCCACAGGCGACGGCCACTCCGGCAGCCGGGCGGCGCGCCGGTGAACATGTCGCAGACCTCTTTGGGGTAGCTCGTCATCAGTGAGTGTCTGAACTGGGCGTTACCGCGCCATACAGCCTTCGACCAGAGCGTCGATTGCTTCGAAACCGGTCTCGAACAAGGTGACGTGGCGGAGTGATCGGACGATCGCATACCGGTCAGCGAAGACGTGATTGACGCGTTCGTAGTCGAAGACCCGGACGAGGACATCGTCGCAGCGGCAGCACGCGATCCAGGCGGCGAGGGCGTCCGAACCGCCGAGGGGATGACCGAGCCCGATTCCCGCCTTGATCTGGTCCTCCAAAGCGTGCCCATGCTCAATGTCCTCAACGAGCCGCACAGGCGGATCGTGTTCGTCAGCGCCGGCGCAGTCAGCGAGGAGGGCGCGGGATTTTCCCCAGTCCTTACAACGCTCCCAGCTGGCCTCGGACTCGCTGAGAACTGCGATCTGCGCACGCGTGGCCTCGCTGAGCGGGACCTGGTGCTCGACCAGCCTGACGCAGAGCTCCTCGAGAGCGAACGCGCCCTCACCTATCCCACACATGTCCGTCACGACATCCTCGCCATTGGCCCGGTCGAGCCTCCTGCGATCCTCGGGCACAAGCTCGGCGAGTTCATAGAAGAGATCGCTGTTCCGACCCATACCGCTGGCTCCCTATCGTCGGCGTGCGGCAATTCGGAATCTTCGCGGGGGTGGGGAGAGTGTTCGTCGACGAAGCAGATCCAGGCGCCGCTTTCGGCGGCCTGCCTTTTATGCGGCCGGTCTCCTTCACCCAGGTGGTGATCTGCTCCTCATCACGCTCTGCCGCCCGGTGCACGGGCACCTGCGGGCTCCAGCCGATCCGATGCAGTAGATAGGACACCCCGCGCGGGGTGTATACACCTCGGCAACAAACGCCGCTAACTCACCGCGCAGATCCCCAAACGGAACACCCTCGCAGCTAAGCGGATGAGAGGTGACCAGCGCCGAAAGTGTGGAATCAGCAGAGTGCTTCGTCGGCCCCGTTCAGCGCGGAGCCGTCCCCGGGTCATGCTCGTCGTGTGTGGCTCAGGAGTTCGCGGACCAGTGCCTGTCCCCACCACTCCTCAATGCGGTCGGGGGTCCAGCCGCGTTCGGTGGTGAGGGTGGTGTAGACGTCGATGTTGCAGATGGCCGCGTAGACGTCGACGGCAGTCTGTAGGTCCAGGCCGGTTCGAAGAGTGCCGGACGGCCAGGATGAGAAGACCTGAACCCGGGTGTCGTCGCCTCGTTTGCGGCCGTCGCTGTAAGCGGTGGCGAGCTCGGGTTCGCTGCGGCCCGCTTCGCGAATCAGCAGGATGATGTCGCCCGCGCGCTCGAACAGCCGCCGGTCGTAGGCGGCCATCGCCGTGAGCTGGCGCTCGGGGTCCGCCGCTGCGGCCTCCAGCTCCGCGAGCATCTGCGGCGCGTCGGCGGACAGGTCGGCCGAATCGGCCACCGCCCGGGTCAGCCCGATCTTGTTTCCGTACGTCGCGTAGACCGTGGGCACGGAGACCCCCGCCTCGCGCGCCACCTCGCGCACGGTCGTGTCCGCCCAGCCCCGGGAGTCGAAGAGCCGGCGGGCGGCGCGGGCGATCTCGGCCCGGGTCTCCAGCGCCTGCGTCATCCGACGCAGCGAGTCATAGCGACGTCGGCCCTGCTCCGCGTCCATGCCTTACCCCTTGCCCTCTTCAGGTTTACGCGCCATATAATCAATATATGACATTTAAATCCAAGTCGGCCACCATGAGCTTCTCCCGGATCGGCGGCATGGCCGCCATCGGCTTCGCCGCCATGATCGTCCTCGCCAACGTGATCATGATGCCCGCCGGCCTGCCGCTCACCGGCGCCGAGATCGGCGAGGTCACCGCGTTTTTCGCCAGCGAGGGCCTCGCCGTCGGCGTCGGATCCGCGCTCACGCCCGCCGCGTGGATCCTGGCCGCCTTGTTCGGCGCCGGCGCGCTCGCCGTGCTGTGGGGCTCCGAGCGCGACCGCCGCGAGGCGTGGTCTCTGCTCGGCCTCGCCGGTCTGGCCCTTCAGAACGTCACCTTCGCCGGGGTCGTCGCGGCCCGCCTTGCCCTCACCTCGACCGCCCCGCACGACCGCTCCGCGACCACGGGCCTCTGGGCGTTGCACGATGCGGTATTCACCCTCAACGGAACCTTTCTGGCGCTCGCCCTCCTCGGCCTGTCCATCGGCGGCCTGCGCACCGGCCTGATCCGGCCATGGCACGGCGCCTTGGGACTGCTCGCCGCCGCGCTTCAGTTCAGTTCGGCCACCCTCGCCCACTGGGTCATCGACAACGGCGGGGCCCTCGGCCTCCTCGGCCTCGTCGGCTGGCTGATGTGGGTCGTCTGGATCGTTGCGTACGGCATCGTTTTGATCCGGCAAAACCCCGACACCCCGGCCCGGACACTCACCAACGACCGAACGAGTACCGCCCCTGCCTGACCTGCCGAGCGACATCTGGCACGTCATCCGCCGACCCCGCTACGCCCGCCGCATCCGCCGCATCCGCGGCTGACCCGTACCGACTCTCAAACGAACCCGAACCTCCCGTTGAGAGGTTCACCTGCGTTCGCCCGTCCGGCCTTCCCCTTGCCCGGTTGTTCCCCCAGACGGAGCAGGGGCCCTTGGGCGTCTTCCCTGAGCTCCGCACCTCCAGCAGGCAGGACCTGCAGACGCACGTCAGGGCGGGGACTGGTCTCGAACACTGACCAGGAGCTACGCATCCGGCATAACCCGCCTCACGTGGCCAGAGGAGTCGTGGTTGCGTGCCGTCCTACGCGCGCGTCCTGACGACGCACTCGCCTCGACTCTGCTGGCCAGCCGTCTGGTCCAGCAGATCACCTTTTGGCAGAACGACGAAAGCTTCGCCGCTGACAATGGGGAGGATGAGCATGCGCTGATTCGTCGGCGCGACGAGGCGCAGGAGCTGTACTCGCGAGTTCTGCGGAACGACCCCGAGGACCGGGCCGCTCGCGCCGGGATGGCGACGCTGCACGCGCAGTTCGACGAGAGCGGCCGACTGCTGGACGAATTGGAGCAGTACGACCAGTTCGCTTACTACGAGCTTTCCTACGACATGGGATCGGGTTCGTTCCAGCGCAGCGAGATTGTCATAGCCACCGAGCCCGCCTTGCGCCCTGGCGTGACAAGCACCCTGAGGCCCAGGTGAAGGAGTCAACCTCTGTAGTCACCCGGTTCCCGTCCTCGCCGATGCCTCGCGCATCGCCCATCTCATCGTGGTTGGCTCGCACGGCCTCGCCAACCTCCGCTCGGCTGTACTGGGCTCGGTCAGCCACGGCGTCCTGCATCGTGCTCACTGCCCCGCCGCCGCGCCTCCACACCGACAGACCTCCTGAGTGTCGGCCCCTTCCGTGAGTGGATCATCCGCTTCGGGTACGGCCTGGCAGTACCCGCCACTCAGGGGGTCCCGTCTCCAACATCCTCGAAACAGCGCCGGTCTGTGAGGCAGCACGGTGCGCGGTGAGACGACGTCGTCGATCCGCGTGTCGTCCACACACCAGCCGAAAGACTTCGACAATAGGGACTTCTGGCCCCTGTTTCGCCGCTCACCGGCCGATGGGATGAAAAGGGAAGGAAGTCTCAAGAAAGGCAGGGAGGAACACATGAGTACGCCGATGCGTCGTGAACAGCGAGGACTCGTTCCCGAACTGTTCGACTGGCTGGAGCTTCCCTTCGCGGCCCTGCGACCGCCCGTAGCGCAGCCCATCAAGTTCGAGGACTACATCGAGGATGACCGTTACGTCCTGCGAGCCGAACTGCCGGGAATCGATCCTGAGAAGGACGTTGAGATCACCGTGTCCGACGGCGTTCTGACCATCCGTGCCGAACGGCGCGACGAGCGCAAGGACCAGCACCGGACGGAGTTCCGTTACGGTTCCTTCACTCGTTCTGTCGCTTTGCCCTCGGGGGTGGATGACAACGACATCAAGGCCGTCTACGACAAGGGCGTCCTGGACGTCAGCGTCAAGCTCGCTCATGCCAAACAGGAGGGCAGGCGCATCCAGATCGAGTCCAAGCCGCAGTCGGAGACGTGAGGGAGTACGCGGGCCCGCCCGGCTGAGGCGGGCCCGTCTCAGCCAGCTCGTCGGCTTACCTGTGGGAAGGGCGGGCCGTCGTCGCCGCCGATCGCGTTGATCTGTCGATGAACACGATCGAGGGCGCACGCTTGCGCGCCTCGTCGAACAGGTCACGCACACACGAGGCACTACACCGACGAACCGGTGAACAGGAACGGCACGGCCGCCCCGCCGGCCATCGCGCGGGAGATGAGCGTCTTGCCGGTCCCGAGAGGGCCGACCATGATCACACCTCGGGGCGGCATCGCGTCCGTCGCGGGAGGTGCTGCCGGAGGCGGGGGTTCGTTCGACGTCCCGGTTTTGGCCGTCCCTGTCATATGCCAGATGTGGAGCCGGCATCCGGCCTCTCCTGTCAGGTCCGCTCCTCACTGTCAGTCCGATCGCGTGATCGGGTGCAGCAGGGCCGAAAGACCCGAAGGTCAGAACGAAGCTCGTCAGCTCCCCTTCGCCAATCATGGGGTTCGGAGCGGGAATCTTGCTTGGTCCTGGACAGCGTTCAGGGCATACGCATCGCCTGTCCTCGTCCGCTGTCGCGGTCCGTCACCGACCGATCGATTCACCGGCCACGGCCAGGGGGAGGAGTCAGTCAGGGGGAGTCTGTCCCACTCACCCGAGACCGTGTCGGGGACGGGTCCCCCCGTTCATTCCGCGCCTCGGGTACCTGGAGCGGACCAGAGCACGGAGGCATCGTCGATGAGACCGTGGGCGCAGATCAAGGAAACGCACATCGCTGTCGTGGCCCTCCTGGGGGATCACGCCTACAAGCTCAAGAAACCGGTGGACCTGGGTTTCCTGGACTTCACCACCCGGCAGGCCAGGCAGGCCGCCTGCCATCAGGAGGTGGAGCTCAACCGGCGACTGGCTCCGGACGTCTACGAGGGAGTCGCCGACGTGCTGGGGCCGGACGGAGAGGTCTGCGATCATCTCGTCGTAATGCGGCGCATGCCCGAGGAACGTCGTCTCGCCGCCCTCATCCGCTCGGGACAACCGGCCGAGCAGCACCTGCGCCCCATCGCCCGGATAGTCGCGAGCATGCACGCCCGGTCGCGCCACGGTCCGGAGATCGATAGGGAAGGAGGACGAGAGGCACTGCGCTCTCGCTGGAGCACGAATATCGACCAAGTCCGGGCACTTCCCGACGCGGTGCTCGACGCCGCGATCGTCCAGGAGATCGAACGGCTCACGCTGCGCTTTCTCGACGGCCGCGAACCCCTGTTCACCACTCGGATTGAGGAGGGCCACATCGTGGACGGCCACGGCGACCTGCTCGCCGAGGACGTCTTCTGTCTGGACGACGGGCCCCGCATCCTGGACTGCCTGGAGTTCGACGAACGGCTGCGCTTCGTCGACGGTCTCGACGACGTTGCCTTCCTGGCCATGGACCTGGAACGGCTCGGCGCGCCCCGGCTGGCCGAGGTGTTGCTGCACCGATACGTCGAGTTCACCGACGACCCCGCACCGCCCGCGCTGTGGCACCACTACGTCGCCTATCGGGCCTTCGTTCGCGCCAAGGTCGCCTGTTTCCGGTACGGACAGGGCGACTCCGGCATGGCGTGGGAGGCCCAGCAGCTCGCCGAACTCACGCTACGGCACCTCCAGGCGGGCACGGTCACTTTGGTCCTCGTCGGCGGATCACCTGGGACCGGCAAGTCGACCCTGGCCGCCGCTCTCGCCGACCGCCTGGGCTACACCCTGCTCAACAGCGACCGCGTCCGCAAGGAACTGGCCGGCATCCCGCCGGAACAGCCCGCGCCCGCTCCCTTTGGCGAGGGCATCTACAGTCACGAGCACACCGAACGCACCTACGACGAGTTGCTGTCCCGTGCCGGGCAGCTGCTCCGGTACGGCGAGCCGGTCATCCTCGACGCCTCCTGGATCGACGAGGGGCAGCGGACAGCGGCCGAACACCTCGCTCAACGCACCTCCAGTGACTTTGTCGCCTTGCTCTGCACCGCTCTGCCGCAGGTCACGGTGGAACGCCTGGCGACCCGTACCGGTGGAGTCTCCGACGCCGACCAGGCGATCGCCGCAGTCATGACGCAGAGGATGGCTCCCTGGCCAGCCGCGATCGAGATCGACACCAGCGCGATGCCGGGACAGGCGCTGGAACGGGCGTTGGCGGTGATCCATGCTCGCTGGGCCGCGGTGCCCCGCCGGTTCCGGCGCCCCCAACTGGAGCCCGGCTGACCGATGACACCGTTCGCCCGGAACTGCGCCTGGATACGGGTGTCGGCATCGTCGGTGAGGCCGGGCACCAACACGAAACGCACTCAGGCCGGGCGGCCGAGCGCCGCTTTGCCGAGCACCGCTCGGCGGTGGCCTGCCGGAGTATGTCCGCGCGGGTGTCCACAGCGACCCGTGGAAGGTGCAGTCGATGTCGTCCTGCTGTCGCACGCGGGTGAGCCGGACGAAGTTGACGGCGTAGCCGGAAACCCGGTTGGTCAGCTGGGGTACCGGCCGGGTTCATGGCGTCCAGCAGGACGGCCCGGGTGAGAACGTTGACGTTCATGTGAACCCTGCCGCATCGACGTAGGCGTCGAGCACTCCCACGAGTTTGTCGGTCCGGTCGGCGGGTGCGCGGCGCGGTGCGCCGGATGGCGGCGGATCTTGGCCATGAACGAGCGCACCAGGTCCACGGCGTCGGCGCGGTCGTCGTTTAGTCGCCTTCGACGGTGTAGTCGACGGCCAGGCCAGTGGCGTCGCGGATCACCTGGCTCGCCCAAACCCTTATCGGCCATGCCGCGAACCTCGATCACCACACCGACGACATCGCGCTGCTCCTCCTGGAGGCCGCAGCCGACCCGGAATATGCGTAGATCGTGATTTGGTTGGTCTCGTGAGGGTGAAGTCGATTCATCGCCTGTGCATGACGTGTCCCGGAATGTGCGAGCTGGCGAACTTACTGACCTCTTATGAGGCGGTACGGGCACTTTCCGAAGTGTCGGAGCCTGGCCGGGACAGATGATTATTCGGCCTGCGAGGCGTTTGAGAAGGCCTCCGGCCGGACAGGGGGGTGCGGGGACGGATGCAAGATCCGGTCCAGGCGTGCGGCGGCGTAGCCGAGCACGGACAATGCGGTGACGATCAGCAGGTCGCCCAAGTCCAGTGGTTCGGTGCCGAGGAGTTCTCGAAGCGGTGGGAGGTACAGCCCGGCCAGTTGCAGGATGAACGCGCCCGCGACGG
Organism: Nonomuraea sp. NPDC046570; assembly: GCF_040645915.1. NCBI lineage: Bacteria > Bacillati > Actinomycetota > Actinomycetes > Streptosporangiales > Streptosporangiaceae > Nonomuraea > Nonomuraea sp. NPDC046570. The sequence continues at coordinate 6,477 of NZ_JBEYZF010000064.1, read as the reverse complement.
CGATCAGGAGCATGGGGTTGGCCAGCGAGCCGGGCCGGGTCCGCGAGCCGATCGCGACGCCGAGCTGAGTGGCGCCGAGGGCGAAGAAGGCCATGCTCTGCCACGGTCGTCCGGTCTGGTGGGCCCAGACGGCTACGCCGAGGGTGACGACGGTAAGGACGATCGCGATCCGGATCACGCGCTGCCACAATCCCGCGCCCAGGATGCTCTGGGTAGGCGGTCTTGGCGGGCTGGACATGGCCGCCGGCAGTGCTGGTTCACCGCCGAGGGCCACGCCCGGCAGCCCGTGCGTGAGCAGATTGATCCAGAGGATCTGGGCGGGCAGCAGGGGGAGTGGGAGCCCGACGAACGGGCCCAGCAGCATGACGGCGATCTCGGCTGCTCCGCCCGACAGGCCGTAGACGAGGAAACGGCGGATGTTGGCGTAGACGCGGCGGCCCTCCTCGATGGCGGCGACGACGGTGTCCAGGTCGTCGTCGGCGAGCACGAGGTCGGCGGCCTGACGGGCGACCTCTGTGCCGCGCTCGCCCATCGCCACGCCGATGTCGGCCCGGCGCAGCGCTGGGCCGTCGTTGACGCCATCGCCGGTCATCGCCAGGATGTCACCGCGATCGCGCAGGCCTTGGATGATGTCGAGCTTCTGCTCGGGCGTGGCGCGGGCGTACACCCTGGTCTCGTCCTGGGTGGGTGCGCCGGGCTGACGGCAGTCGGTGACCCGGCCGCCCGTGTCGATGATGCCGAGGTCGGTAGCGATTGCCCGGGCGGTCCCGGGGTGGTCGCCGGTGATGAGGAGCGGCCTGATTCCGGCGCTTTTGCAGGCGGAGATCGTGGCGGCGGCCGCGGGACGCGGGGGATCCAGAATGGCGATCAAGCCGAGCAGAGACAGCCCGCTCTCCTGCGCCCTTTCGGGAACGGCGTCCAGTTCGGCGCTCGCGACCGCGAGGACCCGGTATCCGGCTTGGGCGAGTTGCTCGGCGTGCCGCGCGGCGCGCATCTGCAGTTCCGGCTCATCGACGAGGACGGAGGGGTGGAGCAGGGACTCGGGCGCGCCTTTACAGATCAGCCGGGCACGCCCGCAGGGAAGCTGATGCACGGTGCTCATGCGCTTGCGGTCGCTGTCGAAGGGGCGCTCGAGGACTCTGGGGAAGCGCTCGTGCAGTTCCTTGCGGTCCAGGCCGAGCTTGGTGGCGGCGGCGAGCAGGGCCGCCTCCGTGGGATCGCCCAGCGCCGTCCATCGCCCGTCGCCGTCCTGGGACAGCTGCGCGTCGTTGCACAAGGCCGCGGCTGCCAGCAGGTCGGCGAGCGCGGCGGGGTCTTGGTCGTGGACGATCTCACCTTCGGGTGCATAGCCGGAGCCTGTGATCGTGGACTCCCCCTCGGGGGTCCACAATCGGCGGGCCACCATGCGACCTTCGGTCAGCGTGCCGGTCTTGTCGGTGGCGAGCACGGTCACCGAGCCCAGCGTCTCCACGGCAGGCAGCCTGCGGATGAGGGCGTTGCGGGCGGCCATCCGGCGTGCTCCCAGCGCCAGACTCAAGGTCACGACCGCGGGCAGCGACTCAGGTACGGCCGCGACCACCAGGCTGATCGCGGTCACCACCATCAGCTCGGCCGGTTGCCCGCGGATCAGCCCCAGTGTCAGCACCACGGTGGACAGCAACACGGCGACGGCGGCCAGCATGCGGCCGACCGTCGCCAACCGCCGTTGCAACGGCGTGAGATCAGGCCCCTTGACCATCATGGACGCGATGCGACCACTCGCGCTCGCCGTCCCAATCGCGGTGACCACCCCCTTACCCCGTCCGCGCACCACGACAGTGCCTGAGGAGAGCGGCTCATGGTCGGCTTTGTCCACCGGCACTGACTCGCCGGTCAGGGCCGACTCGTCGACGAGTAGCGCGGCCGACTCCACCACGGTCGCGTCAGCCGGAACGATGTCGCCCTCGGCGAGCACCAAAAGATCTCCCACGACGATGTCAGCCGCCGGAACCTGAATGTGGGAACCGTCACGGATCACGCGCGCCACCGGGGCGGTGAGCTGCGACAGCGCAGTGATAGCCCGGTCGGCCCGCACCTCCTGCCCCACCCCGACCAACGTGTTGACCACCACCACCAGCATGATCACGGCAGTGTCGGTCCAGTCTCCGGTGACGATGGTCAGCGCCGCCGCCACGAGCAGGACGATGATCAGCGGGTCGCGAAGCTGGGTGGCGACACGCCGCCACAACGGGACGGGCGGTTTGCTCGGCAGCAGATTGGCTCCGTCCCGCTCCAGCCGCGCCGCCGCCTCCGCCGCCGACAGTCCGGAGCGTGAGGCGCTCACATCGACTTCCTCTCCGGCCACCCGTTGCCCGCGGATCAGCCAACGTGAGCCGCCAAATCGTCTCGTCTAACAGTCTTCGCAGGGGGCGAGCCGTTAAACCACGGACGAAGGTCCTCTCTGTAGGGGCCGAAATCACTGATTTGGCGGAAGAAGCAGGTCAGAACTTCGGAATGGGCTGGTGAACGCGACACCGCTGGCGGAGGACAGTGGTAGCCGGCGACGTCGCGGCGGCGTGTGCTGTTTGGCGGGCACCAACGGCGCCCCGGTGCGGGTAAGTACCTATGGAGTGCGTCCACAGGCTGCGGGTCCATCGCCCTTGACGAGGGGAACGGCGCGCTCTGCCGGCAAAGGCCACTGCCTTCGATGATGGATTCGAGGTGAAGTTCCATGACCGTACTCCGTACGGTCGTCGTCGTTTACGACGGCTCAGACTTCTCTGCGCAGGCCCGCCGACCGGCAACGGGAGAAGTCGGAGAATGTGATCTCCTCCGGGACACAGGATGATCTCATGACTGGCGTCCCGCCCGGCGACTCCTGCGGAGCTTCGGGCATCCTGTCGGCGCGTGAGGGCCTGAGCATGCCGGAAGCGGCCCGACGCCTGGCCGTGAACGGTCCCAACCGGTTGCCCGTACGCGAGCGCAGCCCTGTGCCGCTGCTGCTACTCCGGGAGATGGTGCACTTCTTCGCGCTGCTGCTGTGGGCGGCGGCTGGGTTGGCTCTGCTGGCCGGAATGCCGCAGTTGGCGGTGGCGATCGTCGTGGTGGTGCTGCTGAACGGGACCTTCGCCTTCGTGCAGGAGTACCGCGCCGACCACGCGGGCAGGCAACTGCAGGAGCTGATCCCCGCCGAGGTCACGGTACGCCGTGACGGCCGCCGCATGCTGGTGGCCGCCGCCGACCTGGTCGATGGAGACGTGGTCCTGCTGGAGGCGGGCGACCGGATCTGCGCGGACCTGGAACTGGCCGAAGTGCATGCGCTGGCGGTCAACGAGTCTGCTCTGACAGGGGAGAGCGTCCCCGTCCGGCCCAGCGAGAGGGATACGGCCTTCGCCGGCACCTTTGTGGTCGAGGGCCAGGCGGAGGCTGTCGTCACGGCGACAGGTGCCCGGACCCGACTGGCTGCCATCGCCACGCTGACTCGGGCGGCGATGCGACCGCCCAGCCCGCTCGCCCGCCGCCTCGGCAAGGTCATCCAAGTCGTCGCGGGAATCGCCCTCGCGGTCGGAACGGGGTTCTTCATGCTGACGCTGCTGCTCGGCATGGCGCCCGCCGATGGTTTCCTGCTCGCGCTCGGTGTCACCGTCGCTCTGGTGCCTGAAGGGCTGCTGCCCACGGTCACTCTGTCACTGGCTCGGGCCGCCCGAGTGATGGCGGGCCGCAAGGCGCTGGTTCGGCACCTGGAAGCTGTGGAGACCTTGGGGGCTGCCACGTTCATCTGCTCCGACAAGACCGGCACCCTCACCCGCAACGAAATGACGGTCGTCGAGATTTGGACGCCGGCTGGCCCGTTGGACTTGGCTGATCCTGCCTCGGCCGCAGAGATCATGCGTTCGGCCGTCTTGTGTTCGACCGGGCGGCTGGTTCGCGCCGACGGCGGTTACAAGGGGGTCGGCGACCCGATGGAGGTCGCGCTGCACGCGCTGGCGCTGCATGCTGGAGCGAGGGAGGAAGCGACTGTCACCCGGCGCTACCCGTTCGATCCGGGTCGCCGCCGATCCTCAGTGGTCGCCGATGGTCGGCTGCATCTCAAGGGAGCACCGGACGCGGTCCTGCCACTGTCCGGGGAGGTGCCGGGAGCGGCGCGCGCGCTGGAGGAGATGAGCGAGCGCGGTCTGCGCGTCCTGGCCGTCGCCCAGCGCGACGCCCCCCGGGCGGGCACCGCCGAGGAGGTCGAATGCGGCCTGACTCTCATTGCTCTGGTCGGTCTTGAGGACCCGCCCCGCGACGGGGTCACCGAGGCGATCGCCATATGTCGAGGTGCGGGGATCAAGCTGGCGATGATCACTGGTGACCATCCCGGCACCGCCCGCGCGATCGCGGAGAAGGTCGGACTGCTCGGCCCTGACCCTCTCGTGCTCACCGGTCGTGAGCTGCCCGAGGACGACGCCCACCTCGGGGCGCTGCTCGACCGCGACGGCGTGGTGATCGCCCGAGTGACACCGGAAGACAAACTGCGTATCGCTCGCTCCCTGCGTGGCCGCGGCCACGTGGTGGCGATGACCGGTGACGGGGTCAACGACGGCCCTGCGCTCCGCGAGGCCGACATCGGCGTCGCCATGGGTGCCTCCGGCACCGATGTGGCTCGCGAGGCCGCCGACGTGGTGCTGCTCGACGACCACTTCGCCACCATCGTCACCGCCGTCGAGCTGGGCAGGGCTACCTATGCCAACATCCGCCGTTTCCTCACCTACCACCTGACCGACAACGTCGCCGAGCTCACCCCGTTCCTGGTGTGGGCAGTGAGCGGCGGCACCATCCCTCTGGCGCTGAGCGTGCTGCAGGTGCTCGCCCTCGACATTGGGACCGATCTGCTGCCCGCCCTGGCCTTGGGGGCCGAACCGGCAGGCCCCCGCACGATGCGGGGGCCTGCGCGCACCGGAGCGCTGCTTGACCGCCGCCTGCTCAGGCGTGTTTTCGGTGTGCTCGGCCCGGCCCAAGCCATCGTGGAGATGGCGGCCTTCGCCGCCGTGCTCGCTCTGGGCGGTTGGACCTTCGGTGCCGCGCCGTCTTCGGCGCTGCTCGCCGCGGCCTCTGGTACTGCCTTCGCCGCGGTGGTCCTCGGGCAACTCGCCAACGCCTTCGCCTGCCGCAGCGAGACCCGCTGGGTTGGGCGCATGCCGTGGCTGAGTAATCGGCTCCTGCCGTGGGCGGTAGTGATCGAAGCGGTCATGCTCCTGGTCTTCTTGGGCTTCCCTCCGCTGGCTGCTCTTCTGGGCGGCGACCTCCCCCCACCCGCAGGCTGGGCAATGGCCGCCCTGGCGATCCCCGCTGTCGTCGGGGCCGACGCCGTACACAAGGCGCTGCGGACCGACCGCTGTGTCGGCGAAGTGACACCGAGTTGACATCCTCCCCACGGATAAATCCGGGGGATTCCAGCCCTCACGGGTCGGATCTTCCTGCTTCACGGGCGACTGCCCACGCACACCCGAAAACGGGCGACCGGTCTCATGTGGCCTCCACAGGCTTCACATCCCGCCGGCCCGGCGGTAGGTCCGGACAGACCGGCTTGGTTGTCACCAGCCCGTCCGAACACCTGAACGATACCAAGGAAGGGGCCGCTGTGACGCGGAACAGAAAGGGTCACCGCACCGCTCGGGCCTTGACGGTCCTCCCGCGCATCAGATTCCTCCCCAGGGCTGAAGCCCGGGGTCTCCTCGGGAGTCACTGATGAAACCATTGGCGTGCTGAGTAACACCGATGGGCGACGCCGTCACCTGACGTGGATTGCACGCACGGGTGCGGAGGTCCCGCGAGAGGAGGACCTTCGGCCTCCCCTGCGTGCCCTCACGGGTTGAAATATGCTCTGCCCGCAGCCAGGCATGCCTGTCAATCGTCACAAGGGGATCAGGTCTCTTTGGGAAGGTTCAGCGTCGGCAACGGCCCGCCCGGGAACTGCTGGAGCCGACCCCCATGGAGAGCGAGCCCAGGTCGATCGGAGCCCAACCGGCGTGCTGGATCAGCCGCGCGACCCGATCGTTGGCTCCCGCGTCGTCGCCCGACAGGAAGATGACACGGCGCCCGGCGGGCGTGCGCGGGTCAGCGCCGAGGACCCCCGGGGTAAGGGTGTTGAAGGCTTTCACCAGGCTCGCGCCGGGCACGAGGTCTGCCACGACCTCGCTGGAGGTCCGGCCGCCCAGGTCTGCAACCTTGAAGTCCGGCGGGCCGAGCAGGTTGGCCGTGTCGATCACGATTCGGCCGCTCCAGTCGGCCAGATCCGCTGCTTTGACGGCTGGCGCTAGTCTAGCCGCAGTCCGCCTCGGATTGGTTGAGCGCGTGTGATGTCGTGCCCGCCTCGGCGGCCGGGGAGCCCGTGTGCTGCCGTGGCTGACGTCCGGCTCAGTCGCCGATGTGGAGTACGGCGGCGCCGGTGACGCGGTCGGCGGCCAGGTCGGCCAAGGCCCGATCGGCTTCGTCCAGGCCGTAGGGAACGGTGGC
>NZ_JBEYZF010000063.1:0-20908 GCF_040645915.1 Nonomuraea sp. NPDC046570 | reverse complement strand
TGCGCAAACTCCGCTGCTGCCCTCACCTCGCCGGGCAACTCGTCAAAGCGATCCTCGTCCTCCAACTCCGCGAATCGAGATGAAAAACGTTCAGTCGAGGGACCCAGAGCCTGGCGAGATGGGTGACACGCTCGATCTCATCGCCCTACTTGTGACAAGCTCCTTGCAATGGCCGGCATTCATCGAGGCGCTATCGCAGTGGCGGGGTACGCGGCGTCATCGTCCACAGGTCACCATTGAGCATGGGGGGACAACCGTCGTGGTGTCTGAGGCAGAGTCGGAGCTCGTTGTCCAGATTCTCAAGGCTATGAAGGATCACGAGTGACCCTACCTGACCCATTAACGTCGCGTGCTGTACTGATTGGCACTAGTGAGTACAACTATCTCAGCTCTCTCCCTGCCGTTGCCAATAACCTTCAGGCTTTGAGTGATCTCCTGCAGCGGTCTGATCTGTGGGGCCTGCCGGCAGAGCACTGCACGATTGTGCATAACCCTGCGTCGGTAGACGCCATGATGGATCCGTTGTGGCAGGCTCGAGAAGAGGCCAAAGACACCCTCATTGTGTACTTCGCTGGCCATGGATTGATGCATACCGTGGAGAGCGATCTGTACCTCACTCTGGTCGACTCGCATAAGGATCGCATGTACAGCGCGGTGGCCTACGACACCGTACGGACCGAGCTTCGGGCGAGTTTCGCGCGACGCAAAATCGTGATTCTTGACTGTTGCTACAGTGGGCTCGCGCTCGGGCTGATGGGTGCCGAGGATCCTACTGAGCGTGTCGCGAACAGCGCCCGCGTCACTGGCACATACCTGATGACGGCGACGGCCGAGAACAAGACGGCGCTCGGTGGTCTGGACACCTATACAGCTTTTACTGGCGAGCTGATCCACCTCATCCGCGAAGGAATCCCAGAGCAGCCTGAGTTCCTGGAGCTGGATACGATCTTTAAGCACGCGCGCGAGTCGCTGCGAGATAAGGGTCTTCCTGTTCCACAAAAGCGTGAGTCAAACTTTGCAGCCCATATCACGCTGGTGCGTAACCGTGCACATAAGAGTCAAAAGCGCTTCAAAGTAAAAGAGTTCTATGGTCCCATCGAGGGGATCCGGTCGGGCACTATCTTTGATAGCCGTCGGGCGTTGCACAATGCGGGTGTGCACCGGCCGCTTCAGGCGGGCATCTGTGGTACTGCTGAGCGGGGTGGCGCGGAGTCCATCGTCGTTTCGGGTGGTTACAAGGACGATGAAGACTACGGGGACGTGATCATTTACACCGGCCATGGTGGGCGTGATCCCAATACTGGTGTGCAGGTCATGGATCAGTCGGCGGACGATTCGGGTAACGCTGCTCTCATCAAGAGCATTATGACCGGCCTACCAGTTCGGGTTATTCGTGGGTCTGGGGGTAATGAGAGATTCTCGCCGCCGACTGGCTATAGCTACGACGGGCTCTTCACGGTTGCCGATTACTGGACCAAACGTGGTGTCGATGGACCTACGGTGATCCAGTTCCGACTTGAGCAGATAGATGATGGCTCTCCGAAGAAGACCACAGCACACCATCTGAGCCGCAAGCTTCCCCCTGGGCGTCGGGAAGAGATTGCTCCTGGGGTCTACGCGGATAGGTTGCTGGCGACCGAACTAAAGCAGGTGTACAACCATGCTTGTCAGGTGTGTGGCACCGTGCTTGAAGTTCCAGGCGGTCTACGGTTCGCTGCCACCGTGCACATCCGCGGGCTAGAGCAACCTCACTTGGGACCCGACAGCAAAGCCAACATGCTGTGCCTCTGCCCCAATCACCGAGACCTGTTTAAGTATGGGGCGATCACCATTGAGGATGATTTCAGTGTCATAGATCAGACGGACGGCGAGCCTATCGGCAGGCTCATGCTGAAGCACGACATCGATCGTGGTCACATTCAGTACCACCGTCAGCACCACACCCTCGGTCACCGACGGCTCCACGATGAGCTGGACTGAGCACCCGCCTTCCGCCCGCTGGAGGAAGAATGCCAGGTCGCGAGCTCAGGGGCCGGTGAGACGGCGTTCGCCGCGGGTGGTGACCACGAAGACCTGCCAGTTGTAGTAGGCGTAGTAGTTTTTGATGTCCTGCTTGATCTGGCGCGCGTACAGCAGCACCGCGTTGACGTACGCCTGGGAATGGTTGTACGCGTACAGCGCGCGCCGGTAGTCGCGCGGCGCACCCGACGCGTGCAGGTAGTTGGCCGCGGCAAGCAGGGCGTCCCGGGTGTCATGAACGTCACCGCCCATCCCGTACGCGTCCCATGTTCCTGGCATGAACTGCATGGGGCCTTTGGCGCCCGTGTGGCTCGGTGACCTCACCCGGCCGAACTTGGTCTCAACGAACATCACCGCTGCCAGCACCTCCCATTCGACGCCGAACCGGCGCTCGGCATGCCGGAAGTGACCCAGCAGTGCGTCGGCGGGCTTGGGAGGCTGGACGCGGAATTTCGCCGCCCCGCTGATGGGGCGGACCAGGGAGAGCAGATCCCTGCCCGCTGTCACGTTGTCTTTCGCCTGCCTGGCCAAAGACTTCGACAACCTGGAATAGGTACGGGAGGCGACCTTCTCATTGCGGACCAGGTATCGGTAGATGCGCTGCTGGTGCAGGGCTAGCAGTACCACTGACTCAGGGGCGTTCCCCTTGGCGCCCCCGTCGCGAGTCCAGTCATCTGTGGCACTCCGGAGCGCTGTGGTGGTGCTGGTCAGCGAACGGGCCAACTGTGCTGGGTCCTTGGGGAGCGCCGCGTCCGGGGCAGGCGGGGCGGGCGACTTCGCCGGTGGTGTCGTCGACTGTTCCGCAGCCGCCGGTGTCGCTGTCTGCCTCGGTGCAGCGGGTGAGGCGGCGCTCTGCGAGCTGGCGCATCCGGAGATCACGATAGCCAGCCCGACGAACGAAGCGGTCATCGGGCTCCCGCGCAGCCGACCTGTGCGCATGCGCGGCCTGCCGCCCGAGACGTTGGGCTGTGCGGGCATCGCTTGTCTGCTCGGTCGCTGGCCCCGCTCCTGCCGCATGACCTCCGCGCGCTGATCATTCATCGGACCCAACGTACCCGAGTGGTGGCCTCTCAGGACGCTTCCTCAGGTACGGCGAGCTGGCCGAAGCCCTTACCCGGGGGCAGCCCGTCCAGCAGCCCATGGGACCAGGGGCTGGCCGAGCGCATGACCGGGACAGGCCGAGCGGTCATGGAGGCGCGGCTCATCCCCGACCTTCTCGTGGACATGAGATCACAGAGCGGATGACACGGACTTGTCGCAGGCCAAGGGGCCGCTACCACCCTGCGTTGGCAGGGCCTGATGCCCCGGGGATGCGTCAGGCCGGTGGTTCTCCGGGGCGGACGATGCCCGACTCGTATGCGTACCGTACGGCCTGGGCGCGATCGCGTAGTGCCAGTTTGGCCAGTAGGCGGTTGATGTGCGTGCTCACGGTGGCCTCGGTGATGGACAGCGTGGCGGCGATCTCGGCGTTGGACAGCCCATGCGCTATCAGCCGCAGCACCTGCTCTTCCCGGGCTGTCAGCCCCGTGACGGGCGGGGAAGGCGTCGCCGTACGGCGGTAGGTGTCGATGACCCGCCCGGTCACGGCCGGGTCGAGCAGGACGTCGCCACGCGCGGCGCTGCGGACCGCCGCGAACAGGTGCTCGGGCGGCGACACCTTGAGCAGGAAGCCGCTGACCCCCGCGTGCAGGGAGCGGTCGAGGTTCTCGTCGTCGTCGTACGCCGTCAGCATGATCACCCGTGGTGGCTGGGGGTTGGCCAGGATCCGGCGGGCCGCCGCCAGGCCGTCCAGCCGGGGCATGGCGATGTCCAGCAGCACGACGTCGGGGCGCAGGCTCCGGGCCAGCTCCACCGCGCGCTCCCCGTCGGCCGCCTCGCCGAGGACGGACAGGTCCGGCTGGGTGCCGAACACCAACCGCAGCCCCGCCCTGATCATCGCCTGATCGTCGGCGATCAGAATGCCGATCTCGCCTGCTCCGGTCACCGGGGGAGCACCGCCCGCACGCTGTAGCCGCCCGCGGCCAGCGGACCGGCGGTGAGCGTGCCCCGGAACAGCGCGGCCCGCTCCCGCATGCCGATCAACCCGTGCCCGCCCCCCTTCGCGGAAGCCGGTCGCCCCTCCCGCGGGCCGTGATCCACGATCTCCAGCCGGAGCTCCCCCGGGGGATAGGAGATCGTCACCATCGCCCGCGTGGGGCCGGCGTGCTTGAGCGTGTTGGTCAGCGACTCCTGAATGATCCGGTACGCCGACAGGTCGAGCCCGGCCGGCAGCGGCGCCGGTTCCCCCAGTACGTCGAGTGTCACGTCGAGCCCCGAGGAGCGGACCTGTTCCAGCAGGTCGTCCAGCCGCTCGAGGCCGGCCTGCGGCGGTAGCGCGTCGCTGTGCGGCCCGCGCAGCAGGCCGAGCATGCGCTGCAACTCGTCCAGGGCTCCTCGGCCGGCCTCCTCGACCGTGGTGAGCGCCTGCCGCTCGCGTTCCTGGTCCGAGCGCAGCATGAGCCGTACGCCGCCGGTCTGCATGGTCATCACGCTGACGCTGTGGGCGACGATGTCGTGCAGCTCGCGGGCGATGCGGGCGCGCTCCTCCCCAACGGCCTCGCGGGCCAGCAGCTCTCCGCGCTCGGCCGCCTGCACGGCGATCACTCGGTGACGGCGCACGGCCAGCCCCGCTCCCGCCGCGATCGTGGTCATGACCAGGGCCACCACGTAGTCACCCGGTCCGGCCGTAGGCGAGCTGGTGACCATCATGCACGCCACGTATGCCCCGGTCGCGATCACGCCGGCAGCGGCCTTCACGCTGCGCGCGCGTACCTCCGACAGCAGCGTGAACAGCAGCACGAGCTGTGTGTAGAACTGCCAGGCCGCGGCGGGCTCGCGCAGCAGAGCGAACAGCACGATGTTGACCGCCGAGTACACGAACAGGATCGCGAACGGCGAGCGACGCCGGAACAGCACTCCGGCCGCCGCGATGATTCCTGCGGCGAGCCACAGGACGAGGTGTTCGCGCGTGGGGCCCGTGGCGCGTCTGCTGAGTTCCTCCGCGAGCGCGGACAGGGCCACGATCGCCGCGATGAGCCAGTCGATGGGGGTGGGGGAACGGTGGTGGAGCATGGGGTGAGAGTAACCGCGCCCGTGTTGCACCATTCCACCCGATCGCTGTGAGCTGGGCGCCATGACGGGAATATCAGCCTAGCGGTGGACATGGAATCAAAGACCGCCTTGACGACCGGGGGAGAGGGAAGCCTCTAGCTTCCCGTCCATGACTTTCCCCGCGAACACTTTCCGCCGCGCAGCCGCGGCCATCAGCCTCGCCGCCTTCGCCACTTTCGCCGTCCCCGCTACGGCTCAGGCGGCTGCCCCCGCGACAGTCGCCACCTCGGCGATCCAGGGCCCCTTCTGGTCGTTGAGCCAATGCGAGATCGCACGTTCCTACTACGGCCCGCACAACGCCTACTGCTTCGTGAAGTACGGTCGCTGGTACCTGCATGTCATTGAAAGGTGACCGATACGCATGACGAGGCCCGCGGAGCGCTCCGCGGGCCTCGTGCCGTGCCCTCGCAAAGGCGGCCACATCCGCCGACCGGGTCCCCGAAATCCGCCTGGAGGGGGATGGCATGTCAGAGGCTGCGTTGATGACGTGGCTAACGGTCACTCCGTACCGTCCGCCGCATGGTTTCCAACGCGAACTCCTTCCGCCGCGTCGCAGCCGGCGCAAGCCTGATCCTCGCCCCCCTCTGCCTGCTCCTCGGCATGATCACCGACCCCACGGAGCCCGGCCCCGTCGACCCTCTCGCGTACGCCAAGAACCCGGCGGCCGTGGACGTCAGCGCGACGCTCCTGCACTACGCATGGGTGCTCTTCGTACCCGGCGTGATCGGGCTGGTGCACCTGGTACGCCGCAAGGGCGTGGTGCTGGCCAATCTGGTCGGCGCGGTGACGGTCATCGGCCTCATCAACTTCTCCTCCATGATGATCTCCGACTTCTTCGACATCGCCCTCTATCAGGCGCTGTCGGTGGAGCAGGCCCACAAGCTGATGGAGGTGGCGGCGCGGCCCGCGTTCATCTTCGCCTGGCAACTGCCCGGAATGATCGGCTCCTTCCTGGGCCTGGTTCTCGTCGCGGTCGCCTACGTACGCGCGGGCCGGGCGGGCTGGTGGTTCCCTGCGGGCGTGCTCTCGGGCATCATCGTCTGGATCGTGGGCGCCCAGGACTGGAACGTCCTCCTGGGGTTCGGCGGTCCGGTCATCCTGCTCGTGGTGTTCGGCATCGTCGGCACGTCGATCATCCGCATGCCCGACGCGGAGTGGTCTCCCACGAACACGTGAACTCAGCCGAACTGGCCTGTCGGGGTTACAAGGCGTCCGCCGACAGGCAGGATGGCCTGGTTCTGTGGCTCGAGCAAGAGTAACGCCTGGCCCGAGCCATGATCCAGACGGCTGGCCAGGAGGGCTCCCGGCCCGCTTGTTCGGCTTCTCGGTCGGCCTGCTGCTGCAGTACGCGGGATGTGGGCGGGCCTCGACCGACACCGGGGTCCCGAAGCCGACGACGGTCTTGACGATCCGGTGGCTGGTCTCGCGTCCCGGTAGTCGGGGTTCTGATGAGCTTCGACCAGACCGAGGGGCGTTGACTATGGCCGGGTGGTCTACGCACGGCGCCCAAACGGGAGCCAGCCTCGAGGAGCCGGAGATCTTCAAGGTGTGAGAGTCAACCCCAGACCGGAAGACGCCGGGCTGCACCCTGCTCCGAGCTTTTTCGGTGGAGAAGCCGTGGGGCCTACTCCCGGACAAGCCGGCTTTTGACCCTGTTCCAACTTGCTTTGAGAGAAGAAAGGTGAAACGGAACACTCAAGCGGGCCACTCGACAGCTCCCACGCGGCCTGGATCGAGAATCCGCCCCTGATGGGTCCGGGCTACTTCTCCGGTGCCGCAGCGTCCAACAGGATCAGAAGTTCGTCGATGGCCTCGCTCTGCTGCGGAGACAGGGCATCCAGCGAGAAGTGCATGAGGTCATTCCGCAGCTTCCTGACCGTCTCCAGTAGGTCGAGCAGATCGGCTTGCTCGATCTTCCAGTCAAGGGTCTGCCAACGTGTCGCATCCTCGAGCAAATGCCGGTAATTGCCGAACGTGAGGTCCTTCGGTGAGTGCACCTTCTTCTGCCGGTACGGAGGGACGGCATCTCGAAGGTCCTGGACGCTGAAGATCTCCGCAGCGTTTCGGAGCCTGGTTTCGGCGTTCTCGATCAGGAGGAACGGTTTGGCATGCTGGCCGAACTTGCCGCTCAGGTCCGCGGCCGTCACGATGCCCGTCACGCTCTTACGATCATTGTCTCGAACGAGTACGAATCCGTCCCGCTGGATGTACTCAATCAAGTCGAGCACGTTCGCGTCATGATCGACGACGTGTGCCTTGGCGGTGGCATCGGCAAGGGTCGGGGCCTCGGAGGAAATGTATGCCTTGCCGATCGATTCCCACGTCACCGCACCGCGAAGTGTGTCGTCATCGTCGATGACCGGGAGCTGCGAGAACCTCTTTCGCAACATCAAGGTCCGGGCTGCGGTCAGAGACGTGCTGGGCAGCACCGACACCGCCTTGGACGGCAGATCCCCGAGCCGTAGCTTGCCCGACGTCTCCTTCGCACGGTCTCGGTGACGGGTTCCCTGGCCGGGGTCGGCTCCGTAGAGTCGTCTGGCTCCTTCTCGATGGGTACCAACGCGACTACGGTGTCTACGGAGCCCTCAGTGAAGTGCGGGCGTGTCGTCAGACCGACGTCCGCCAGCTCGCCGCTGATCAGCTCAACGACAGCAGCAGTACGTCGCCATTCTCCCCAGTGGGCGAGGAGATGGCGAATGGTCAGCATCTTCGGCGAGCGCGGGTCGGTTTCCGCCTCGGCAACCGCCTCTTCCAGAAGCTGGGACACGCTGGTGATCTCCGGCTCACCGTCGACTCCGGGGTCGATTCCGGTTTCGGCAAGGTGGGCGATCCGGCTCGGCGCTTCGTGCCGGCGGAGTCTGGAGACGGTGAGCAGGGAACCCATGCTTGCGCGGAGGTCCGACTTCAGCGTGTCGCGGAGCGGCCGCTTTGGGAACCATTCGACTGCCCGAATGTGAGGGAACTCCTGGTCATCGGTGGGCCGGTACTCGTATTGCCCTACTGCCCGACCGATGGCGATCTTGTAATGGTCCGACTTAAGGGGCATGACGATGAAGTCGCCGGGTTCTATCTCTTGGGCGAATCTCCAGGTCTGGCTCACCACGTGGCCGGGCGACAGGTCTGGGTACTCGCGAACACACGCCGCTCGAAGCTGTTCTTTCGTGGCGTACGCGGAAAGATCGCCAAGTTCCGCCCAGCTGATCAGGGTCAGCCCCTCGTTGAGAGCACGAGCTTCGACCTCGCCGTTCTGCCCGCCACGAACGACCCATGCCGCAGGTCCTTGGCCCCGTCTTCCTGCGCTCACTGCACCGTCCCTGCGATAGTCCCAGCGGTCATGCTGTTTCTCGTCCAACGCGCTGGTCGCGGCAGTCCCACGAATCGCGGCGCGCATGGCGGGTTCTTTACCCCATCCAGTCCTGGCGATGCGCTGATTGAACATGATCTATTTTGTGGTCGCTCAGGTTGGCCTCAGCTCTCGAGTTCACAAGAGTCGATCATCGTCGGACCTTGGGCGTGGAGGTCGGGTGTCAGCCGAGTGGTTCGGCCGGGCAAATGGGTTCACCCCGCGAGAGCCTGGCGTAGCCGTGGAGGCGGCGACCCGGTCCAGGGGCTCGGGGCCGGTGTCGTATCCGGGTAGGAAGTCCAGCGCCAGGCCGCCCTCGCTCCGGCGGTGTAGCCATCGTGAGTGTTTCGGGAGGCCAGCCGCTACTACTGGATGATCTGGGGCGACCCGCTGGACTGGGTGCGCATCCGACTCGGCCACGCGTCGCTGGAAACGACTCAGCACTACCTCCACACGTTGCGCGAACTGGAGATGGAGACCCGGCTGATGCTGGTCCCTGATCTTTGGGGGTGGCCCTACCTGCAGGACATGGTCAAGGCGGTGGAGGCCGCGAGTGCCGCACGTTGGAGGACGCCTGGAGCGAGGGCAGCTTCTGCATGTGCGGTCTGCCGCCCGAGACGTTCGGCTGTGCGGGCATCGCTTCTCTGCTCGGCCGGTGGCCATGCTCCGGCAGCATGATCTCCATGCGCTGATGGTTCATCGGACCCAACGTACTGGAGTGTCGGCCTCTCAGGACGCTTCGTCGGCGATGGTGGCCGGGGGGATGAACCGCGCCATCTGATCTCGTCGCCCCAAAGAACGACGGGAGGACGTCAGCCTCCGCTCGTGACACACATGTCGGCCCCTGTCCACTCGGGCATACTGACCTATTGTCATGACTCATTCACGGACAAGCATCTTCACGCACCTGGATACCCCCCTCGCCCCGCTTTACCGCCGAGTGATGAACGTGTTCACAGCCAACAAGCGACGGTTCGTGGTTCACCTCCGTCCGGAGGACGTGGCGGAGGCGCTCCGCGCGGGCGGCAGTGCTCCAGTCGGGCAGGACCAGGTGGACAAGGCGCTGAGCAGCCTGAAGGACTGGGGAAACCTGCGAGCGGACCCGGACACCGGACGGGTCACCACGGTCGAGGACTTTTACCGTGCCCGCTACCTCTACCAGCTCAGCCGGGAAGGCGAGGCCGCCGAGCGGGCTCTTGACGTCTTCGAGCAGGAGGTTGGCCGACGAGGCGAACTGCAGGCCGTCGCGCTTGAGGACATCCGGGTTCGGTTGCACGCGCTCACCGGTCTGGACGAGCGGCCGGACGCCGCGGTGGTGCACAGCCTCCTGCTGGAGATCGTGAACAGGCTCGACAGCCTGGCCGCGAACGCCAGCGCCTTCATGGGCGGTCTCCAGCGGACCATCGACCTGCAGGACATCGAGGAGGAGGCGTTCCTCGCCTACAAGGACCGGCTGATCGCCTACCTCGAACGCTTTGTCTCGGAGCTGGTCGTCAAGGCCTACGACATCGCGGTGACGCTGCGCGAGCTGGGGGACGCCGAAGGCCTGTTGCGGCTGGCCGCCGACCGGGAGGCCGCCGATGTGGCCCCGGGCGAGGAGGCCGAGCCGGGTGAAGCCGCCGAGTCCAAGCTGCTGGAGTGGCGCAACCGCTGGTCGGGGCTGCGGTCGTGGTTCGTGGGGGATCGGGCGCGTCCGTGCCAGGCGGATCTTCTTCGCGGCCGGGCCCGCCAGGCCATACCCGACCTGCTCGCGACGATCAGCGTGTTGCAGGAGCGCAGGGCGGGTCGTAGCGACAGGTCGGCCGATTTCCGGGCGCTGGCCCGCTGGTTCGCCCAGTGTCCCACCGACGCTGACGCCCATCGGCTGTGGCGGGCGGCGTTCGGTCTGACCTCGTCACGCCATCTGACCGTCGAGAGCGACGCCGGAGATGACGTGCCGGCGTCCGTCAGCTGGTCGCAGGCGCCTCAGGTGGAGATCTCCGTACGGCTGCGCGCCACCGGCAGCTACCAGCGTCGCGGGGCGCCGAGCAAGGTCGTCGACCGCAGTCGGCAGCGCGCTCACCTGGCCGAGTTCGTGGCCGCCGAGCGTGAGCAGGCCGACCTGGCCCGCAGGCGGCTGGCCACTGGCAGGCCCATCCTGCTGAGCGAGCTCGGCATGCTGGACCCGGCGGAGTTCCAGTTGTTCCTGCGCTTGCTGGGGGAGGCGCTGTCGCTCGGGCCCGGTGAGGTCAGGACCAGGACGGCCGACGGCAGTCTGGAGATCGCCATGCACCCGGTAGACGGATACGCGGAGATCCGCACCGAGTCCGGCGTGCTCCGCGGCCCTGACCACGAGCTGACGATCATCGACCTGACGAGCCCGGTGGAGGTGTCGGGTGGCTGAGGTGAGGGACGTCCTGGAGGCGCAGCAGGAGGAGGAGCGACGCAAGGCGGTACGCGCTCTGCTGCGCCGCCCCCTGCTGACCCCGGAGCTGCCCGAGTACAAGCTGGTGCGCAAGCACGCGGGGTGGCTGACCGACTGGTTCGCCCGCGAGACCGGCTGGGCGCTCTACGCCGACACCGCCGTGGCCCGGCTGCGCAAGGTGCCGGCGCGCCACCGCGACGGTACCCGTGCCGCCCAGGCCAAGGGCAAGGTGGCCTTCAGCCGTCGCCGCTACGTTCTGGTCTGCCTGGCTCTGGCGGCTCTGGAACGGGCGGAGAGCCAGGTGACGCTCGGCTGGCTGGCCGAACGGCTCCTGGCCTTCGCGGGAGACGAGGAGCTGGCCGCCGCGGGCGTCACCTTCACGCTGGCGAACCGCGACGAACGGGCGGACCTGGTGGCCGTCTCGGGCCTGCTGATCGCCACGGGCGTTCTCGCCAAGGTCGCGGGGAACGAGTCGGCCTTCGTCAGCGGATCCGGCGACGCCCTGTATGACGTGGACCGCCGCGTGCTGGCGGTGCTGCTGACCACCCGCAGGGGACCTTCCACGGTGACCTCGGCCGAGCTCGACGAACGGCTCGCGGAGATCACCGCCGAGGTCGTCTCCGACACCGAGGACGGCCGCAACAGGTTGATCCGCCACTCGCTCACCAGACGCCTGCTGGACGACCCGGTCCTCTACTACCGGGAACTGACCGAACCCGAGCGGACGTATCTGGAACGGCAGCGAGGACCGATGATCAAAAGGATCGTCGATGCGACGGGATTCGTCGCGGAGGTCAGGGCGGAAGGCATCGCCCTGCTCGACCCCACCGGCGAGGCCACCGATCTGGGCATGCCTGAAGAGGGCACCGACGGTCACGCGACACTGCTGCTCGCCGAGCACCTGGCCGAACGGCTGAGGATGTACCCGGAGCAGCCCGTCCACCTCGACGAGCTCCATGAGCACATGGCCGGCCTCGCCGAGAGGCATCGTACGCACTGGCGGAAGAACGCCTCCGTACCGGACCTGACTTCCGGGGCCGTCCACCGCCTGCAGGCGCTGGGGCTCATCCAGGTTCGGGGGCAGGCCGTGACCTCGCTGCCGGCCTTGGCGCGCTTCGGCTTCGCCGAGGCCGTGATCACCGGAAAGAGCGAGGAATGACCCTGCCGATCGCCTCCACCAGCCGCTGGCAGCCGCTGCGCACCGGCCTGGTGGACCTGTTCTACTACGACTACCAGGAGTTCTGGTTCCGCGACGGCAGGATCCTGTTCCGCGGGAACAACGGCACCGGCAAGTCGAAGGTGCTGGCGCTGACGCTGCCCTTCCTCCTGGACGGTGAGCTGTCCCCGAGCCGGGTCGAGCCCGACGGCGACCGCGGCAAGCGCATGGAGTGGAATCTCCTCCTCGGCGGCAAGTACGACGAGCGGCTCGGTTACACCTGGCTGGAGTTCGGGCGGATCACCGAGGACGGCGAGCGCGCCTACGTCACCATCGGCTGCGGCCTCAAGGCGGTGAAGGGACGGGGCGTCGCCGACCGCTGGTTCTTCCTGACCTCCCAGCGGGTCGGGGAGGAGCTCTACCTCATCGGGAAGAACGGGACGGCCCTGTCCCGGGACCGCCTCACCGAGGCCATCGGGCTGTCCGGACAGGTGACCCAGCGGGCCGAGCAGTATCGGCGGATGCTCGACGAGCACCTGTTCCACCTGGGCGCGGAGCGGTACGACGCGCTCATCAACCTGCTGATCCAGCTCCGGCAGCCCCAGTTGTCCAAGCGCCCCGACGAGGCGAAGCTGTCGGAGGCCCTGTCGCAGGCGCTGGCCCCCGTCGATCAGGCGCTCATCTCCGACGTGGCCGCCGCGTTCCACGACCTGGAGCAGCAGCGCAACGAGCTCGCCGGGCTCCGCGACACCCGCGAGCACGTGCGCCGCTTCCTGGAGCGCTACCGGCGCTACGCGGCTGTGGCCGCCAGGCGGCAGAGCCGCGAGCTGCGCGTGGCGCACTCCGCCTACGAGCACGTCAACCGCGACCTCGCCACGGTTCGCGAACAGATCACGAAGGAAGGGCTGGCCGAACAGGAGGCGGCGCGCGGCCTCGAGACCGCGCAGGTCGACCTGGCCGAGCAGCACGCGATCCGTGAGGAGCTGACGGGCGATCCTCGGCTGAAGGATCTCGACGCGGCAGAGCGCCAGGCCGAAGAGGCGGGCAAGGCCGTGACCGCGGCTCAGGCGACCGTCGAGCGGGCCGAGACGACGCGAACAGGCAGACGGCGCAGGCATGCCGAAGCCGTCGCGGCCGCGCGGGAAACCGGCGAGGCGGTGGAACGGAGCCGGTCGCAGGCCGCCCTGATCGAGGAAAGGGCAGGACTCAAGGACCACTGCTCCGCGATCTCCGGATCGGCGGACGAGGCCGCGACCACCAGAGCCGAGGCCGCCGCGCGCGGCGCGACCGCCGTCAGGAGCGAGGCGGTGGCCCACGTGGTGGCCCTCGCCGAACTGGCGGTGACCGAGGAACGCGAACTGGTGGCGGCGCGCACGGTCCTGGCCAGACTGGAGGGCGAACGGGACGCCGCCGCCGACCGGCTGGCCCGTGCGGGGGAGGACCTCGAGACGGCGGCGTCCGAGCACATCACGGCCTGGCGCCGGTACGGCACGAGCCTGACCGAACTCGTCCTCCCCGACCCGGCAGACCTCGACCTGCCCACCTGGACGGCGAACCTCCTCGGGTCGCATCCCGCCGAACGGCACCTGCGAACGGCCGCGCAGCGGGCCGGCCAGCACCTGGCCAACGAGCACGCGGCCGCGACCGTCCGCTTGGAGCAGGCCGAAGCCGCCCTTCGCGACCTGAACGACGAGCGCGACCGGCTGGAGAAGGGCGAACTGGCCAGGCCGCGCCCGCCGTACACGCGAGGGGAGGGCGTCCGCGAGGGCAGGGCGGGTGCGGCGTTGTGGGAGCTGACCGACTTCAGGGACGGGCTGGGTGAGCGGGAGCGGGCCGGGCTCGAAGCGGCGCTGGAGGCGTCGGGGCTGCTCGATGCCTGGATCACGCCCGACGGGCGGCTGCTCGATCCAGCCACGCACGATGTGATCGCGATACCGGGCAGGCCCGCCGCACACGCTCTCACCGACGCGCTGGTCACCGGTGACGAGGGGGCGCGAGCCGTACTGGCGACGATCGGGCTGGGCGAGCAGGACGGCCCGTTCGTGACGGACGACGGCCGGTGGCGGCTCGGGCCGCTGCACGGGGCGTGGGCCAAGGGCGGAGCCGAGTACATCGGGGCGGCGGCACGTGCGGAAGCCCGTCGGCGGCGCCTGGCCGAACTGGCCGAGCTCATCGTCGCGGCCACGCGGGCGGTCGAAGAGGCGGGGAAGGCCGCCGACACGCTGGCGGACCGTCAGGCAGTCGTGGCCGCGGAGGCGGAAGGCCACCCGCGCGACGAGGAACTCCGCACCGCGCACGCCGCAGTGGCCACGGCCGCCGACCGGCGAGCGGAGGCCGTGCGGTTGGTCGAGGACCAGACGAACCAGGTGAGCTGGGCCGAAGACGATCTCACGCGGGCCGTGGCGGATCGGGACCGCGCGGCGGAGGACACCGGGCTGCCCGCTTCGCTGACCGGGCTGGCCGATGTCAGGGAGGCGCTGGCCGACTACCGGCAGGTGATCACCGAGCTGGTCGCCGCCGTACGACTGCACGCCGGCCGGGCGGCGGAGATCGTCACCTGGACGGGTGAGCTGGAATCGGCGGAGCGCGAACTGGGACACGCCCGCGAGCGTGAGCGAGAAGCCGTGCGCAACGCCGCGGAACAGCACGGACGGTTGATGGCGCTCCAGGCCGCGGTCGGCGCCTCAGTCGACGAGCTCAAGGCTCGCCTGGCCGAGGCGAAGGAACGGATCAGCGCGCTGGCCGCCGAGATCAAGAGTCTGGACGGCAGGCACCGAGAGGCCGGAGAACGCCGAGCCAGAGCCCAGGGCAGGGAGGAACAGCTCGTCGAGAGCATGACCGCGGTCCTCGAACGGCGCGACCTGGCCGTCGCGGCGCTGCGAAGGTTCACCGAGACCGGGCTGCTCTCCGTCGCCTGCGACATCGAGCAGCCCGGCTCGTGGGCGGCCGATCCCGCCGTACGGCTGGCGCGCCGGGCCGAACAGCTCCTCGCCGACGTGGACGACTCCGACGACGCCTGGCGCAGAGTGCAGGACGAGATCACCCGCAGGTACGGCGAGCTGGCCGAAGCCCTCACCCGTCACGGCCACCACGCCATGGCCGGGCTGTCGGACTGGTTCGTGGTGACGATCCAGTTCCAGGGCAGGGAGCGTCCGCCTGGCGAGCTGACCGCGCTGCTCGACGGCGAGATCGACTACCGGGAGCGCACACTCACCGCCCGCCAGCGGGAGATCGTCGAGGAGCACCTGGTCAACGATGTCGCCGCGCACCTGCAGCAACTCATCGCCGACGGCGACGAACAGGTCGCGCAGATGAACCGGGAACTGAAGGAACGGCCCACCTCGACCGGCATGAGGCTGCGCATGTCATGGCTGCCCAGGAAGGACGGTCCGGCTGGACTGGCCGAGGCCAGGGCCAGGCTGCTGCGGCAAGGGGCGGACATGTGGTCCCCGGACGACAGAGCCGCGGTCAGCGACTTCCTGCAGGCGCAGATCGAAGCCGAACGACTCCAGAACGAGCACGGCACCTGGGCTGAGCACCTGCGCCGAGCACTGGACTACCGGGAATGGCACACGTTCGTCATCGAACGGCACCAGGACGGCGGCTGGCGGCCCGCCTCCGGCCCCGCCTCGGGCGGCGAGCGGGTCCTGACCGTGTCGCTGCCGCTGTTCGCCGCGGCGTCCTCCCACTACCGTTCCGCGCATCCGCACGCCCCCAGGCTGGTCACCCTCGACGAGGCGTTCGCGGGCGTGGACGACGACGCCCGCGCCAAATGCCTGGGCCTGCTGACGACCTTCGACCTCGACGTGGCGATGACCAGCGAGCGGGAATGGGGGTTCTACTCGACGGTACCGGGCATCGCCGCACACCAACTGGTCCGCCGGGACGGCATCGACGCCGTCCACGTGACTACCTGGGAATGGGACGGCACCGCCGCCGAACGAGTGGAGCGCACCGCACAGCACCGCCAGCCGAGCGACCCCCTGTGGTGACGGATGTCGTACGGCTGCGCCGCACACTCGGCGCCCCGGAGCTGGACCGGCTGCTCTCCCGGCTGGTCAAGCGGATCGAGCTCGGCCAGGATCTCCACACCCCGATCGTGCTGGCGACACCGTCCGACGCCGAACGCAAGGCGGTCGCCGCACTCCTGGGCCGCAGGGACCGGCACGGTACCGGATCACTGAGCGTACGGCCGGAGCTGATCCAGAGCGCCCTGCGCGAGGCGGGCATCTGCGACGATCTCCGCGCCGCCGTACACGAGCTGGTCGGCCGCATCGCCGTGCAGTCAGAGGGACGGGCGCACGAGGACGCGGCCAGGGCCGGGATCGTCGCCACACTCTCCGCCAGCCGGCACGCCGGCGAGCCCTGGTTCACCGACTGGCTCAACTCGCTGTCAGCCGACGGCACGCTGACCAAACTCGTCCGGCAGGGCGGCACCGAACTGGTCCGCCACGCCCGCGCCGTACTCGACCTGCTTCCTTCCGACCCGACCCCGCTGACCATGATCGCCGAGCGGGCGACAGGGGACACCAAGGCGCTCTCCGGCACGCCGCTCGCCAGGCTCGTGCTGCGCGCACTGGCGTGCCGCGCGGGCGAGACCGCTCCGGCGAAGGCCGCGGGGCGGCGGGCGCTGTGGGAGTCCGCGGGTGTGATCGTGGACGACCTGGCCAGCCAGGTTCTGGTCCTCGGGGTGTCGGCCAAGGGCTCACCCCTCGCCGACTGGCTGTCGTCGGCGGCTCGCCACTCCACCCCGTTCCGGGTCACGCTGCACCAGCTTGTCACCATGCCCGTCACGGTGACGTCGCCGGTCGTCTACGTGTGCGAGAACCCAGCCGTCCTCAGGGCCGCCGCGGGCATGTCCGACGCGGCCCTGATCTGCACGGAGGGGATGCCTTCGATCGCGTGTCACCGGTTGCTCGCGGCGTGCGCGGGCCGACCCGTGTACTGGCGGGGAGACTTTGACTGGACCGGCCTCCGGACCACCGCCGACGCGATCAACCGCCATGGGGCGAAACCGTGGCGGATGGACCTGGAGACCTATGACCGCGCGCTGGCAGACGGTGACTCGGAGCCGCTGCGAGGCAGCCGATCCGGCAGCCCTTGGGCGCGGGGGCTGGCCGAGCGCATGGCGGGAACAGGCCGGGCGGTCATGGAGGAACGGCTCATCCCCGACCTTCTCGCGGACCTGAGATCACGGGGCGGATGACGCGGATCTGTCGGAGCCGTCGTCCGCATGGATGCTCCACGCGGACGACGCATGGATCCTCCATGCGGCCTGCCTGAGTGGTGGCTGACCAGCCGTACGCCACGCCCAAAGCGCCGTCCACGTCCTCGCCATCGATGGCCGATCCTGTCCGGCTCTTCAAATGGGGCGCCCAGCTCGACATCCGCCCGATCACCTTTGACGGCGACCTCGCCGAGCAAGCCGTAACCGACTAGTTCGCCAGTGTGCCTCCAAGGCCGCTGAGTGTGTCGGCACCACGACGGCACGCGGATCCACAGCAGCAAACGTGCGCTACGACCACTAGCTGTGAGCCGAAGCCCTTGGGCTCAATCATCTAGTGAGCTGGCGCTGTTGTCGCTGATCCCTGCGCTGGTCGACGATATGCCTGGTCGTCCCGATGCTGCTGGGCAGGCTCGATTCACCACCGGAAAGACATCCGGGGCGTTCCGTGGCTCCGGTGCCCAGGGGGAACCTAGGCGGCGATCGCCCTTAGCCGGTGCAGTGAGAACCGGAGCAGGCGATCGCCGCGGCCTCAGCTCCTCGGGGAAACGGAACCCCTATGAGAAGCAGCCTGCAGATCTTGGCGATTTTCGGGCTGGGATGGCGGGTTGGGGCTCAGATTGTGGTGGGCGCTCAGAAAGTCCCGACTGGTCTGTCGAAAGACCTTCGCCGTTCTGGCCGAGAATCGGCGGCTGCGTTCCCGCCAGGCGTTCGCAGGCATGGGTGCTGGTCAATGAGCACCTCAGCTGAGGCGTGTTGAGGGTTGCCTGGATTTCTTCCTCTGCAGCATCACTCGCCGATAGGGCCCCAACGACGGCCCGAACTCATCGCATCCGAGCATCGCATTATCGAAGAGGCGAATGTGTTGGAGCTGGAAGCCGCTCTGCGTGGGACTGACTCCACGACCAGGGCGCGACTGTCCATGTGTGATTTGCGTCACATCAAAGCAATTGTTGACACTGACGCTGATGCCGTGACCTGCGCGTACTCCTGGATGCGCTATGCGGCGTATGTCCAGCCCGTCGGGCCTGGATTGTCAAGATCTAGTTGAAAGATTCCTATTTCGATACAACTGCGCGTGTCTTTACATGCGGCTTATGGCGTCCGTCAGGCCGATACGGGGCTTCTTCTTGGTGAATAGCGAGGCGTAGCCATGGCGCGTGCACGGAGTCGTGAGAGCGTGCTGGGCCGGAGCCGGTTCGGGCTCGGCAGAAGCGGCCCATCACGCTGGATCGCCCGAACGGCTGTCGCCGTGGTGATTGCGCTCTTGCCCGGCTTCCTCGTGGTGGACGCCGTGGCGACGACCACCGATCCCAACCCCACCCGACTTGAGATCCCGGGGTCACCGAGCTCCGGCTCCTCGACGACGGTCCCGACCCAGCTCTCGGGCTCCGCCGAAGGACTCCCGCACCTCGTGGGCACAGAGACCACGCAGCCTGACGGCGTGGGCAACCCCGGCGACACCAAGCGACCGAAGGGCTCTCTGCCGCTGGAGCAGGCCCCCCGCGTGAGCGACAAGCCCGCGACCAACGGACTGAACTCCCCGCCCCCGTTGTCCTGGAACGTGCGATCCGACGAGCCCCCGGCCCCCGGCGTACATGCCCAGGCTGCGGGAATCCGCAGAGTCTCCACGATGACCAGCGACGCCTCCTCCCGGCGCGGCGCAGCTAAGGCCCAGTCCGCCGTATCTCTGCCGGTGGTGTCGGAGCTGTCGGCGTCTCCGGGGCAGTCGGTGTCGGGACTGTGGACGATTCCCTCGACCCAGCCGTCGTTCTCCGCTTACGGGACCGACCCTGGATCGCGGACGCTTCGCCTGGAAGTGCAGATCGAGCACGACCCGTCGGCTCCCGCGCAGGGTTCCGGGCTGATCTGGTCCGGCTCCGGTGACCTGTCGGCCTCGGGGTGTTCGACGTCGAGCAGGTGTTGGCTGCAGACGCCCGCGGTCGCGGCGGGCAAGTTAAGGGACGGGTGGCTGTTCCGCTGGCGCCTTCGCGCGTCCGCCTCCACTGGGGTGGTGGGTGCGTGGTCGGCGTGGCAGGCCGGACGGGTGGACACTTCCAAGCCGGTGATCTCAGGACAGTCGGTTTCCCCTGGACAAGCGACGTCGGGGTTGTGGACGTTCCCGTCCACGCAGCCGTCGTTCTCCGCCTACGGCGCTGATCCGGAGTCGCGAACGCTTCGTCTGGAAGCACAGGTCGAGCACAACCCGTCGGCTGCCGGGCAGGGCACAGGCGTCATCTGGTCTGGTTCTGGTGACCTGTCCACCACCGGGTGTTCCACCACTAGCAGGTGCTGGCTGCAGACACCGGCGGTTACGGCGGGCAAGCTGAAGGACGGCTGGCTGATCCGCTGGCGCCTGCGTGCCTCCGCCTCCTCCGGGACAGTAGGTGCGTGGTCGGAGTGGCAGACCGGACGCGTCGACACCTCGAAGCCGGTCGTCTCTGACTTGTCGGTTTCTTCGGGACAGGTGGCGTCGGGGTTGTGGACGCTGACGTCCGTCCAGCCGTCGTTCTCCGCCTACGGCGTTGACCCGGATTCGCGAACGCTTCGTCTGGAAGCACAGGTCGAGCACGATCCGTCGGTTCCGGCTCAGGGCACGGGAGTGATCTGGTCTGGTTCTGGTGAGGTGTCCACTACCGGGTGTTCCACCACCAGCAGGTGTTGGTTGCAGTCGCCTGCCGTAACCGCGGGCAAGCTGAAGGACGGCTGGCTGATCCGCTGGCGCCTGCGTGCCTCCACCTCCTCCGGGGTGACAGGCCCATGGTCGGAATGGCAGACCTCCACGATCGTGGTCAGCGGTACGGCAGGCAACGGCCTGGGTGCCCTGCCCGCGACGCGTGGTGCCGACTCGTGGACACTGGCTTCGGCCACCCCGTGGTTGTACGCCAAGGTCACCGATGCCGGCGGGGCGAAGCTCTTCCTCGGCGCGGAGGTCGAGCACGACCCGGCCGCCACCGGCCAGGGCGTCGGCCTGATCTGGTCCGGCAAGGCCACCACCTCTTATGCCTCGGGCGGCAACGCGTGGCTCCAGGTCCCGGCGGGCACGCTCACCGACGGTATGAAGATCCGCTGGCGGGTCCGCGGGGTCACCACCGGGGGAGTGGAGGGTGCCTGGTCGCTGTGGCAGAGCGCCTCCGTTGACGTGACCAAGCCGGCTGCTTCGGACGCCGGGCTGACTCCGGCCACCAAGGGCGAGACGACCTGGACGGCATCGTCGGTCACTCCGTGGATATACGCCAAGGTCACCGACTCTTCCTCGCGCGGCTCGCGGCTGGGAGTCCAGATCGAACATGATCCCGCTGTCCCCGCTCAGGGCACGGGCCTGATCTGGGAGGGCAGGGGCACCACTGCCGCGCATTCCGGTGCCAACGCGTGGGCTCAGGTCCCGGCAGGCAATCTCACCGACGGCAT
Organism: Nonomuraea sp. NPDC046570; assembly: GCF_040645915.1. Lineage (NCBI taxonomy): Bacteria > Bacillati > Actinomycetota > Actinomycetes > Streptosporangiales > Streptosporangiaceae > Nonomuraea > Nonomuraea sp. NPDC046570. The sequence goes on along the minus strand of NZ_JBEYZF010000063.1, from coordinate 201 downwards.
GAAGATCCGCTGGCGTGCACGTGGTGAGACCACCAGCGGCGTCGTCGGCCCGTGGACCGAGTGGCTCACCAGCAGCGTCGACCTCCACAAGCCGAGCATCGACGGCCTGGGCATGGACCCGGCGCTGCCGGGTTCCGCCTCCTGGGCGGCGGGGTCGTTGACGCCGTGGCTGTACGCCAAGGTGACCGATCCGGAGAACCG
>NZ_JBEYZF010000062.1:0-21350 GCF_040645915.1 Nonomuraea sp. NPDC046570 | reverse complement strand
CGCCGTCGTGGATGTTCCGCTCGATCCTACGGCGCTCGGTCTCCTGGGCGTGGACCAGGCGCGCGGCCAGGCGCGCGGCGCGCAGGGCAAGACCTGCCTGGGCTGCCAATGCGGTGAGCAGGGCGTGGTCCCGCTCGGTGAGCTTCCCCTCGATCTTGGGGCCGCAAGACAAAGTACCCACCACCCGCCCTTCATTCCTGATCGGGACATTCCCCTCCGGCGCCCCCGTGACGGTGCCCGCGTTCGCTTCTGTACCGTCGTCGAGCTGGACCGCGATCCATTGCGTTCCGAGGGCGGAGCGAGCGACATGCGCGAGATGCCGCAACTGACCACTTGAATCCGTCGTGGACTCCAGCACCGTGCTGATCTGGGCCAGCACCTGCGCCGCCGTGGGACGGACGCCGTACACGAGCCGGTCGGCCAGCTCCTCCAGCCGCGCCCTCACCGGCTGGAAGACGAGTGTGATGAGGACTGTCACGATGACCGCGGCCGCGACCGGCAACCGCTCGCCCGCGACGACGCCCAGAGCCGTCGCCACACCGGCGTAGACCAGCGCGATGGCGGACCACAGCAGGCCGTAAGCCAGCGAACCGCGAATCACCACGCGGATGTCGAGCAGGTGGTAGCGCACGACCGCCACGCCGATGGCTGCGGGCACCGCGCCCAGAACGGACAGGAGGGCGAGCCAGCTCAGGCCCGGCGCGACGAGCCGGTGATCGATGCCGAGTACGAGCAGAAAGCCGGACACGTTCATCAGAAGTCCCGCCGTCATCCACCGCAGCTGGCACCGCTCCGCCGGTGACGCCCCGCGCCACCGAACGATCAGCGCGCCGAATGCTCCGGCGGCGATGACGGGCGTCAGCAGCGTCCCCGCCGTGGCCGCTCCCGCGGCCACGGAACCCGCAGCGCCGGGCAACGCGAGCGGATTGGGCACAGACACGTCCTCGCCCAGGACGCCAGGGGCGAACAGGACACCGAACGTGTGAACGGCAACGCACGCCCCGCCCGCCCAGGCGAGCGGCCGCCACCGAGGTGACGGCAGCCGGCCGTCGGGGAAGAGCAACGGGATGAAGATCCACACGAGCCCATAGTGGACGCCGAACAGCGCTGCCAACGCGGCGGCGACGCCGATGCCCGGCCCGTCCTGGCCGGTTCGAGCGTGAAACAGGAGTATGCCCACTCCGACCCCGCCGATGCCGAAGCACAGGGCCGTCGCGAGTACCAGCCAGCCGTACGGATTCGCGGGCCGACGGGTGGCTATCAGCCAGCCGAGGGCAGGCAGCAACATCCCGATCGCCGCAAACAACCACTGAGATGGGGGAACCGGAAACCCGGTCTCGAGCAGACTGCCGGTCACCGTGCCTGATGCGGCGGCCACGGCGAGCGTGCCGGCGAGAAGCCGATTGACATTCATGCCAGGCGCCACCACCAGCGCACCGCCCCCCTCATGCCGATGACCGCCAGCACCCCCTCCGACCTGTGCATACGCCTCGCAGGCCAGCGTATCTACGCCAAGAGCGAGCCACGCCGTCGACCGATTGACGGTCACAGCCTCGAAGCATGCCATCTCCCGCTCTGTGGCTTCCTGCGGTTAACCACAGACTTTTCCGGCTGCCCACCCCCATGACGCGCTGTGGCCGGCATCCTTCGATGTCCCGCGCCCACCCAGCTAGCTTCAGCGGCTGGAGGTGGACTTCTTGACAACCACGACCAACCCAGGCGTCGCACCCGCCCGGCGCCACAGCCGGCGGCGCGCCCTGATCGTCGTCGCCGCTATCGCGGCGGTGCTGCCGCTCGCCGCCCTGGCCGCGCCACGCGGTATGCGACTCGGCGAAGAGAGCACCGGCGATGCCGCGCTGGTGCGAGCCGTACGGCAGGCGGTATGGCCGTCGGCGGGGCATCACGCGCTCGCCGTCGCGCTCATCGACCGCGGCACTGTCCGGACTGCCGGTCTGGGAACGACCCAGGCCTCTGGTGGCCGGCCTGTCGATGACAGCACGCCGTTCGAGTTCGGCTCGGTCACCAAGCCCATGACCGGCATGATCCTCGCCGACCTTGCGAGGAAGGGGGAGCTCGATCCGCGAACGACGGTCGGTGAGGTCTTTCCCGACCGGACATTCCGCGATCCCGGCATAGCGGCAACCTCGCTGGAGGAACTGGCCAGTCACCGCTCTGGCATACCCACGATCCCGGTTTCCTTCGTCGGCGCCCCCTATCTCGGCAGCCTGGTCGGCGGCAACCCGTACCGAGGATGGAGCGCACAGGACATCGTCGACGACGCGGCACGGTCAGTGGCCACCGGCCGCGGCGAGATCGCCTACTCCAACCTCGGGTTCGCGCTCCTCGGTCAGGCGCTCGCGTCCAGGGCCGGAATCGCCTACGACGACCTGCTCCGGGAGCGGATCATCGGCCCGCTGGGCATGCGCGACACCGTCCTCGTCAGCGACCCGCGCGGCCTGCCGTCGGGCCGCGCCCACGGCTATCTCACCTCGGGCCACGAGGCCTTGCCCTGGTCCAGCGACGGGTACGCCCCGACCGGGGCCGGCGGCTGGAGCACGAGCGCCGACCTGGCCCGCTTTGTCGCGGCCGTGCTCGACGGCACCGCGCCGGGCTCTGACGCGACCCGGCCTCGCTGGGACATCGCCGAGGGCGACAGGATCGGCTACGGCTGGCGGACAACAGACGGAGTGACTTGGCACGACGGCCACACCGGCGGCTTCTCCAGTTACGTGGGATTCGACAGAACGTCCGGCCGTGGCGTCGTCGTACTGGGCAACACCTCCGCGTCGGTCGACTACATCGGGCTCCGGCTGCTGGGCAAGGACGGGCCGACCGGACGGGACCTGCTGAGCCGCGAACTCCCCTTGCTCGCGCTGACCGCCCTGTGCCTTTTCGGGGCGACGCGGACGCTGCAGGTGGCCGCGCGCAGGAGAGCGTGCCGCCCGCTCCCCGTGCCGGATCGGCTCAAGCTCGTCTCGATGACCTGGCGCGCTGTCGTACTGCTGGCGGTCGCCTGGACCTTCGGCGCGTGGAACATCGTCTGGCCACCGCTGTGGCCGGCCACCGCGGCTCTTGTCGCGGCGGCCATCGCCGTCGGTGCTCTTCGTGTGCCGCGGCTGCCCACCGCTCGAGGCCCGCGTCCCCGCCTGCGATGGGCGGCGACCACCGCCTCCGTGATGCTATGGATCGCCGTCGCCGCGGCCGTCGTCATTGTATGGAGCGCTCGCTGATCGGCCTGGAGTCACCCGACCTTCCGGGCCGCACGTACGCCCAGGTGGATGTAACGTACGCCGTTGATCTCGAAGAGCACGAGCGGGGACCAGCGTTCCTCGTCCGGCTCCATGTGGGCAACGTAGACGCCGGGGCCGCGATCCGACGCCCGAACGGGGAAGCGGGTGACGGCCCGGTCGGGCATCAGCGAGCGAAGGGGCTCCAGCAGTTCGGAGGTGCCGGTCAGCTCACCGCCGGTGTCCGTCACGGTGACGCGGACTCCCATCCGCTCATAGACCCCGATCACGTCGTCGGCGGCACCACGACCGTCGCCGACCGGCTGGGGCCAGAGCGAGGCAGGGACGTCGCCGAGGACGGCCAGCAGCTCGTCCTGGAGCGTCGCGGCGAGCGTCCCCGATCGACCGCCGTTGGTCAGCACGACGACCGCGACACCGCGATCGGGCAACACCTGCAGGTACGCCTTCTGGCCGATCGTGTCGCCGTCGTGCCCGAACAAGCGGCGGCCCCCGCGGCCGTTCAGGATCCATCCGAGGCCCCAATGCGAGCCTGCCATCCACGGGTCGGCGGGCGTCACCTGCGGGCTGAGCATTTCCTGGACCGTCTCGGCGGCGAGCACCCGGGAACCGTCGGCGGCGAGCCCGCCGTTGAGATGCAGCCGAGCGAAAGCCAGCACGTCGGCTACATCCGAGCAGCACCCGGCGGCCGGGCCGCCGAAGCGGGGAAGGCCCCAGACCGGGCTCGGTTGCCAATCGCCGTCCGGGCCGGGTACGTGCCCGATCGCCGTCCGGAAGCGCAACGCGTCCTCGGGCAGCGTGACCGTGTGGGTCAGCCCCGCCGGATCCAGCAGGAGATCGCGGAGGGCGTGGTCCCAGACCTGGCCGGTGCCCCGCTCGATCAGCCGCCCGAGGATCGAATAGCCGGCATTGCTGTACGACATCGCGGTGCCGAAGGGCACGTCCTGGGTGGCGTCGGCGCAGGCGGCGACGAATCGCTCGAGCACGTCGTCGCCGCGCCCGCAGTCGGCGACCAGGTCGCCGCCGATGCCGCCGGTGTGGCAGAGCAGGTGGCGTGGCGTGAGCGCCTGCGTCGTCTCCGGATCGCTGACGCGAAACTCCGGCAGCAGCTCGCGAACGGGGCGGTCGATGTCGATCCGGCCCTGCTCGGCCAGCCGCATGACCACCGTGGCCGTGTAGACCTTGGTGATCGACCCGATCTGGAACAGGGAATCGGTGGTGGTCGCGACCCCGGTCGCCCGGTTGAGGACGCCACTTGCCGCAGCGTGGACCTCGTCCCCGACCAGCACGCCAAGGACCGCTCCGGGGACGTCGTGCTCTCGGGCCAGGTCGTCCAGGCGCCGCTGCCAGTGATCGATCGTGAACGTCATCCTTGGTGTCCTGTCTCCGGGTTGACGGCGGCTGTCGATCGAGCGGCCAGTGCTCGCTTGTCGACCTTGCCGATCGGCAGCAGTGGCAACGCCTCGACGATCGTGATCCGCTTCGGCAGCTTGTAGTTCGCCAACAGGCCGGAGAGATGCTCGCGCAGTTCTCCGTCGTCGAGTTTCCCAGCGGGAGCCTGCACCCAGGCGTGGCCGACCTCGCCGTAGAGTTCGTCGGGAACGCTCACCACGGCGGCGGTCACGACGGCAGGGTGGCGCTCGATCGCGAGTTCGACCTCGCGCGGGTAGACGTTGTATCCGCCGGACTTGTACATCTCGCGGGTTCGGCCGACGAGCTGGAGATTCCCGTCGAGACGGGCCACGGCCAGGTCGCCGGTGTGCAGCCATCCGTCGGCGTCGAGCAGCTCGGCGGTCGCCTCCGGCGCGTTCCAGTAGCCGAGTGCCTGGCAGACGCCGCGAACGACGATCTCCCCCGCGGCGCCAGGCGCACAGGGCCGGCCCTCGGCATCGACGAGCTGAACCTCGTACTCGGCGGCCGGTCGGCCGATCGTCTCCGCCAGCACCGCGTCATCGGCGTCGGGATCGGCGAAGCAGACCTCGCCGACGGTCTCCGTGGAGCCATAGCTCATCCGCAACGTGCCGCAGCGGCTCCGCAGCTCGCGGACCAGGTTGACCGGCGCCATACCGCCGCTCCAAACGATCGCGCGCAGGCTCGAGAGATCCGTCGTCGGCCAGCGCTCATGGGCCACGCTCAGCTGCAGCATCGTCGGCACCGCACCCCAGTGGTCGATTCGCTCGCGCTCGATCAGGTCGAGCACGTCTCCTGCGTCGAAGCGCTCCTGGAACACCAGGCAGCCGCCGGTCACCAGCGCTGTACAGCAGATGTTGCCGACGGCCCCGACATGGTTGATCGGCAGGTTGCAGAGCATCGTCGGCGGCGTTGTGGTCAGCCAGTACCGCGCCTGGACCTCGGCGGTGCGCACCAGCGCGGCGTGCGAGAGCAGGGCGCCCTTCGGCCGGCCGGTCGAACCCGAGGTGTAGACGATCGCGGCCGGCGCGCCCGGGTCGACGGTGTCGAGGCGGTCGGCGGGCACGGGCGGGGCGGCGGCGAGCGCAGCCGCGAAAGCGGGGCCGGACAGGCGAGGGACCCCGACCTCGATCCCGTCGAGCAGGCCGGCTGGGTCGAGCAGCAGGGTCGGCGCGCTGTCGTCGAGCACGTGGCGCAGTTCGTCGGGCCGGTATTTCGGGTTGAGCCCGACGAACACCGCGCCGATGCGCGCGGCGCCGATGAAGGTTCGGAGGAAGCGCGGCTCCGACAAGCCGACGATCGCGATCCGGTCGCCGCTCGCGACGCCCGAGGCCACCAGCAGCGCCGCCCAGTGGTCGCCGTCGGCGTCGAGCTCATTCCAGCTTCGGCGCTCCCCGCCGTGGATGGTGGCGGGAGCGTCTGGAGTGTCGCGCGCCTGTGCGCGTACGAGGGCTCCGATCGTGGACGGTCGCATGCTGGTCAACTCCGGGGGTTCAGGCCACGGAAGGGGTGCCGCGGCGGGAGGTGGAGACCGGGACGTCGACGCGGGCGGGCGCGAGGCGCGGCCATGGGTCGGCTGCTTCGCCCGCCGCCGCTACCGAGAGCAGCAGACCGTCGGTGCCACGGGCGCCGAGCAGTTGGACGCCGACCGGCAGGCCGTCGGTGGTCAGCCCGGCGGGCAGCGAGATCGCCGGCGTTCCCGTCAGGTTCGGCAGTGGTCCGAACGGCTCGGCCCCCGAGAGCCCGGCATTCTCGCCACCGATCACCACCGGGATGGGCCCTTCGGCGGCGAACGGCGGACAGGCGGTCGAAGGGGTGATCAGCAGGTCGATCTCGCCCAGCAACTCGGCGAGCGCCAGCTCGAGCTCCCCGCAGGCGCGCTCGGCCGCGGCGAGGTCCGCCGTCGACTGCGCGTCACCGTGAAGCGCACACCACGCCGTGGTCGGGCAGAGCTGCTCGAGGAGCTCCGGCCAGGGGGCGAGCCGCTCGAGCTCGTGGCGTACGGCGTGGCCGGCCAGCGCGAGCCACGGGCCGCGTCCGTCGGGCAGGCGGACTGGCTGCTCGTCGAGCTCGAAGCCGGCGGCGGCCGCCAGCCGGGTGGCGGCGGAGCGGGCCAATGCGACAGTCTCGGGATCGGTCGCGGCGTAGCCGAGGTCGGCCGAGAACCGGGCCCGCAAAGGCCGTCGGAGCGTCGACTGGTCGGCGACGCCGTCGGCGAGCCGTAGAGGTGAGCTGGGAAGGGACCAGCGGTCGCGGAGGTGTGGGCCAGCGGCTGCGTCGAGGGCGATGGCGACGTCGGCGACGGTGGTGGCGAGCACGCCGGAGACCACGATCGCACTCGACGTCGACCTGCCGAGCAGGCCGTGGGTCGGCTTGAGCCCGACGAGACCGCAGTAGGCGGCAGGCTCGCGCAGCGAGCCGCCGGCGTCGCTCCCGGTCGCCAGCGGGACGAGGCCGGCGGAGACAGCGGCGGCCGAACCGCCGGAGCTGCCTCCGGGCGTGCGGTCAGGCGCCCACGGGTTGCGGGTTACGCCGTGCAGCCGGGTCGCGGTGACGGAGTCGCAGCCGAACTCGGCGCTCGCGGTCTTCCCGACCGGGATCGCGCCGGCGGCTCGGAGCCGCGCGACGAGCACGCTGTCGCCAACAGCGGGGGTGGCGTCGGCCAGGAGCAGCGAGCCGCAGCGGGTCGGCATGCCGGCGCAGTCCTCAAGATCCTTGACGCCGATGGGCACGCCGGCGAGCGGGCCCACATCGTGCCCGGCGTCGACCGCGGCGTCGATCGCGCCAGCCGAACGCCGGGCGCCGTCGGGGTCGACGTGGACGAACGCCCCGAGCTGGTCGGCGGCGATCGCGGCGAGCGCTGCCTCGACGATGTCGATCGCTCGCGCTCGGCCTGCGCGGACCGCCGCGGCGATCTCCGCGGCCGGACGCCGCAGCAGTTCCTCGCTCACAAGGCGTCCTTGACTCTGTTCGCCGCCAGCACCTGCTCGTTCGTCAGGATCTCATCGAGGATCCCCGCGACGTCCGGGACCGTGACATCGCGATGGCCGAGTCGTCGATCGTGGCGGTCGCGGGCGTCGACGACGCCGAATGCGATGTCGACGAAGGTTTCGCCGAGCGTCACCTCATCGAGCGGGCCTCCTGGCGAATACCAGTTCGCCACGCCCGTCGCCATCTCCAGCAGTGCCAGTCGCGCGACTCCGAGGTCGTAGAACCGGAAGCTCTGGTCATTTCGACCGTCGGTCAGTGCATCGCGCCAGAGTCGCTCGTAGGCGTCCCTGACGGCGACGACGGCCTGGCGGTTCTCCTGGGACAGGGATCGCATCTCGATGTCGATCACCTTCGCCGCCGCTGGGTCCCGTACGTGAGCGACCACGTGGGCGACGACCAGTCGCGCGAGGCGCTCGGCCGGCGATCCGGCCGACTCGAGAACCTGCTGGCCGAGCTGCAGCAGGCGAGAGTTGCCGCGGTGCATCAGGCGGACGAGGAGATCCTCCTTCGCACCCATGTACTGGTAGAGCGCGGCCGTCGAGACGCCGGCCCGGTCAGCGAGTTCGCGGATGCCGGTCGCCGCGTAGCCCTTTGCCGCGAACAGGTCCAGGGCTGCGCGCTCCACACGCGCCGAGGTGATCTCCATGCCAGCCATCATGGCACCTAATCGTTCGATCAGCAACATTGCCGCACGTCAATAGCAGTACGCACACTTGTGCCTGATCGATCGATCGATTACCGTCCTCCGCCATGGAGAGTAAACCGACGGCCCGCACATCGGACGGCCCGCGCGACATCGCCGTCACGCGTTCTTCGAACGTCGTCACGATCCGGTTCGACCGGCCCAAGGTGCTGAACGCGTTCCGGGCGTCGACCCGGGCACAACTCGCGGGGACGCTGGCTGATCTGCTCGAAGACCGCGACGCCCGGGTCGTGATCCTGACCGGCAGCGGACGCGCGTTCTCCGCCGGCCAGGATCTCAACGAGCTTGAGGCGCGGCTGGATGCCGAGGAGGAGGAGGACGCCGGCCGCGGCCTCGAGGAGTTGCAGGAGCTCACCCGGGCACTCCTGGCCCTGCCGCAGGTCACGATCGCGGCCCTCAACGGTGTGGCGGTCGGCCTCGGGGCCGAGCTTGCGCTCGCCTGCGACCTGCGGCTCGCCGCCAGCAGCGCCTCGATCGGGTTCCCCGAAGCCCGGCGGGCGATGTTCCAGACCAACGGTGTCATGTGGCTACTGCCCCGGATCGTGGGCCACGCACGCGCGTCCGAGCTCGTGCTGACCGGCCGGATCGCCAGCGCGATCGACGCGGAGCGGATCGGGCTGGTGCACGCCGTGCACGCCGATTCCGAACTCGACTCGGCAGCGGCAGCCGTCGCCGCCGAGATCACCGCCAACGCTCCGGCGTCACTCGCCCTCGCCAAGGCGCTGCTGCGTGACACGTGGGGCCTGGGGCTCGAGGCAGTGATGAAGCGCGAAAGCGAGGGGATGCTCGCCTGCCTCGGCAGCCAGGACCTGCGCGAGGGAAACCAGGCCTTCCTGGAAAAGCGGGCGCCCGTCTACTACGGCCGCTGAGGAACGACGGAGAGATGCAGATGAGACTGTTCACCGGTGCGTGCCTCGTGGCCGCGCTCGCCGTAACGGGGTGCGCCTCGACGGCCGAACGGAAGAGCGGCGGCGCGGCGACCAGCGCGCCACAGTCAGGCGAGCTCGTCGTGGGGTTCGACTACCCCGACGATCTGGACAAGGTCGCCGAGCAGGCCGGCCTGCAGGGCTCCAAGTCCGGCGACCTGGCGGCGGTGGCCGACGCGATCGTGGCGTCGATCAACGCCGACGGGGGTGTCGGCGGCCGCAAGATCCGGCTGGTCAAGGCCGGCTCCGACTCACCGAAGACCCCGGCGGACAACGCAGCCGCGGAACAGTCCGCCTGCCAGGCGTTCACCCAGGACGCGACGGTCGAGATCGCCCTGAGCATGGCAGACGAGCGTGGCGACGGGTTCTTCCGCTGCCTGCGCAAGGTCGGCGCCCCGGTGCTGACCGACGTCGGGATGACCGATCCGATGCTGGCCGCGAACCCGAACGTGTTCCTACCGCACTCGATCTCGCTCACCCGGCTGGCTCCCGCCGAGGTCGCGCGGCTGAAGCAGCGCGGATTCCTGACCCCCTCATCGAAGGTCGGCATCGTCGCGGCGGACCTCGAGCCATGGAAGACCGTAGCCCGGACCACGATGGCCGAGACGCTGAAGCAGGCCGGGATCCAGGTCGCCGCCGTCGAGATCCTCGCCAACGAACCGCAGAAGGCGATCGCCGGCGGACCCGCGATCGTCCAGCGCTTCAAGACGGCCGGCGTGGACCGCGTCATCACGGTCGCGCCGAGCGGGCTGACCGCCGGCGTGACGATCCTTGTCGGAGCCAAGCAGCGCTACGCGCCACGGGTCGCGATGACATCACTGGACTTCCCGTACCAACTGCTCCAGAACCTCCCGCCCGTGGCCTTGCAGGGCGTCGTCGGCGTCGGATGGCAGCCGGGAGCGGGCGACGTGAACCCGGGACCGGACAACCCGGCGGCCCCGTCGGAGAAGCGCTGCCTCTCCCTCCTGAAAGCAGCCGGACTCGGATCGACCGACGTCAACACGCGCTACAACCAGCTCGTCGTCTGCGACCTGCTGCTGTTCCTCGACGCCGTCGGCGACCGCACGCGAGGCCAGGTGGATCAGGCGCGGTTCGCGACTGCGGCGAAGGAGCTCGGCACGGGGTTCCAGAGCGCGCTGGTCTTCGCCACCGACTTCCGTCAGCGACGCGACGGGGTCTCCGCGGCGCGCGACCTGTCATTCAACGCCGCGAGAAACGCCTTTGTCTACGACGGCCCCGAGGAGCCGCTCGGATGAGCGGCCGGCGCATCGTCGCGCGCGTCTTCGCCGTACTTGCCGCGTTCGCGCTGTGCGGCACCGTGAGCGCTTGCGGGAGCGGCCTCCAATTCAGTCAGGACCACCGCCTGCGCTTCACCTCCCCTGAGGATCGGGGAACGGTCACGCTGCCATTCCGGCTGGCGTGGACGATGCACGATGCGCCAAGCGGCAGCACCTTCGCGGTCATGCTCGACCACAACCCGCCACCAGCTGGCGAACAGCTCAGCTGGCTGTTCCGCCACGACGCGGCCTGCCGCGCCGATCTGGGCTGTCCGACCCCGGAGTTCCTGGCCGAGAACGGCATCTACACCACCCGGCAGCCGCAGCAGCTCATCGACGCGTTGTCCGCTCCCACCGGCCAGCAGCACCGCGGCCGCGAAGCCCATACAGCCACCGTCATCCTCCTGGATCGCTCCGGCCGACGGATCGGTGAGACGGCCTGGTACAGGGAGTTCTCCATCGAGCGAGGTGCGTCGTGAACGACTCGACCACGACCGACATGGATGCCCTCCGGGCCAAGGCGCTCGGCACGCTCGGGCTCGGCAACGCCGCCGAGACCCCGCCGCCCCTGCGGCGCCTGCTGCGGACGGAGAACCTGCCCTGGACACCCATGCTGGTGATCGGCCTGCTCGCGGTCGTGGACAGCTTCGCCAACTACGCGTTCCTCGTCCTCGCCCCTGACATCGCCCGGACGCTGGGTTTCGGGATGGGCACGGTGACCGTACTGCTCGCCCTGAAGTCGGTCGCGATCGGGGTGGCCCCGCTGCCGACCTCGGCGTGGATCGCTCGCTGGGGCCGACGAGCGCTCTTGGCCGGTCTGCTGGCCGTGATCGGGAGCCTCATCGGCCTCGGGACCGCGTTCGTCGTCGTGCTGCCCGCCATCGTGATCGTCCAACTGCTGGCCGGACTCGCCAACGGCGCCGTAAGCGCGGTCCACGCGCCTCTGCTCTCCGACAACTATCCGCCGGCGGCCCGGGTCCGGGTTCAAGCGGTCTACTCCACCTTCGTGGCGGCCGGCGTCATCGTCGCACCGCTGCTGATCGCGCTCCTGGCCGGTCCGCTCAACCTGACGTGGCGCGGAATCCTCCTGGTGCTGGGCACACTTGGACTGATCGCCGCGGCGTCCGCGCTCGTCCTGCGGGACCCCGGCTTCGGCCGGCTCGACGGCGATCGCATGCGCGGCGTCATCGCCGAGAGCACCGGCGGCCAAGCGGACGAACCCACCGACAGCCCCACTCCGGACCTGCGCCTCGGCGAGGCACTACGACGCCTCATGGTGATACCGACCGTCAAGCGCGTCGTCCGGGCCCAGGCGGTCTTCGGCATGGTCAACGTCCCATTCCAGGCCTACCTCTTCTACTACCTGGACGACCGCTGGAACCTGGCCGCCGACCAGCGCGGCCTGTTCCTGGCGGGAGCGTCGGTCCTGGTAGTCGCGGCCACGCTGCTCTTCGGCCGGCTCGTCGAGCCACGTTTCCGTCGTGACCCGTCGATAGCGATGCGGTGGGCAGGAGTGCTCGTCGTCCTGGGCGTCGTGCTCTCCGGCATCGCCGTACTACTGCCGTGGTTCTGGCCGATGGCCGTACTCTTCTCGATCGGCTTCGCCTGCGTCGGCCTGATGATCCCGGCCGTCACGGCGACGACCTTCACGGTCACGCCGTCGGAGCTGCGTCCCCACGCCAGTGCGCTGCTCGCGATCGCGCTCGGCGCCGTCGGGGGCACCGCCGGGGCGCTGCTGCTGTCGGGGCTCGACCAGCAGATCGGGCTCAGCGGCGCGATCGCCGCCCTCGCCCTGCCCGGCGCCATCGCCGGCTTCCTGATCGTCCGGGCTGGAGGCGGCGTCGCCGCCGACCTCGAGGCAATGGTCGACGGAGCGGTTGAGCGCGGCCAACTGGACGCACAACGACGGTCGGGGACGCCCGCCCCACTGCTCGCGTGCCGGGCGGTCGAGTTCTCCTACGGCCCCGTCCAGGTGCTCCACGGTGTCGACCTGACCGTCCGGGAGGGCGAGATGGTCGCACTCCTGGGAACCAACGGAGCAGGCAAATCGACGCTGATGAAGGTGATCGCCGGTCTGGCCCCACCCGACCGCGGATCGGTCCGCCTCGGTGGACTCGACGTCACCTACGTCGATGCCGAACGCCGCAGCGGCATGGGCGTGATGTACGTGCCCGGCGGCCGCTCGGTCTTCCCGACCCTGACCGTCCACGAGCACCTGCGGTTGTTCGCGCGGCCGCTGGGCGGACGAGCGGCGGCCCAGGCGGGCATCGACCGTGCGCTTGCGGCCTTCAACGACCTGGCGGAGCTGCTCGACACGCCGGCAGGAGCGCTCTCCGGTGGGCAGCGGCAGATGCTCGGCGTCGCCCGAGCCCACGTGACGCGCCCGCGTCTGCTCCTGATCGACGAGCTCTCGATCGGACTGTCGCCGAAAGTCGTCGGAGAGCTCGTGACACAACTGCGCGCCATCAACGAGGAGGGAACGGCAGTGGTGCTGATCGAGCAATCGGCGAACCTGGCGCTCAACTGCGTCGAGCACGCCTACTTCATGGAGCGGGGGCGCATCCGCTTCGACGGGCGCGCCAAGGATCTGCTCGGGCGCGACGACCTGCTGCGGGCTGTCTTCCTCGACGGCGCCGAGGCAGTGCGTACCTGATGCTCGGGATCGACGTTCCTCCCTCCCTCGTGGTGCTCGGCCTGATCGTCGGGCTGACGTACGGCGCGCTCGCCGCCGGCCTGGTGCTGATCTACCGAGCGAACCGGATCATCAACTTCGCACAGGGCCAACTCGGCGTGTTCGCCGCGGCCTGCATGATGGTCGCCACGACACGGTGGCACCTGCCGTACTACCTGTCACTCATCCTCTGCCTCGCGGCCGGCGCCGTCGTCGCGGCGATCGCGGAGTGGGCGATCGTCCGCCGCCTTCGGTCCGCGCCGCCCTTGATGTCCGTCGTCGCGACGCTCGGCCTGGGCCAGCTCCTGCTCTACCTGGCGACGACGATCGACAACCGCGCGGGATCGAGCGCGGTCTTCCCCGCTCCGCCCGGTCTCGGCAGCTTCGAGGTCGGAACGCTGGTTGTCGGGCCCGCCTACATCGGGATGCTGATCTTCGTCCCGATCGGGATCGCCGTGGTGGCGCTGCTCCTGCGGCATTCCTGGTGGGGCACGTCGCTGCGCGCAGCGGCGGACGATCCCGATCTCGCACGTGCGTGCTCCATCTCGCCAGGCCGGGCTTCGACGTTCGCGTGGGGTCTGGCCGGCCTGCTGGCGGCGCTCACCACGATCCTGGTCGCTCCGACAGGTGGAGGCGGCTCGGCCACGGCGCTGGGGCCCGACCTGCTGCTGCGGGCACTGGTCCCGGCCGTGATCGCTCGCATGGCGAGTCTTCCGATCGCCTTGGCCGCCGGCCTCGCGATCGGGGTCGGCGAGCAGATCGTGCTGTGGAACACCGATGCCTCCGGCGCCACCGAGCTTGCCCTCTTCCTACTGATCGCAGTGGTGACCGTGGCGCGGAGGCCGCGGCTCGGACGGCTCGCGGCGGGCCCGAGCTGGCGCACGATCGTGCCGCGGCCTCCGGCAACGGCCTGCGGACGACTCCTCGCCGGCGCCCCCTGGACACTCGCGGGCGGGCTCGCCGTCGCGGTCGTCCTCACCTCGTCGAACGCCACCGGGACGAAGCTCACGCTGATCGTGGCGATGGCGATCGTCGGCTTGTCGATCGTGATCCTTGCCGGCCTCGGGGGGATACTGAGCCTCGGACAGTTCGCGGTCGCGGGCGTCGCCGCAGCCGTCTCGGTACGGATCACCGAGACGACCAGCAACATCTGGCTCGGGTTCGCGGCCGCCGCCGTGGTCGGTGGGGCGACGGCGGCGATCGTCGGGGCTCCGGCACTGCGCGACCGCGGGTTCCTGCCAACCGTCGCGACGCTCGCCTTCGCGCTGCTGGTGCCGACCTGGCTGCTGCCTATGCCCTGGTTGCTCGGTGAGCAGCAAGAGCCGCTCCAGCCAGCGATCGGCGGGATCGCCTTCGACACCGGGCGCAGTTATGCGCTGTTCGCGCTCGGCTGGCTGGCGGTGCTACTGCTGGTCGCCGCCCGTGTCCGGAGCGGCTCAACCGGTCGGCGCCTGATCGGGATGCGGGACAATGAGGACTCGGCGCGCGCGCTCGGCATGAGCCCGTTCCGGGTGAAGCTCCAGGCGTTCCTGATCGCCGGCGCGATCGCCGGCGTCGGCGGCGCGGTCCTCGTCCACTCGCTCGCGCTGGTCACGCCGACCGACTTCGCGCCGCAGTCGAGCATCGACGTCGTGGCGCTCGCGGTGCTCGGTGGGATCGCGGTGCTCCACGGGCCGTTGCTCGGCGCGCTCTACGTGATCGCGCTGCCGGCGTTCATACCGCTGGACTCCGCGGCTCTCGCCGCGTCGTCGGTCGGGTGGCTGCTGCTGGTGCTCTACGTTCCAGGAGGGCTCGCCAGCGTGCTGGAGCCGCTGCGACGACGGCTCTTCGGCCGGGTACGACCGGAGACCGGACAGCCCGGTTCCGCGCCGCCGGAGAGTGCGCCGGCGGAGGCGGAGAGACCGCCTGTGACCGTAGATGGTGAGAAGCCGGATCCTGAACGCCGCCCGGTCCGGACCGGCGGCACGCTCGAGCTCCAGAACGTGAGCAAGAGCTACGGCGGAGTTCGTGCTGTCGACGATGTGTTCCTGACCATCCAGCCGGGTCTGATCGTCGGCCTGATCGGGCCCAACGGCGCAGGCAAGACCACGCTCTTCGAGCTGGCATCCGGGTTCGCTCACGCCGACGCCGGACGGGTTCTGCTCGACGGGCGCGACCTGACACGGGCCACGCCCGAGCGCCGGGCCCACTACGGCATCGGACGCTCGTTCCAGGACGCGCGGCTCTTCCCGACGCTCTCCGCCGCCGATGCGGTGCTGCTGGCGCTGGCCGGACGCAACGCGACGACGGACCACCGGCGCGGCCGCCGGGCTCCCAGCCGGCGGGCCGACGCGCTCAGGATCCTGCGAGGGCTCGGTCTGGAGGACTTCGCCGACGTTCCGGCGGAGGCACTCTCGACCGGAACGCGACGCCTGGTGGAGCTGGCATGCCTCTCCGCGCAGGCTCCCCGCGTCCTGCTGCTCGACGAGCCCGCAGCCGGCGTCGCTCAGCGCGAGGTCGAGGCCATGGGCGAGGTGCTCCTGCGACTGCGGGACGAGATCGGCTGCACGATGGTCGTCATCGAGCATGACATCCCGCTGGTGATGCGGGTCGCCGACGAGGTGGTCGCCATGGACACCGGGCGGGTCATCGCCCAGGGCGCGCCCGAGGACGTGCGCCGGCATCCGGCGGTCGTCAGCGCGTACTTGGGAACCGACGAGCACGCGATCGCCCGATCCAGCCCAGGCCGGACTCCGACGATCGCCACAGTGATCAACACGAATGGAGACAGTCAATGAACACACCATCCGCCGTGCCGCACGGGAGCGGACCGGAGCAGGCTCTGGCCGCGCTGGCCGTCGAGTTCGGCATCGCCGTACGGCCCGGCCAGATCGTCGCTGTCGAGGCTGCGATCGGCCACGAGCAACTGGCGCGTGCGACGGCGGACGCTGCGTACGCACGCGGCGCCCGCTACGTCGACGTGCACTACTATGACCCGCATGTTCGGCGGGCGCGGCTGCTCGGTAGCCGCCGCGAAGACCTCGACTTCGCGCCGCCGTGGCTCGCGGGACGTCTGAGAGCGCTCGCCGAGGCGGACGGGGCACTGATCTTCCTGTCCGCTCCGACGCATCCGCGGCTCGCGGCGGGCGTCGACCCAGTGGCATCGGCGATAGCCCACGGCCAGATCCTGCCTCAGGCGATGGCACTCGTCCAGGAGCAGGCCGTCCCCTGGTGCATGATCCCCGGGCCGACCCGCGAGTGGGCGCGGATGCTGCGGCCGGCCGAGGACGACGACGCCGCCTACGCCGCGCTCTGGCGCGATGTAGCACACGCCTGCCGGCTCGATGCCGATGATCCGGTGGCGGAGTGGAAGACCCGCGCCGCGGAGTTGGACCGGCTCGCGTCGATCGCCAACGCCGGTCACTGGCGCGCGCTCCGCTTCCGCGGCCCCGGAACCGACCTCGAAGTCGGTCTCTTCGGGACATCGCGCTGGGTCTCGGCGGCCGACCGGACCACCAGCGGGCACGACTACTACGCGAACCTGCCATCGGAAGAGATCTTCACGACGCCGGATCCGGACCGGGTCACGGGGTACTTCACGATCCGGCGGGGTCGGCCCCTCTCCGATGGTCGTGTCGTCCAGGACGCGCTGCTCCGGTTCGAGGGCGGCCGTGTGGTCGAGGTTCGAGGCGAGGGCGCAGCCGACGGACTGCGTGCCCAGGTCGCGGTCGACCCGGGCGCGTCGCGGCTGGGTGAGGTCGCCCTTGTCGGCGGCGAGGCGCGCTGCGCCGACCTGCCGCCGATGTCCTCGGTGCTGCTCGACGAGAATGCCGGGTCGCACGTCGCGCTCGGCGCCCACTACGGCTTCACCGTCGGCGACGCCGACCGCGCTCGAGCCAATGTCAGCGGAGTGCACATGGACATCGTGCTCGGGGCTCCCGACGTCGACGCGTTCGCGGTGACCGACGCCGGCGACGAGATCCCCGTCATCTCCGGCGGCGCATGGGCGCTGTGACCCCCGGCGGCATCTCCAGCATCCACCGCACCGGCCCGTCGAGTCAGCCGCTGCCCCTGTCCACACCCGACACCCGATCTTCTACGTCAGATCGTGTCCGTCCATCAAGAGCAAGTTACGTGTAGGAACCTTGATCAGCAGACACGGGACCACGGCCTTTCGTGGTCCCGTGTCTGCCGGAGCGCGTCTACAGCGTTTCCGCCAGCAGGCTCTCCCGCCCGTTGGCGAGGTGCCAGTACGGCCCTGCGCCTGCCGATAACCTCATCCGCGCAGTTCAAGCGGCATGCGAGTACTCGTGCAGTACTCCGCCGAGCCGGTCCTCTGCGTATGTTCAGGTCGTCGATTCGCTTCGGGTCGGTGATCAGATTCGGGACGGCACGCAGCGGTGCCGCTTGAACCCGGGCTTGGTGGGCTCGGTGCTGGTTGTAGAACTGTTCGTACTCGCGCAGGGAGGATCAGGATCCGGTCCAACAGTTCACGGCGCAGGGTGCCGATGACCCGCTCGCAGATTGCGTTCATCCTCGGCGTCCGCGGCAGAGTGGCAGGGCCCCGGCAAAGTAGCGCTGATGGCTACGATGTCCACTTCAGGGCTTGAGGGCGGTGCGTCGAGCCGAAGCGACAGGGCGGGCGATCAAGCTAAACGAACATGCACGACCTTCGGGAGATCATGAGGTTCTCGACGCCAAATGATCAGAGAAGACCGTGCCTGCCCCCTTATCCTTGCCGATCACCCTTGCCCTGGACCACTTGACGACCGTGACCTGCGGCTCGGCGCCTGTAGCCGCTGCCGAGTACGCCAGCGTGCTCGATCACCTGCGCAGGTTCCCGATCCGCGGCGGCGGTCCACCGCGGTACGGGCCCGGCAGTGCTTGGACCCGGTCTGTGTGGTCGGCACGATCCCGACTCCAGGGGTTTTCCGACGCGCTTACGCGCGCGGGCGCGCGACCGTCCGGGACCTGCTGCGAGAGCGGCACACCGCCTTGGTGAGCGGCGTCTTCTACGGTTATCTTGGGTGGCTGTAAGTAGTCAGTCATGTGTGGCATGTAGCGTGGTCGCGTACTTGCCTGAACAGTATTCAGGGGTCGTCAGGCATGTCAGGTGCGCTGCCTCGGTATTACCGGCCGGAGCGGGCGGTGGTCGCCGATGAGTCGGTGTTGTGGGTGGTGGTCGATGAGGACTTCGGGCTGTATGTCGAGGCGTGCGCGTATCTGGCGGGGCTGCGCGCGGCGGGCCGGGCGTTCAACACCGAGAAGATCTACGCCGGCCGGATCGGGCGATCGAGGGCGACTATGACGACGACACATCGATCACGCGGTCGCGTAACCATCGGTGAGCCGAGTCTGCGTCGAGCCGGACGTGCCACATCAACGACACCGTCACCTCGGGAGCGTGGAAGGGCAACTCGAAGGAGCACATCCCTCGCCGCAGGTTAGCGGTGTGACGCTCCGGAACGGTGGCGACCAGGTCCGAGGCCTCCGCCAGCGCCAGCGCGGCGCTGAAGCCGTCTACGACCGTGACGACCTCCCGCTCGTGGCCTGTCGCGCGAAGGGCCTCATCCACCAGCCCCTCCGTCAGGCCGCGCCGCGAGACGTACACGTGCCGCGAGGAGGCGTACCGGGCCGCCGTCACTTTTCCGGTGCTCAGTGGGTGCTCGCTTCGCACCACCCCGATGAAGTGGTCGGTGAACAGGGGCACGCTCAGCACGTCGGGAGGCAGAGCGTGCTCGATGACGCCCGTCTCGAGGTCGACCATGCCCTCGCGCAGAGCAGCGGTGTCCTTCTTGGTCTTCTGCAGGAACCGCAGCCGCACGCCAGGCGCCACGCGGCCGACCTCCGCCACCAGCGCGGGCCCGAACCTCTCCACGAACCCATCGCTGCTGCGCAAGGCGAAAGTCCGCTCCAGCGTCGCTAGGTCGAGCCTCTCGGCCGGCCGGAGAACGGCTTCGACCTCCTGGACCAGGACGCGCACACGGTCGCGCAGTTCCAAAGCGTGGGGCGTGGGCACCAGCCCTCGACCGGCTCGCACCAGCAGCGGGTCGCCCGTGGCCCGCCTCAGCCGCGCGAGCGCGCGACTCATCGCGGACGGGCTGAGCGCAAGCCGTTCACCCGCGCGCGTCACGCTGCCTTCCTCAAGCAGGACGTTGAGGGTGACCAGCAGGTTCAGATCGGGACGGACCATGTGCGAAGGATCTCACGGATCAGCTGGGGCATGGCGTTTCATGCACAAATGGCTTTCTATCTTTGCGTCTTCCGCCAGGTCGAAGCGGGATCTAGGTTCATTGCGATCCCATCGCCCCGTCGACTCCAGGAAGAGGCCGTCATCGTGAGAGCAGCAGCCGAGCCCGAGCAGGCACCGCCTGCGCGCCGTCCGCCCCTGGCCTGGGCGCTCGCCGCGCTGTCGCTGTCCATGCTTCTGCCCTCGCTCGGCACCAGCATCGCCAACGTCGCCCTACCAACCATCGCTGTGGCCTTCGACGCCGCCTTCAACGACGTCCAGTGGGTCGTGATCGCCTATCTCCTGGCCGTCACGACCCTGATCGTCGGAGTCGGCCGCCTCGGCGACCTCGTCGGCCAGCGTCGCGTTCTGCTGGGTGGCATCGCCGTGTTCACGCTCGCGACGCTGCTGAGCGGTCTCGCCCCGAACCTTCCGATCCTGGTCGTCGCCCGGGCGCTTCAAGGAGCCGGTGCCGCGTGCATGATGGCGCTGACCATGGCCATCGTCGGCAAGACGGTGCCGAGGGACCGCACCGGCAGGGTCATGGGGCTGCTCGGAACGATGTCAGCAGTCGGCACGGCGCTGGGGCCCGGCCTCGGTGGCGTCCTGATCACGGTCTTCGGCTGGCGCGCCATCTTCCTCGCCGTCGTGCCGCTCGGCCTCCTCACGCTCACGCTCACCTTCAGGATGCTGCCCGGCTCCGCGCCGGCAGTGATCTCCGTACGCGGACGGTTCGACAGTGTGGGCACCGCGTTGCTGGCGATCACACTGGGGGCCTACGCGCTGGCCATGACGATCGAGGGGAACTCCTTCGGCGCGCTCACCATCGGGTTGCTCCTCGCCTCAGGGGCGGGCCTCGCCCTGTTCGTCGTCACCGAGCGCCGGGTCTCATCCCCGCTGCTCACCCTGTCGATGCTCCGTGACCCCGTCCTCGCCGCCGGGCTGACGACGAGCGCCTTGGTCTCGACCGTCATGATGACCACTCTCGTCGTAGGGCCCTTCCATCTGGCCTGGGCGCTCGGCCTCGACCTGGCCTTCGTCGGCCTGGTGATGTCGGCAGGCCCCGCCGTGTCCGCCCTCACCGGCGTCCCGGCGGGCCGCGCCACCGATCGTTTCGGAGCCGGGACCATGGTGGTGGTCGGGCTCGCCGGCATCATCGGCGGCGCCGTGGCGCTCTCCTTGATGCCCACGGCTGCCGGGGTCATAGGGTACGTCCTGCCCCTGGTCGTCGTCACCGCCGGTTATGCCCTGTTCCAGGCGGCCAACAACACCGCTGTGATGAAGGACGTCTCCCCGCACCAGCGTGGCCTGCTGTCGGGCACGCTGAACCTCTCCCGCAACCTCGGCCTCATGACCGGCGCGTCGGTCATGGGAGCCGTCTTCGCCTTCGCCGCAGGCGCGAGCGACGTCAGCACCGCCACGTCGGCGGAGGTGGCTCGCGGAACGCACTGGACCTTCGCCGTCGCGGCCCTCCTCGTGGCCTTCGGGCTGGCCGTGGTCCTGGGCCTCTGGCGGCGTGCCGGCTCTCACCCGGTGACAGCGCCGACGCCCCATCACGGTGACCTCGGTTGACGACCGAGCCGGGCCCATGATGGAGCGCAGGCTGAGCGGCCGCACTCCTCCTACGCCGGACGCGTACGAGGAGTGCGCCACGATCACTTCTCCCGGAGGGGGACGGTCAGCCTCGCCGCCACTTGTGGTTGGCACCGCTGTTGCACTCCCACTACTGCAGCGGCGTGCCGGTCCCGCCCCAACATTCGATCGTTCAGCGTTGAGCCAGCGCTTCGTACGCGGTGGATCGACCGATCTTGAGCGTGCGGGCGGCCTCAGTGGGTGTTTGATCCTGCAAGTTCTGTCTAGCTCGGATTTCAGGTGTTTCGCCACGTTGGGGTGGATTCTCGGGTGAGGCGGCGGGTCAT
>NZ_JBEYZF010000061.1:0-22375 GCF_040645915.1 Nonomuraea sp. NPDC046570 | reverse complement strand
GTCTACCAGGAGCTCTGCTACGTCATGAGGGGAAAGCCGGACCCGCGATCATGTTGTGACCAGCCATCCGCCACCAGGGATGGAAAAGGCTCACTACTTCCGCGATCTGATTCCGGAGCTGAAGCGGCGGCGGCTGAATCTCGGCCTGTTCTTCGAGGTGAGGGCGAAGCTCAGCAAGCAGCAGCTACGCGACCTGCACGACGCCGGGATCCGCACCATCCAGCCCGGCGTGGAGAGTTTCAGCACGGACGTGCTGAGGTCCATGCGCAAGGGCACCACCGCGGTGCAGAACGTGCAACTGCTGAAATGGTGCAAGGAACTCGGCGTCACGCCCTTCTGGAACCTCATCTACGGCTTCCCCGGCGAGAACCCCGACGACTACGAGGCCACGGCCGCCGTCATCGACGCCATCCGGCACCTGCAGCCCCCGTACTCGCTGGGGCGGGTACGGCTGGATCGCTTCAGCCCGTACTTCTTCGACGCGGCAGTGCTCGGCATCCGCGACATCCGGCCGGACCGCAGCTACCACCACATCTACGGGCTGCCGGACGACCAGCTCGCGAATCTGGCCTACTACTTCGAGTACGACTACGACGACGGCCGCGACCCGGACACCTACATCGGGAAGACCCGGGCCGCCGTCCAGCGGTGGCACGGTGAAGCGCACCACGACGGGCTGATCTCGGTCGACCACGGTGACACGCTGGCCGTCTGGGACTTTCGCCCCCGGGCGCTCCGGACGCTGACCATCCTGGAAGGCGCGCGACGGGCCGCCTACCTCTACTGCGACCAGCACCGGTCCGCCGACGACGTGACCGCCCATCTGACCGAACCGGGCGACCGCATCCTCGCCGAACTGGTCCAGGACCAGATTATGATCCATCTGGACGGCCGCTATCTGAGCCTCGCCGTACCCCGCCCTGCTTCGGAGACCGTCCACTGAGTCACCGGAAACCGGACATGGAGGGTGTGGCATGGACCAGGTCGCCCGGGGCGGTTACGGGTACCAGGCCGCGCAACGGCTGATGACCGGGGAGGCCAAGGCGGCCATCACGGGCGCTCGATTGCCGGGTCTGCGAGCTGTGGGTTGACAATCGGAAACGAGCCGTCGCCGAACAGGATCCGCGCTGCCAGGGCACGACCGGCACGACTGCGCAGTACGGTCACCGCCGCCTCTGTCGCGGCGGGGGATCGGATGCCGGCGAACACGCGGCGCAGCAACAGCCGGCCTCGGAACCGGCTCCGCAACGCGTCCCCGTCGTACCGGCTCAACATGCGTTGGTCACCAGTACGCAGGTACCCGGCGGCGACCGCCGCGGCCAGTTCGGACATGCGGAAGCAGGGGTCCAATCCGCCGGCCGTCAGCGGCGACACCGCGCCCGCCGCGTCTCCGACGAGCAGCCCTGCGGGGCACGCCAACCGTCGCAGCACACCGCCGACCGGAATCGGACCACCTCGACGCTCGACCGGACCAGCCGGCGCCGCGCGGCCTGGCGCGTCCGCGGCGAAAGCGTCCAGCAGGTAACGGATGCCGGTGCGCATCGCGTCCGGATAACCCGCGACGCCGACATGCGCATGCCGGCCGTCGTCGATGACCCACCCCAGGTACCCCGGAGCAACCCGAGGGTCCAGCACGCAGTGGAACGCCGGGGTGGTCGTGCCCGACGCGATCGGATGGACGATCTCGGCACCGATGAGGAACCGCCGGTTGACATCAAGGCCGAGATCACGGGCCACCCGGGAGTGGGCGCCGTCCGCGCCGACGATGAACCGGGCCGTCACCGGTTCCGCACCCGCGAGCCGTACAAAACCCGTCGACGCGTCGACATACCGCACGCCCAAGAGAACCCGTGCCCCGGCCGACTCCGCCGCGCGGCGCGCGTGCTGGTAAACGGCCGCCATGTCGGCCACGCGGTACTCGTCCCGGTCGCTGGTGAGCCGGATCGGTGCCCGCCGCGACGGCGGATACAGCAGCACGTCCCGCACACCAGGCCCGAGCAGATGGTCCGGCAGGTCGAAGTCATCCAGGGTGCGACGTACGAAGATCCCGGTCGTGCGGATGCCCGTCGACAGCGACCTGCGGCGGTCGACCACCATCACATCCAGTTGCCGACGCGCGAGCAGGCGGGCTGTGCACAGACCGGCCAGGCCCGCACCCACGACCAGTACATCCACTGTCCGCATATCTTGCGACGATAGGAGCGGTGGCCCACCCGTGCGACTGTTTGCACAGGACCCGCCCAGTACCTCCACACCGTCGCCACACACGGGACCGTGGACTGCTCAGAACCAGCGTCACGGTGAACTCAGGGGAAAGCAGGACGATGGTTCGGCGCCTGACTAGACCTCTCTCGCGAGCAACTCCTTGAGCGCGTTGTCGATGAACTTCGTGTCCACCGGATTGAGTCCGCCTCCGGCGAAGTGTCCCCACGAGCCGGGGATGATCCGCAGTTCCGCGTCGGGCATGTGGGCGACCTCCCACTCGCTGTCCTCGGGCGGGAAGTAGAGATCCTGCTGGGCCGGCATGACGATCGCGGGCGCGCGGATCGCGGCGAGTGCCTCCTCGACGCCGCCGAAACCAGGGGTCCTGCCGATGTCGGCGTTCTGCCACGTCCACAGCATGGCAAGGAGGTTGTTCGCGTCGCGCTTGATGAACAGCCCCTCCCAGAAGCCGACGAGGAAGTCCTCCAGGGAGCCGTATCGGAGCGGCTCGCGCTCGTAGCTCTTCTCCCGGTAAAACTGCTGGCAGAAGCCCCAGCCGGCGTAGACGCGGGCCATCGCCCGCAGCCCGACCCTCGGCTGCTCGCGGTACCAGCCGTTGTTCCACCCCGCGTCGGCGGTGAGCGCGGCTTTGACACCCTCAAGGAAGACGATGTTGTGAACGCTGGTCTTCGCCGCGCCGCAGAAGGGCAGTATCCGCCGGACCATCTCGGGGTAACTGACCGCCCACTGGTAGCTCTGCCCGGCCCCCATCGACCAGCCCGTGACGAGTTCCAGGCGCTCGATGCCGAACCGCTCGGTGATGAGACGGTGCTGGGCCCGGACGTTGTCGTACATCGTCACGTTCGGGAACCGCGCTCCGTCGTGCGGCGGCGGGGTGTTGCTCGGCGACGACGAGAGCCCGTTGCCGAACATGTTGGGGATGACGATGAAGTATCTCGACGGATCGAGCGCCATACCCTCGCCGATGAGCCATTCGTTGTCATAGTGCTGGCCCGAGTACCACGTCGGATAGACGATCGCGTTGCTCTTGTCAGCGTTGAGCTCGCCGTAGGTCTTGTAAGCCAGCTTGGCGTCGCGAAGTGTAGCGCCGCTTTGCAGCTGAATGTCGCCCTGTTCGAAGAGGTCGTAGTCCATCGGGGTCTCCTTGCCGATCGCCACTCGCCGATCCCGACACCCCCTTCCTCCGGCCGCAGTTTCACAGTAATCCCGTCCGACGGACGAACGAAAGGGCGAGCAGGGTGACGGTGATCGTGGGGCACGCGTCGGGCCGGTTGCCGACCCGAGACTGATCACTCACAGAGGGACTGAGCAGCCCATTCAGCGCGCCTGCATGCTCGTGATGGCCCGCTTAACACCAGCCACCTAGACTAGGGTCCAACGGCGAGGTCGTCAGAGCGCCCAGCTTCGAGTCGCGACCAGTGGGCGATGGGGCGTCCGTTGGTCCGCGTGTAGGAGCTGTCGACCTGCCACGGTTGTGGCCAGCCGGGAGGCGAGTCCTCCCACGGCTCCTGGCGTCCGTACACGGTGAGGTCCATGAGCGCGTAGCTGTAGTCCATTTCCTCTACGCCGCGGCGGGTCGTCCAGTAGGTTTCGAAGACGCGGTCGCCGTCTCGTACGTAGCACACGAGGTGCATCATGCCGATGTGGCGCCCGACGAGGAGCGTGTCGAGGGAGGCCTGTGCTGAATACCACGGCATCTCCCAGCCCATGAAATCGTGGTAGCGGATGCTTTCGTCGAAAGGCCCCTGACAGAAGACCGCGTAGGTGATGTCGCGAGAATGAAGGTAGGACAGCTCCGCGACCTGGGTGTTGCACCACGTGCAGCCTTCGCACTGCTCGGGCGCGGGTCGACCGGGGTACCACATGAAATAGTAGGCGATGAGCTGTCGGCGCCCTTCGAACGCGTCGAGCAGGGTGAGCGGCCCGTTGGGCCCGATCAGCGCGATGTTGGCGTCCACCTCGACCATGGGTAGGCGCCGTCGGGCTGCGGCGATCGCGTCGCCTTCCCGGGTGTGCGCCTTCTCCCGAACCCGCAGCCTGTCGAGTTCGGCCTGGAAGGCGGCCCGGTCGACGGCCGCGGGCAGGCTCGGTGCGTCGGCGGCGCGCGCCGCCGGCCCGCCGAGGTTTGTTGATTCATCCTTCATGACTGTCTCCTCATATTTGTTCCGGCGACAGTGTCGGGCGACCGCGAGCGAGGAACCTCGCTGGGGCAGGCGCTCACTTACGCGCCTTACCCGGCCAGAACGCACGAAAACGACTCACCGGCAGGTCCCCGCCGAGCTCGCCTCCTTGGGGCGGTGCGCCATGCCATGACGCCCATCGCCACACCGAGGGAAGAGCCGCCATGGGCACAGCGTCCACCGTCCACCAACTGAAGGTCACGTAACCGAGATCCTGGCGGAGCGCTGTCATTCCAGCGAGGCGACGAACCCGATAGGGGACGAGGACTCTAGGTCTAGAGGGTCCAGAGGGGAAACCCTCTAGACCTAGAGACTGCCCTGGGCCGGACTTCCGAGATTCTGCAGGGCTCGCAGCGGGGCGCGCCTTACGGTGCGGGGATCTCGCGCACCAGGTGTGAGGTCCAGGGGCACCAGACCAGGCCGGGTAGGAACGCGCCGCCCGCCTCGTCCAGGTGCTCCTCGACGTAGGGGATCGTGGCGTCGCACACCTCGAAGGCGTAGTCGAAGAAATCGACCGAGTTGGGGTCGTAGTGGTAGGACCACCGCAGGTTGTAGGGAGCGGGCCGCTTGACGATTTTGCCGATGAGGTGAGGTTCGGCGGTGGTGGTGCCGTTCAGCAGGTTCCTGGCGTGCTGGATCTTGGCGGGGTCGGTGAGCTTGACGACGGCCGTCTCGCGGGTGATGTCGGTGTACTCGAAGTAGGCCTCCGGGGCTGCAGCGCGATGATGGGCTGCGGCGGCCTGGGCTTGGGCAGGTGTGGCCAGGGCGAGCATCGCTACCGCTGCGAGGGCGGCGGCTTTGGGGGTGATACGTCGCATGGGGGTCTCCGCTGTCTGTCGGGCCGTGTCCACGACCGTTCATTACAGACTGTAATGTAAAAGCTACACAGAGTGTCTAGGTGAAGTTCGGCAGCGACG
Source organism: Nonomuraea sp. NPDC046570 (assembly GCF_040645915.1). Taxonomy (NCBI): domain Bacteria; kingdom Bacillati; phylum Actinomycetota; class Actinomycetes; order Streptosporangiales; family Streptosporangiaceae; genus Nonomuraea; species Nonomuraea sp. NPDC046570. The sequence continues at coordinate 17,055 of NZ_JBEYZF010000061.1, read as the reverse complement.
ACGCGACGGTAGCGACGCGTGTAATCCCGGTGGCAGTGACCCACCCGTGGGTGCAGATCCAAGGATGACATGAGCCGGAGAACTGATCATGTTCGTGGCCTGTGGGCGCGGCCCGGCCCGATCTCGACACCTCTCCCATGTCGGCAGCCACACCGTCTACGTCTCCCAGCCCGCCGCGGTCGCCGACCTCATCCGCCAGGCCGCCGCCTGATGGACACCACCACGCGCCTGGTCGCGGAGGAGCCGTCCAGCCGCGACCAGAAGTGCCCGGCTGACGATCACCGACCACGCTCGAGGCACACTTGGCATGGAACTTCGCCAAGCTGAGGTTGTACGGCTCGCGCCGCCGCTTGGGACAGTACGGGCCGAAGCCGGGAGGCGCGAAATGAGTATGGTACTCGCGGGGCCGCCCGCCCTGGTGGGACGAGACGCCGAATTGCGCGACCTGTTGGCGCTGTTGGACCACGCGAAGCATGGCGGCGGCGGCGCGCTCGTGTTGAGCGGAGCGCCGGGCGTCGGCAAGTCGGCGTTGCTCGGGGCCGTCACAGCCGAGGCTGAGGCCCGGGGCGCGCGTGTGCTGACCGTGACCGGCGTGCCCGCCGAAGGCCAGGTGCCGTACGAGGGGCTGCGTAGGCTGCTCGCGGGGACCGGGCTCGTGCCCGGCGACTTCGATGGTGGGCCGCTGCGCGCGGCGATGTCCGTGCTGCACCGGTTGTCCGCGCTGGCGGGCGACTCACCTGTGGTGCTCGCCGGCGAGGACGCGCACTGGCTGGACGAGCCGAGTTGGGAGGCGCTCGCGTTCGTCGGCCGCCGGTTGCGCTCGGATGCGGTCGTGCTGCTGGCGACCTCGCGCGACGACGCCGACGCGCAGGCCAAGCTCGTCGCGTCGGGGTTGCCCGCGCTGAGCGTGCCGCCGCTGACCGGCCGGGCGGCGGCTGAGCTGCTGGCGCGGGTCGCGCCCGAGCTGGGTATCGCACTGCGCGCCCGCGTGCTGACGGAGGCGGCGGGCAACCCGCTCGCGCTGATGGAGTTCGCCGCGATGGCGTCCCGGCAGGACCAGGAGATGCTCGCGTCGAGCAGGCTGCCTCTGACGGAGCGGCTGGAGCGCGCGTTCGCCCAGGCGCTCGCCGCGCTGCCTGCCGACACCAGGACCCTGGCGCTCGTCGCCGCCGTCAACGAGGACGACGCGATCGAGGAGAACACACGGGCCGCGTCCCTGCTGACGGGCGCGCCGATCGGGGCGTCCGCGCTGGTGCCCGCCACCCGGGCAGGGCTGGTCGTGGCCGACGCCGCGCGCGTCAGCTTCCGGCACCCGCTCATCAGGTCGGCGATCGTCCAGGCGGCCGGGGCTGACCTGTTACGCGAGGCGCATGCCGCGCTCGCCGCAGCCTTGCCCGAGGACGACGACCGCAGGATCTGGCACCGGGCCGCCGCCGCGGCGTCCTATGACGACGACGTGGCGGCCGGGCTCGCCGCCGCCGCGCTGCGCGCCGGAGGCAGGGGCGCGTCGGGGCGTGCGCTGGAAGCGCAGGAGCGCGCCGCCTACCTCACCGCGGACCCGGCCCTCCGGGGTGCGCGGCTGGTCGACGCGGCCGTCATGGCCTTCGACCTCGGCGACCGCGCCGCCCTGGAACGCCTCGTCGGCCGCGCGGAGGACGCCGACCTCGCTCCGATCGACCGGTCCAGGCTCACGTACTTTCGCGACCTCGCCCTGCATTTCGTGTGGACCGGCGTGGATCGGCTGTCTGGCCTCGGCGAGTTCCTCGACGAGATGCGCGCCCGGGACGGCTCGGCGTTCGCGCTGCGCTGGCTGGCCTGGGTCAGTATGCGCTGGTACTTCTCCAACCCCACGCGGGAGAGCCGCGCGCCTGTGCTCGCCGCGATCGAACGGCTGGCCGTACCCCACGACGACCCGCAGGTCGTCTCGTCGCTTGCGATGATCACCCCCGTCGAGCGTGGCAGGCAGATACTCCTCCAGCTCGACGCGCTGAGCAGGGCGAGCTGGGTCAGCCCGCACAACCTGCAACTGCTGGGCGCGGCGGCGAACGCGGTCGGGGCCTTCCCGCTGGGCGCCCGGCTGTATGCGGAGGCGAGCGCGGGGATGCGGGCGCGGGGGCCGTTCGGGACGCTCGCGCAGTCGCTTGTCGGGCAGGCGACGTCGGCGGCGCGCCTCGGCGACACCCGGCTCGGGGGCATCGCCGCCGCCGAGGCCAGGGCACTGGCCGTGGAGACCAGGCAGCCGCAGTGGGTGCTCACCGTGGACGCCGCATCCGCCGAGATCCACGCGTTGCGCGGCGCGACGGACGTCGCGCGCGATCTCGCCGCGCAGGTGGAACGGGCGTTCATGTCGGCGGGCGCGTACCCGATGTTGTCCCTGGTGCAGCTCGCGCGGGGGGCCGCCGAACTGGCCGACGGGACCTTCGGCGCGGCCTGGGACGCGTTGCGCCCGATCTTCAACCCGAGCGAGGTCAGCTACCACCAGTACATCCGGCTGTGGGCGCTGCCGCACCTGGCGGAGGCGGCGCTGCTCAGCGGACGGCAGGAGGAACTGCGCGCGGTCGCCGACGAGCTGGCCCCGATGATCGAGGAGAGCGGGTCGCCGGTCGGGCAGGTCGCCCTCGCCTACATCAGGGCCGTGATCGCGCCCGACGAGGCCGCCGAGGAGCTGTTCACGCAGGCGCTCCGCGACGACCTGGTCGGCTGGCCGTTCGAACGGGCGCGACTGCGGTACGCCTGGGGCGCGTGGCTGCGCCGCCAGCGCCGCGCCGCCGAGGCCAGGGCGCCGCTGCGCGCGGCGGCCGAGGCATTCGACGCGCTCGGCGCGGTGCCCTGGTCGGAGCGCGCACTGCGCGAGTTGCGCGCGAGCGGCGAGCGGATCCGCCGCAAGCACGACGCCCGCGACCGGCTCACCGCCCAGGAGTCGCAGATCGCGCAACTCGTCGCGGACGGCCTGACCAACCGCGACATCGGCCAGCGGCTGTTCGTCTCGCCCCGCACGGTCAGCACGCACCTGTCGCGCATCTTCCCCAAGCTCGGCATCACCACCCGCGGCGAACTGAGCCGTCGCATGACCGCGCGGGACGGCGATTACATCATTTGACGTACGCGAGGGGAGCCGCCGGATTCCTACCTTGGGAGGCGTTCCACCCCTTCTCCCCTCGCAGAGGAGCGACATGATCCGCAACATCGTGCTCGTCCACGGCGGCTTCGTCGACGGCTCCGGCTGGCAGGCCGTCTACGACCTGCTCGTCGCCGACGACTTCCGTGTGTCGGTCGTGCAGAACCCGACGCTGTCGCTCGACGGTGACGTCGCCGCGACCCGTCAGGTCCTGGACTCGCTCGACGGCCCGGCCGTGCTCGTCGGCCACTCCTACGGAGGCGTCGTCATCAGCGAGGCCGGCAGCCACCCCAACGTCGCGGCACTCGCCTACATCGCGGCCTTCGCCCCGGACAAGGGCGAGTCGGTCAACACGCTCATCGCCGACCCGCCGCCCGGCGCGCCCGTCCCGCCGATCCTGCCCCCGGTCAACGGATTCCTCCTCCTCGACCGGGACAAGTTCCCCGCGTCGTTCGCGGGTGACCTGCCCGCCGACCAGGCGGCGTTCATGGCCGACTCGCAGGTCCCCTGGGGCGTGGACGCTCTCGGCGGCGCGGTCACCGAACCCGCGTGGCGTGCCAAGCCGTCCTGGTACCTGGTGGCGACCGACGACCGGATGATCCCGCCGCCCGCCCAGCACGCCATGGCGCAGCGCGCCGGGGCGACCGTCGCGGAAACGCCGGGCAGCCACTCGGTCTACCTGTCCCAGCCCGCCGCGGTCGCCGACCTCATCCGCCAGGCCGCCGCCTGACGACGGCACGCACCACGCCGACTCGATCCTGGCCTTGGGGCCGGTCATGGCGGCGCTCGGCCTGTAAGGCCATGCCATACAGGCCGAGCGCGGCTTCCGGATCCATCCGCAACTCCGCTTGCAGACAGCTATGAACCGTCCCACTGCTCTGCCGCGCCGTATCGTGTTCGCGGCCGTTGCCGGCGGACCGACGCGCCGTACATCGCCAGCGTCCTGAAGTCGATCGAGGGGCCGATCGTGCTGGTCGGTCACTCGTACGGTGGAGCCGTGATCACCAACGCCGCCGTCGGCATCCCCAGCGTGAAGGCGCTCGTCTACGTCGCCGCGATGGTGCCCGACGAGGGCGAGAAGCTCGTTGATCTGTTCGGGAAGTTCCCCGGCAGTCAGATCCCCGATTCCGTCCGGGAGGTGCCCTTCACCAACGCCGACGGCAGCACCGGCGTCGATCTGTACCTCAAGCCGGACAAGTTCCGCAGCGCCTTCGCCCACGACCTGACCGTGTCCACCACCCGCCTGATGCAGGCCGGTCAGCGCCCGTTCGCCGCCTCCTCCTACACCGACACGACCACCGGCGCCGCCTGGCGCACCATCCCCTCCTGGGCGGTGACGGCCACCCAGGACAAGGCCATCCCGCTGGCGCTTCGGGATAGTCGCGGTAGCCGGTCGAGGTACGCGGCGGCGCGGACAGCAACCCGGAGTCCTCGTAGAAGCGGATGGTCTTGGCGGTCAGCCCCGCCTGGGCGGCCAGAACACCGATGCGCATACCGCGAGCCTACGCTGGACCTTCCAGTGCACTGGAACCTCTACTGGCCAAGGTGAGCGCCAACAGCTGCCCTTTGGAGGAGCGCATGCTGGAACTGACCATGCTGACCGTGCCGGACTGCCCGAACGAGCCTGTCCTGCGTGAACGGCTCACCCAGGCCCTGGCCGACCAGCCGGCCGTGACGGTGAACCTCCGGGTGATCGAGGGCGAGGCGGACGCCGCCCGGTACGGGATGCACGGGTCGCCCACCCTGCTGATCAACGGCGTCGATCCGTTCGCCGCGCCCGGCACCCCGAGCAGCGTCTCGTGCCGCCTGTATCGGGATGAGTCCGGGCCGACCGGTGGCGCCCCCTCGGTGGCGGCGCTGCGCGCTGCGCTCCAGCAGACCGTCGAGCACCCGGTGCCGAGCGAGCCGGCCACAGCGGTGGGCCGGGCAGGGCTGGGCCGCCTGGCGCCCGTCGAGGGCGGCCTGCGGGCGGTGCACCAACGGGTCCTGCGGGCCTTCGCCGAGACCGGGAAGGCCCCGTCGAAGGACGAGCTCGACGAGGCCGCCGCCCCGTTCGAGACAAGCAGCCAGCAGGTCTTGGCGCAGTTGCACGCCGCGGACTTCCTGCGCCTGGACACCTTCGGCGCCATCAGCGCGGCCTACCCGTTCTCGCCGACGCCGACCCCGCACCTCGTGCAGATCACCGACGGGCCGCAGGTTTTCTCCATGTGCGCGATCGACGCGCTCGGCATCGCGGCCATGCTCGGCAAGGACGTGACGATCTCCTCCGCCGAACCCGGCACCGGCAACCCGATCACCGTCACCGTCCCCGCCGACACCAGCGCGAGCCGGGTGCTGTGGAACCCGGCCACCACGGTCGTCTTCTACGGCCGGCAGAGCACCTGCGGAACCTGCCCGCCCGAAGCCTCGGCCGACGCCACAGTGCCGTCGATCGCCGCCGACATCTGCTGCGACTACATCAACTTCTTCACCGACCAGGACAACGCCCTCGCCTGGGCGCAAACCCACCCCGGGGTCACCGGCCAGGTGTTGAGCCAGCAGGAGGCATGGGGGATCGGGGTTCACATCTTCGGGCCGCTGCTTCGGCCCCACTTCTAATCGCGCATCACCGCCTGCGAGCGGCAGGGGCGCGCTCGGCCTGCCAGCGCGCCAGCGCCTCGGGGGAAACGCGGGCGTAGCCGCCCGGCGACGCCCCCGAGGTGTGCCGCAGTAGGCCAGCAGCCTGGAGGAGTTGGCGATGTCTTCGGCGGTATGGGTCAGCGCGCTGTGGCGCAGCTGCTCCAATGTTCACGGTCTGCCCGCGAGGTCGGCGGCGGCCTGCTCGAACAGCTCGGCGGCCCGGCGATAGGACACCCAGGCTCGCGGTGGCGGGGTACCTATGATGCCCAGCGAGGTCAGCGCCGTGGCCGGCGAGGACAACGGGGAGGTCACCCGGTTCGCGGTGGTGCTGGCTGACGGCCGGACGATCCGCACACGCCGGCTGCTGATGCCCCACCAGGCTGGTTGACGAGCTGCCGGGCACACCAGGACTCCGGGAGCGGTGGGGCCGGGACGTGGTGCACTGCCCTGCCTAGGTTGAGAGGTCCGTGACCAGGACTTCGGTGTGCTGGCCAGCGGGTCGAGCGCGGGGCAGCAGGCGGCCGAAGCGGGTAGGGGGCTCAGCGACCCTCAGTTCCACTCCATGTACACTCCGTTACACCGACTGCATGGCCTCGAATAAAGCTGCCACTACACGATCACCGGCATGAAACGCGAGCCGTAGGCCCGAGCCCGGCCCTGGTGGCAGGAGGAACTGCCCGCTGTGCTCGGGGAGCGGCCGGTTAACGAGGATATTGCCGGGCGTTTGCGTTGTGGAGAGGACATGGGTCCGGTGGATGTGGTGTGCTAACCGGCGAGCTTGACATTTCGGGCATTCCGCTGCGTGGATTTGTGGAGGTTCGTGATGGAGCTGCTAAAGGTGACGTGCACAGCCCAGAGCGACCGCGTGGTCATCGCTCCGTGCGGGGAGATCGACATGGCGACCGCTGAGCGTCTACGGGCCGAGCTTGTGGAGGCCATGGTTGACCGCATCGAGCGTGGGGCGGCGCCTGTGCTCGAGGTGGACATGAGCCAGGTGTCCTTCATGGACTGTTCGGGGCTGGATTTGCTGATCTCGTTCAGGCAGAGCCTCCTGCGGATGGGCGGCGACCTCCGCCTGGTCAACGTGCCGGCCCGGGTGGATCGGCTGCTCGACTGTCTGGGGCTCGACCACCTGCTCGAGGATCAGCCTCGCCTTGACAACTACGCGCAGCAGTAACGGCTGTCGGGGGCATGCCTGAGCGTGGGCCGCCGGTCATGGCCGTGGTGAGCGCGTAGGCCGCCCCGCCTGCGAGCAGCACCGGCGCCAGGCCCGCGGCCGCCACCGCCACCCCGCCCACCAGCCCGCCGAGCGGGATCGCGGCCCAGGCGGGGGAGTCCGTCAGCGCGTTGACCCGGCCCAGTGGGCGCCGCGGCACCCGCTCGTACGAGATCGCCCCGAGGATCGGGTTCAGGAACCGATGTGCCACGTCGGGCAGGTGCGTGACGCCGACCATGACGACCACGGAGAGCAGCAGCGGTTCGCCGCGCAGCAATGCGCCGCCCTTACCCGACGAACCCGGTGTGCCAAGTGTCAGTGCCTGGACGGTGCTAGATGGGCACGCTCACCCTGCGCGCCGAACAAGGTGAGCAGCTCCGCGGGCTGGCTGTCGGCGCTGCCGATCCAGTGCGGTATGCGGGTGTCGAACTCCGCGGCCTCGCCGACGCCGAGCCGGAACTCCTGCTCGCCGAGCACGAACCTGACGTGTCCGTTGAGGACGTAGAACCACTCATATCCCTCGTGGGTCTGCAGGTTCATCGTGGGCGCTCGGTCGGCGGGTGGATAGATCACTTTGTAGGCCTGGACACCGCCGGCTCGCCTGGTCAGTGGTACCACTACCAGCCCGGATCGCCGCACTGGTCGCAGGTGGATGCGCGGGTCGCCGGTGGGCGGCGCCGCGACGAGATCATCGAGCGGTACGCCGTGCGCGCGGGCCAGAGGCAGCAGCTGCTCCAGCGTGGGGCGGAGCTTGCCGTTCTCGAGCCGGGACAGGGTGCTCGCTGTGAGGCCGGTCTCGTGTGCCAGCGCCGCCAGCGTGGCGCTCCGCGCCCGGCGCAGGGCACGCAGACGCGGCCCAACTCCGGCCAAAACGTCTCCTGCGGGGTTGTCCATGCGGCCAATAATGCGGATCCGCAACCTTTCTTGCAAGGGGGAAACGGCGGCGGCGATGCTGGCAGTACATCACCGGCGCTATCGGATCACGCACAGCACGCCGGCCGACGAAGGGGCAATGCAGATGGATTCCACCCAACGCCGACGACCCACCGCCGACGCGGCGGGCGACCAGGGCGCGACGGACGAGGACGCCAAGCTGTTCTGGGAGCGGCACTATCGCACCCGGCGTACCTGGGGCGCACGCGTCAACCCGCTGCTCGCCGAGATCGCCGCACCGCTGCGCCCCGGCACCGCCCTGGATCTGGGCTGCGGCGCCGGCGGCGACACCATCTGGCTCGCCCAGCAGGGCTGGCACGTCACCGCCGTGGACATCTCCACCACCGCCGTCGAACGGGTACGGGAACGCGCCCGCGACCTCGGCGTCGCGGACCGGGTCGCCACCGAACAGCACGATCTGGCCAGAAGCTTCCCGGCCGGCAAGTTCGATCTCGTCTCCGCCCAGTACTTCCACACCTCGTTCCCGTTGCTCCGCAGCCGAGTCCTGCGCACCGCCGCACGGGCCCTGCGCCCCGGCGGTCTGCTGCTGATCGTCGACCACGGCTCCACCGCGCCCTGGTCGTGGAACCAGGATCCCGACATCCACTACCCCACACCCACAGAGATCGCCGCCGAACTTGATCTCGACCCCGCGCACTGGTCCGCCCTGCGCGCCGACATGCCCCGCCGCCGGGCCACCGGACCCGCTGGTGAGACCGCCACCGTCATCGACAACGTCCTACTCGTCCAGCGAACCGCCGGATGACCGCCGGTGGAACGGAGTGACCCGATGCCAGAAAACCGTGCACAGCGATCCAGGGCGGACACCACGCCTCCGCGGACCGGCGCCGATGAGAAGACCACCCTGCGGGGCTTCGACTATCTGCGGAACGCGGTCGCGGACAAGGTTGCGGGAGTGCCGGAACCGCAGGTCCGAACGGGCGGAGTGCTCTCGGGCACCAACTTGCTCGGGCTGCTCAAGCATCTGGCGTTCGTCGAACGGTTCTACTTCCTCGGTGAGGATGTCGGCGACTGGCCCGCGACCATGCGGCCGTCCGCGGAGGACACCGTCGAGGGCGTGCTCGCCGACTACCGGAAGACCGTCGAGCGAGCGAACCAGGTCATCGACGCCTGCCCCGATCTGGCCCTTCCCGCCCCGCGACCCCCGCGCCCAGGGCCGGCACCATCGATGCGATGGGTCCTGGTACACATGATTGAAGAGACCGGCCGGCACGCCGGCCACGCCGACATCCTCCGCGAGCAAATCGACGGATCCACCGGCCGTTGACAAGCGGGCTACCGGCGCGCGGCACACTGGCCGCCTCGTGATCGGTCCGGCCATGGAGGTCTCGGCGTTTCACCGCCCGCGTTGGGTGGATCGCCCACGTCTCAACCTCACCGTGGTGCGCGGACAAGGTCTACTCCTGCCGGCCGTACCGGGTGCCGATCCGACGTCTGGTTCACCATCGTGGGATGTGCCCGTCTGTGGCGCCTCGGAGTGCGTGGAGTCTTTGAAGTCCGCCAGGAAATGTCGCGGTGGGATGTCGAGAACCCGCGTGTGGCTTCGTCCCCGGAGTGAACACGGCCACAATGGGCCGTACGCACTAATACTCCAGCCGCACTTCCCGCTCTGACCAGGACTTATGGCCTTTGGCGCTTAGGCCCGGTGGAACGTGAGACGGCCACCGCTGTGATCATTCAGGTGTGATGGATCTGAAGATCATGCGGTGGCCGCGTTGGACAGAGTAGAACACCTCGGCGCCGCCCGTTTGCGGGCGGGGCTGGATGCGGCGTTCGCGTTGGTTGCGGGCCGGTTCAAACGACCTGAGGTGCGACGGCGCGCCCGGCTATGCCTCGATGGGCTGCTGTCCGGGCTGGAACGCAAGAACGGATGGTCGCTGGCCGAGTACGCCGGCGAGGCGACACCGGATGGGATGCAGCGGCTGTTCAACGCCGCGAAATGGGACGTCGACGGCGTACGCGACGATGTCCGCGACTACGTGGTCGACCACCTGGGCGAGCCCGATGGAGTGCTGGTCGGTGACGACACCGGCTTCGAGAAGAAGGGCACCGGTTCGGCCGGGGTGCAGCGACAGTACACCGGCACCGCAGGAAAGATCACCAACTGCCAGATCGGGAGTTGTATGTCCCGCGCGAGTCCTGGATCGCCGACCCGCAACGGTGCCAGGCAGCGCAGATCCCCGAAGAGATCGGTTTTGCCACCAAGCCCCAGCAGTTGCAGGCCATGATCGAACGAGCGATCACCGCCGGCGTTCCGTTCGGCTGGGTGACTGCTGATGAGGCCTACGGCGATAACGGGCCGCTGCGCCGCTTCCTGGAGAACAAGCAGGTCGGCTACGTGCTGGCGGTCTCCTGCTCCCACCAGATCACCACCGGTGCGGGCAAGGTCCGCGCTGATGCGATGGCCAAGAAGATCGGCAGGCGTGGCTGGCAGCGTCTGTCGTGCGGGGACGGCGCCAAGGGCGAGCGACGCTATGACTGGGCGCTGATCGCCACCGACAGCCCTCACCACCGGCTGCTGATCCGCCGCTCGATCGGCAGACCATCGGAGTTGGCCTTCTACCTGTGCCACACACCCACGCCGGTCCCGCTGGCCCGCCTGGTCAGGGTGGCCGGAGCCCGCTGGACGATCGAGGAGTGCTTCCAGAGCGGCAAGAACGAGGCCGGCTTCGACCACCACCAGGTCCGGCTCTATCCAGCCTGGTATCGGTACATGACGCTGGCCATGCTCGCCCTGGCCTTCCTCGCTGTCACCCGCGCCGCTCTCATCGAGGAGCCCGCCCCACCCGAGCTTCCCGGCGGCCATCAGACCGCGCGCCGGCTGGCCGCGGTCGAGAGGGGGCCCACCGCCCGCGACACACAGTGATCAACTCATCGCGATCTCCGCCAACGAGATCCGCCGCCTGTTCGCACTACTGACCCGACCACCCATCGACGAGCGCCACATCCTGCACTGGCACCAGTGGCGACAACGCCACCAGACCCGCGCCCGACGAAGCCACTACCAGCGACGACAACTCAAAGACCGGTAAGTGCGGCTGGAGTATTAAGGCCTGATGAAGCAGAGCAAAAGGCTGTCTACGTTATCTGGGCCATAGTCTGACCAGTCCGCGTCGCCCGCGAACCGCACCCAGTCCGCCCTGCTGATTTCCGAGCCAGGTGAAAGATCGCAAATGGCCCCTCCCGGATCGGCGACAATATCGGCCAAGCCGTCCAGAGACCAGAGGGAAACTCCCCGGTCGGGACTGGCCATCAGAGCGACGCGACCATCGGCGCTCAGGGCCACGGAATTCACTTCTGTCGTGTAGCCCTTCATGGCGGCCAGCCGAGCGGGCAGGGACGGCTGGGAAAGGTCCCACAGAAATCCGGTGCCGCTGCCTCCAGCCATGAGCACGGTTTTCCCGTCCGGTGTCAACGCCACGTCATACATATCGACTGGGGGCAGCTCCAGCATGGCGGTGTGGATCGGACGCGTCCGATCATCGAGCCTCCAGACATCAGCCCGGTCCGGATTCGCGACGACGATGGTACGCCCGTCCGCGCTCATCTTCGTCGATTCCGCGAAGTTGCCGGGAAGCTCTAAATCAGCCAGCTTGACCGGACGCACGGGATCGGTCATATCCCAGACGGTCACCGTCTTGTCCTCGCCACTGGTGACGGCAGTCCGGCCGTCCGCGCTCAATATCACATCTCGTATGTAAGAATCGTGGGCTTTGGTGACCGACAGGCGCACCGGATGAGATCGCTTGGCCAGATCCCACACGATCATATTGCCGTCGAAATCGGCGACCACCGCCCTGCGACTGTCCCGGGTCAAGGCCATCGCCTGCACACCGTTGGCGTATTCGCCTTTCGCCGCGCCCCGCAAAGTGGCGAGGCGAGCCGGACGTGCCGGGTCGGCCAGATCCCATAACATCGTGGTGCCATCGTCGCTGCCGGTCATCGCGGTTCGCCCATCGAACGACAGCGCCAACGCGCCCACGTCTTCCTGGTGCCCCTTCAGCACGGCGAGCCGGTCAGATTTGTCGGTGAGCGCGACATTGGGGTCAAGCCAGGTCTTCAGGTCCCATACGCCTACCCCATCACTGTCGCCGGTGAGAGCGATCCGGCCGTCGCCGCTCAGTGCCACTCCTTGAACGCCTCCGACCTCGAGCGCGTAGAGATCCGTGCGACGCCACATGACGAGTGTGTCGATCAACCCCGCCCGCGTTCGGTCATCTGAATGGATGTTGACCGCGGCCAGCCCGAGATTCCGAGCCCTCACGGGGTCGTCATCGCGTAACTCCGCAGCGTGCAGCGCGAGCCTGTGAGCCACGGCAATACGCTCCTGAGCCGACAGTTTGTCGTGCTCACGCTTCAACGCGAACCCCGCCGCCATCAGAGAGATGACCAGGCAGGCGGAAAGCGCAATCGGGAGCGCCCTCATGCGGTGCGCCCGACTCTGACCCGGCATGGTTTGCTGAGCTTCGACCACGTCATTCAACGAGCTTCACCGGAATCTCTAAGAGGGCCCCGGTAACAGTATCCCCTTTCATCCGCTTGACCGAAGCAGCACTTATACGGGAAATCTCCGAGGCTCCCTCTCCGCCGACCCGACAGTTTCACCCTGGCCGCTTTAGATGTCCCTGTTGGCTGAGGCGCAGGCCCGGCTCCGCGAGCCCAAACCCCAGCTGGCCACCGAACCGCGTAGACACCCGCCGCCGCCCCAGCGCCACGCCGAGGGCCGCCGAGCTGTGCCCAACACGCCGCGCACGGCGTTCAGGATCGGCTCCCAGACCAAGACCTTCACCGCGATCTTGCGCAGGAGCAAGGCAGGCTCCGCGTCACCGACCCGGTCGGCCGCCACCTGCCCGGCTACCCACAAGGCGACGCGATCACGCTGCACCACCTGCTGACCAACACCTCTGGCATCCCCGACTACGTCACGACCGAGGGCTTCACCCGCATCATGGGGTCGCCTGAGCGTTCTCAGGAGCAGAAGTCCGCGATGGTGTCCGTGAGGATGTCGGTGAGGCGGTGCAGGGAGTCGAGGTCCGCCCATTCGGTGGCGGCGTGGGCTCCGCCGCCGTCGGCGCCGATGAGCAGGCAGGGGATTCCGGCGCGGTCGAGGAGGGCGCAGTCGGTCCAGAAGGGTTCGCCGCGGAGGGTGGGCGGCTGCCCGAGCGCCCGTTCCGCGTGGCGGAGCACGGTGTGCACGATGGCGGCGTCCCGGTCGGCCTCGAACGGCTCGCGATGCAGGCCTGGCCGCAGGTGAGAGCGGAAGCCGGGAACCCTGGCGGCGAGGTCGCCGAGGATGGCGGAAAGTTCAGCTCGTACGGTATCGGCGTTCTCGCCGGGAATGGTGCGGCGCTCGACGGTGATTCGGCAGCTCGCCGGGTAGGTCGAGGCCTCCTCACCGCCGTGGATGACGGAGGCGTGCACGGTGCCGGTGCCGAGCAGCGCGTGCGCCGGGCCCTGCTCCAGGCGGTATCCCCAGTCTTCGAGGGCGACGAGGAAGTGACCGGCCTTCGCGATGGCGTCGATGCCCAGGTCGGGACGTGAGCCGTGGGCGGCGCGGCCTTCGACGATCACATCGAACCAGGCGAAGCCTTTGTGCGCGAGGGTGACCTCGAGATGGCTCGGTTCGGTGACGATGGCGGCGTCGGCGGTGAAGGACTCCAGCACCTCCTCGGTTCCGAAGCTGGCGTGCTCCTCGTCGGCGACGCAGGCGAGCAGGAGGTCGCCGCGCAGTGGTCCGCGCTCGACGGCCCGGGCCGCGGCTATCAGCATGGCCGCGAGGCCGCTCTTCATGTCGAAGGCGCCCCTGCCGTAGATCTTTCCGTCGTGGATCCGCGGATCGAGCGGGTCGCCGTCGTAGCCGGTGAGGCCGACGGTGTCGAGATGGCCGTTGAGCATCAGCGAACGTCCGCCGCCCGTGCCGCGGGCGACGGCGACGATCGACGGGCGGCCGGGGCGCTTCTCCAGGCGGTGGACGTCGAAGCCGCGGGCGCCGAGCCAGTCGGCGCAGAACCCGGCGATCGCGGCCTCGCCCGCGCCGCCCGGGACGAGATCGGGGTTGACGGAGTCGATGGCGATGAGGTCGCCGAGCAGTTCGACCGGGTCGTCGCCGGTTGGGGGCATGGTGTCCTCCTGGTGGTGTGCGTCTTGGGTGCCGGTCATGGTGTCGCATCGAAGGTGTACGGATTGGCGGCGGCGCCTTCGGTGCTCAGCAGCACGACGGTCGTGTGCCGTCCCACGGCCAGGGCGGTACGACGGCCGGTGGCGCCGTCGCCGGTCAGGGCCGCGCGGACGCCGGCCAGCGAGGCGGCACCGCAGGGGCCCGAGGAGACGCCGAAGGCGGCCAGGTCGCGAGCCGCGGCGGCGCTGTCGGCGTCGGTGACCGCCACCGCGGCGTCCAGGCCGTCCCGCAGGACCGGCCAGGCGAGGCTGGAGACCGAGCCGCAGTTCAGGCCCGCCATGATCGTGACGCCGGTCGCCACGCCGACCGGCCGCCCCGCGACCAGGCTGGCCTGCACGCAGGCCGCGGTGCCGGGCTCCACCGCCAGAAGGGCGGGGGCAGTGGCCGGCGGGTGGCCGCGGTAGTGCGTGACGGCGGCCTGGGCCAGGGAGCCCACCCCTGCCGGGACGACCACCAGGCCGGGTGGCCCCACGCCGCTCAGTTGCGCGTCGATCTCGGCGAACAGGGTGGAGTACCCCTCGACGATCCAGGCGGGGATCTGTTCGTACCCGGGCCAGGCGGTGTCCTGGACGAGCACGGCGCCGGGGTCGGCAGCCGAGGTCTCGGCCGCCCGGCGGACGGCCTCGTCGTAGGTCCCGCGGACCCGGCTCACCCGCGCGCCCTCGGCGATGATCGCGTCGATGGCGGCCTCGTGCACCCCGTCGGGGACGAAGACGTCGGCGCGGTGCCCGAGCAGGCGGGCGGTCCGGGCCACCGCGCGGCCGTGGTTGCCGTCGGTGGCGGTGACCAGCCGTACCCGCGCTCCGGCCGGGCGCCGGGACAGGGCGCGGTGGATCGCCCAGGAGGCGCCCAGCGCCTTGAACGCCGGGAGCCCGAGCCGGGAGGACTCGTCCTTGACGTACACCCGACCGACGCCGAGCTCGGCGGCCAGGGCGTGAAGCTCGGTCAGCGGGGTGGGGGCGTAGCCGGCCAGGCCCGCGTGGAAGACCTGGACGTCGGCGGGAGCCGGAGCGCACGTCCAGAGCCTGGCTGCGGGGTTCGCGAACCAGGGGAGGCTCACCCGCCGGGAAGGAGTCACAGGCACACCGTGCCATCGCCGCCAGTCTTCGGTCCAGCGAATGTTTTCGACTAATATCCGTTAGAAAAGCCGACCGATCCGGAGTTGTTCGTGTTCGATCTCCATCGGCTGCGTCTGCTGCGCGAGCTCAAGCACCGTGGCACGCTCGCGGCGGTCGCCGCCGCCCTGTCCTACAGCCCCTCCTCCGTCTCCCAGCAGCTGTCGCTGCTGGAGTCGGAGGTCGGCGTCCCGCTCCTGGAGCCCGTGGGCCGGCGCGTCCGGCTCACCCCGCAGGCCGAGATCCTGGTCGCCCACACCGAAGCGGTCCTGGAACGGCTGGAGCGGGCCAAGGCCGACATCGCCACCTCGCTCACCGACCTCACCGGCACGCTGCGCATCGCGTCCTTCCAGACCGCGGCCCTGGCCTTGCTGCCCACGGCGCTGACCATGCTGCGCGACGCCCACCCGCGCCTGCGCGTCCATGTCACCCAGCAGGAGCCGGAACAGGCGCTACCGGCCCTGCTCGCCCTCGACTTCGACCTGGTCATCGCCGAGGAGTACCCGGGCGACCCCCACCCCCCTCCCGGCGAGCTGGAGCGGGAGGAGCTGTGTGAGGACACGCTGCGGCTGGCCCAGCCCCATGGCACGCCCCCCGCCGATCCGCGGGAGGCGCTGCGGGTGCTGGCAGACCACCCGTGGGTCATGGAACCGGCGGGCACCACCGCCCGGCGCTGGGCGACGACGCTCTGCCGCGCCGCGGGCTTCGAGCCCGACGTGCGCTTCGAGTCCACCGACCTGCTCCTCCACGTACGGCTGGTCGAGCAGGGCCACGCCGCCGCACTGCTCCCGGACCTCGTCTGGTACGGGCGCCCACCGACCGTCACCCTCAACCCTCTCCCGTACGGCGGGCAGGCCCGGAAGATCTTCACCGCCGTACGCCGCGGCCGCGGCCGCCACCCCGCCATCGAGGCCTGCCGCCAGGCCCTCCACCAGGCGGATCCCACACGGTAACGCGCATCAAGCAAGCCGCCCGCGACAGCGGTGAGGACCATGGAGGCGGTGATCCAGATCTCGCTCCACCGCATCGTGATCCGTTCCGCGCACGCCACCACGCCGGAGGAGCCGCTCTGGGGCCGGTGGACGAACAAGTTCAGCGTCGTTGACGACTACCTGCACCAACGCGGTTTCGGCCCGGCAGACCCCGGAAAGACTACGCAGAGTAATTCGCCACTACTCATAGTTATCTAGGAGGCTTGCCATGATCAAGTCAATCATCCTGATTCCGGCACTCGCCGCGGCAGCGCTCGTCTTTCCCGGTACGGCCAGCGCGACCGCAGGCGACCCGTCGCCCTACCAGTTCGTCGAGATGACCGGGGCCCAGGAGGTTCCCGGTCCCGGCGATCCGGACGGTGTGGGGATCTTCGCCTGGAGGGTGAGCGGACGGTCGACGCTCTGCTACGTCATCACCGCCCACAACATCGCCCCCGCGACCGCGGCGCACATCCACGAGGGGAGGGCAGGAGTGGCGGGTCCGATCGTGGTGACGTTGAAGGCGCCCAGCGAGGGCTTCGCGAGCGACTGCATCCGCGCCGTGAGGCGCCAGACGGCCGACAAAGCCGACACCACGCTGACCCGCGACGAGTTGAAGGCCATCGTCCAGAATCCGAGCCAGTTCTACACCAACGTCCACAACGCGGAGTTCCCGGATGGCGCCATCCGTGGCCAGCTCGCCGATGCCGTCTAGGTGACTGGTGTTAAGCGGGTCATTTGGGAGTGTGATGGTCCTGGGTGACCCGCTCAGGGCTGCTGCCCTGGACCGGGATGCCATTGCGGTTCGCGGGCTGGTCTGAAGTCTCAGCCGACCCGTATAGGTCTCACAAGGCGGCCGACAAGGGCGATCGGGCAGACCCCTG
>NZ_JBEYZF010000060.1:0-23280 GCF_040645915.1 Nonomuraea sp. NPDC046570 | reverse complement strand
GAGTGGCTACGCGGTGGGCGCTTCATCACGGTCGGCGTGGTCTGCTGCCCGAACAGACACGTGAACCATCCATGCCCAACCGCTCGTTGACGCCAGCCCCCAACCGGGCCGGGCCCGCCGTACGCCACCTATTTCACGTACACGGCTGCACACATGACGTACAGACAGAGCAGGCCCCCGACCGTAGGCGGGAGCCTCCTCTACCGGAACAGCCTCAGGGCTGACCGATCCGCGGCAGGTGTTGGACGCCTGTTCGTGACAGAACTGAGGGCCGTAGCCTGACTGTGCTGTCTTCGTGCTGACGCAAGATATGTATGAGTAGACGAACTGCCTGGTGAAGGGGATGTTTTGAAGCTGAAGCTGGACCTCCACGACATCTACAACAAGGGTGGCCAGATCGACCGCGCGCTGCGCGGCATCATCGACGAGGCCCTGCGGACCAAGGCCACCGAAGTCGAGATCATCCCTGGCAAGGGCTCGGGACAGCTCAAGAAGAAGGTGCTGCGCTTCCTGGAGCAGAAGGAGATCAAGGCGCTCTACCACCGCATCGACAAGGACGCCAAGAACCACGGCCGCCTGTTCGTGTACTTCCGGCACAGGTAGCGGCGCGGCCCTTGGACGGGGGAGGATGCGGGAGGCCCAACCAAGGAGGAAGCGATGTCGGTGTTGAAGAGCCTGGTGGACGGCGTGCGCGGCGGCTCGATCGAAGTGGTGGACCTCACCGCGCCCCTCACGTCCGAGACGCCGATCCTCCAGCTCCCCGAGCCGTTCGGGAACACCATCCCCTTCCGCCTCGAGGAGATCAGCCGCTACGACGACCGCGGCCCCGCCTGGTACTGGAACGACATCCACACCGGCGAGCACACCGGCACCCACTTCGACGCCCCCGTGCACTGGGTCACCGCGCGTGACGGCTTCGACGTCTCCCAGGTGCCCGCCGCCCAGCTGCTGGCCCCGGCCGTGGTGCTCGACTTCGCCGCCGAGGCGGGCAAGGACCCCGACTTCCTGCTCCAGGTGGAGCACGTCCAGGAGTGGGAGCGGGTCAACGGGGCGCTGCCCGACGGCGGCTGGCTGCTGTACCGGACCGGCTGGGACGCCAGGTCCGACGACCAGGCCAGGTTCCTGAACGCCGACGAGAGCGGCCCGCACACCCCCGGCATCTCGGTCGAATGCGCCCGCTGGCTGGCCGAGCGGACGCCCATCCTCGGCGTCGGCGTGGAGACGGTGGGCACCGACGCGGGCGCCGCGCACTCCTTCGACCCGGCCTTCCCCTGCCACTCGTTCCTGCTCGGCGCCGGAAAGTACGGCCTGACCCAGCTCCGCAACCTCGACCGGCTGCCGGTGACCGGCGCGGTCGTCGTCGCGCCGCCGCTGCCCATCGTCGGCGGCTCCGGCAGCCCCGTCCGCGTCCTCGCCCTGGTGGAACGTTGATCGTCGCCCAGGTCGTCGGCAAGGTGCTGGCCGAACTCGGCGCCGAGACGGCCTTCGGGGTGGTCGGCAGCGGCAACTTCCACCTCACCAACGCCCTCGTGGAGCACGGCGTGCGCTTCGTCGCCGCCCGCCACGAAGGCGGCGCGGCGACCATGGCCGACGCCTACGCCCGCATGTCCGGGCGCGTCGGCGTGCTCAGCGTGCACCAGGGGCCGGGCCTGACCAACGCGATGACCGGCCTCGCCGAGGCGGCCAAGAGCCGTACGCCGCTGGTCGTGCTGGCCGGCGAGGTCACCGACCCGCGCTCGAACTTCCACGTCGACCAGGACGCGCTGGCCCGCGCCGTCGGCGCCGTGCCGATGCGGATCGGCCAGGCCCGCGACGCGATCGAGGGCACCGTAGAGGCGTTCGCCACGGCCTCCCGCGACCGGCGCACCGTCCTGCTCAACCTGCCGCTGGACGTCCAGGGCGAGATCGTCCGGGGCGAGGGCGTCATCGTGGCCGACCTGCTCGCCCAGGTGGTGCACAACGCCAAGGTCTTGGCCGGGACGCCGGTGGGCGGGTTCGACGTGCCGTCGGCGGTGCTGCTGGCCGAGCTGCTCGCATCGGCGCGCAGGCCGGTGTTCGTCGCCGGGCGCGGCGCCAGGGCCGCCCGCGCCGAGCTGGAGGAGCTGGCCGACCGCACCGGCGCGCTGCTGGCCACCTCGGCCGTCGCCAGAGGCCTGTTCCGGGGCAGCCCGTGGGACCTGGACGTGAGCGGCGGCTTCGCCACGCCGCTGACCGCCGAGCTGATCCGCGGCGCGGACGTGATCGTCGGCTGGGGCTGCGCGCTGAACATGTGGACCACCCGCCACGGCTCCCTGGTCGGCCCGGACGCCAAGCTCGCCCAGGTCGACCTCGACACCGACGCGATCGGCCGGCACCGTTCCGTCCACCTGGGCGTGACCGGTGACGTCGGCTGGACCGCCCGCGCCACCACGGCGCTCATCGACACGCCCGGGGCCGGCTACCGGTCCCCGGCCGTGGCCGCGCGGATCGCCACCGAGGGCAGGTGGCGGCAGGTGCCGTACAGCGACGAGAGCGGCGGCGGGCGGATCGACCCGAGGACGCTCACCGTCGGCCTGGACGATCTGCTGCCCGCCGAACGCGTCGTCGCCACCGACTCGGGGAACTTCATGGGCTATCCCGCGATGTTCCTGGACGTGCCCGACGAGAACGGGTTCTGCTTCACCCAGGCGTTCCAGTCGATCGGCCTCGGCCTGGCCACCGCCGTCGGCGCGGCCCTCGCCCGCCCCGACCGGCTGCCCGTCGCGGCCCTCGGCGACGGCGGCGCCCTGATGGGCGCCGCCGAACTGGAGACGGTGGTACGGCTCGGCCTGCCGATGGTGATCGTCGTCTACGACGACGAGGCGTACGGCGCGGAGGTGCACCACTTCGGCCCCGCCGGCCACCCGCTCGGCACGGTCACCTTCCCGCCCGCCGACTTCGCCGCCCTCGCCCGCGGGTACGGCTGCGCCGCGGTCACCGTCACCCGGCCGGAGGGCCTGTCGGGCGTCGCCGACTGGCTCAAGGGCCCGCGCGACCGCCCTCTCCTGGTCCACGCCAAGGTGACGAAGGACCACGCCTCCTGGTGGCTGGAAGAGGCCTTCCGCGGCCACTGAGCCGCCCCGGTCATGTCTTGCGGAAGGCGCGGGCCTCCTCGGCCGCGGCCAGGACGTCCGCCAGTGAGCCGCCCGCCCCCGCCGCCACCGCCGCCGCGATCGCCCCCTCGACGAACGGCACGTCCGCCAGCACCACCCGGCCCGGCTCCTCCAGCAGCCGCGCGGTGAGCACCGAGCTGCCCAGGTCGGGCACGAGCAGCACCCCGTCGCCGCCGTCGGCCGCCTCGACGGCGGCGGCGACCAGGTCCACGCTGGTCCCCAGCCCGCCGTCCTCGGTGCCGCCCGCGCCCAGCACCGGCACCTCGTCACCGGCGATCCCGCGCGCCAGCGCCGCCGCCTCGGACGCCAGCGCGGCACTGTGCGACACGAGCACGATGCCTACCATCGGGGCCTCCGAGTCACGCGCACAGGGCGGCGACGATCAGGGCGGCTGAGGCGGCGCCCGGGTCCTCGTGGCCGATGCTGCGCGGGCCCAGGTAGCTGGCCCGGCCCTTGCGCGCCCGCAGCGGGATCGTGGCCCGCGCGCCCTCCGCCGCCGCGCGCGCCGCCCTTTCCAGGGCCGCCCGCTCCTTGTCGCCCTCGCGTACCGCGTCGGTCAGCTCCCTGACCGCCGGAGCCAGCGCGTCGACCATCGTCTTGTCCCCTTCGGCCGCCCCGCCCAGCCGCCGTACCGTCTCGACCGCCGACTCCAGGGCCGTCGCCAGGTCCGCGAGCGACACCTCGCGCGCGTCGCCGAGGGACCGGCCGAGCTGCCGGAACGCCGAGCCGTACAGTGGGCCGGAGGCGCCGCCGACTCTGCGGATCAGCGTGTTGCCGACGAGGGTGAGCGCCTGGCCCGGGGTCTGCGGCGGGGTGTCGGACAGGGCCTGCCGTACCGCGGTGAAGCCCCGGTCGAGGTTGGTGCCGTGGTCGGCGTCGCCGATCGCGGCGTCCAGGCGGGTCAGCCGGTCGCGGCAGAGGGCGAGGGTTCTGATGATCTCCTCGATCCAGGCGGTGAAGAACGTGACGTCCATCAGCGCCCCCAGCGCAGCGCGGGAGTGTGCACGGGCGCGTCCCAGAGGCCGGTCAGCTCGTCCGACAGGTGGCAGACGGTGACGGAGAAGCCCTGCATGTCCAGGCTGGTGACGTAGTTGCCGACCAGGCTGCGGACGATCCGCGCGCCCCGGCCGCGGATGTACGCCTCGACCTCGGCGAAGACGATGTACAGCTCGATCAGCGGGGTGCCGCCCATGCCGTTCACCATCACCAGCAGGTCGCCCGCCAGCGGCTGGTCGCCGTGGATGGCGTCCATCGCGATCGCGGCCAGCTCCCGGGCGGGCGCGGCGCCCGCCCGGGACCTGCCGGGCTCGCCGTGGATGCCGATGCCCAGCTCCACCTCGGAGCCGGGCAGGTCGAAGGTGGGTTTCCCGGCCGCGGGGGTGGTGCAGGAGGTCAGCGCGATGCCGAAGCTCCTGCTGCGCGCGTTCACCTCGGCGGCCGTCGCCGCCACCCGCTCCAGCGGCGCGTCCGACTCGGCGAGCGCTCCGGCGATCTTCTCCACGAACACGGTGGCGCCGGTGCCGCGGCGTCCGGCGGTGTAGAGGGAGTCCTGGACGGCCACGTCGTCGTCGACGAGCACGGGCAGCACGCGCACGCCCTCGTCGGCGCAGAGCTCGGCGGCCATCTCGAAGTTCAGCACGTCACCGGTGTAGTTCTTGACGACGTGCAGCACGCCGGCGCCGGCGTCGACGGCCTTGGTGGCCGTGATGATCGGGTCGGGGGCGGGCGAGGTGAAGATCTCGCCGGGGCAGGCGGCGTCGAGCATGCCGTACCCGACGAATCCGGTGTGCAGCGGCTCGTGTCCGGAGCCTCCGCCCGAGACCAGCCCCACCTTGCCCGCGCGGGGCGGCGTGGCGCGGCGGACCATGCCCGCCGCGACGTCGACCCGGAGATCCTCGTGGGCGGCGGCCATCCCGGTCAGCGCGTCGGATACCACCGAATCGGCATGGTTGATGAGTTTCTTCATGGTGCGGGCCCTCCCTTCGGAGACAACTTCTGCCCGTTTTCCCATGGCGGCAAGCGTTGCGGGAGTGGCCGGGAAGGGCGGAGTCGCTGGTGGGCCGCCGCCTAAGCTACCTTCTGCACATGGCTGAGATCGTGTACCCGCCGGTGCTCCTCGCCGCGCGGACCCTCTTTCGCGCGCTCGACATCCGCTTCCACCTGGAGGGGACCGAGAACGTTCCGCGCTCGGGCGGTGCGGTGCTGGTCAGCAACCACATCAGTTACCTGGACTTCATCTTCGCCGGCTTCGGTGCGCTGCCGGCCAAGCGGCTGGTCCGGTTCATGGCCAAGAAGGAGGTCTTCGACCACCGCGTCTCCGGGCCGCTGATGCGCGGCATGCACCACATCCCGGTGGACCGGGGCGCGGGCGCGGGCTCGTACGCCACGGCGCTGCGGATGCTGAAGGCGGGCGAGGTGGTGGGGGTGTTCGCCGAGGCGACGATCAGCCGCTCGTTCACGGTCAAGGACATCAAGAACGGCGCCATCCGGATGGCCCAGGCGACGAACGTGCCGCTGATCCCGGTCGGGCTGTGGGGCAGCCAGCGGCTGTGGACCAAGGGCAGGCCGAAGCGGCTGACCCAGCGGCACGTGCCGATCACCATCCTGGTCGGCGAGCCGATGTACCCCAAGCGCGGCGAGAACATGGGCGATCTCACCACCGAGCTGCACACCCGCATGTCCGGCCTGCTGGACCGGGCGCAGCGCACCTACCCGGAGATCCCGCAGGGCGTGTGGTGGCAGCCCGCCCACCTCGGCGGCACCGCGCCGACCCCCGAGGAGGCCGCCGAGATGGACGCCGCCGAGGCGGCCAACCGGCGCGAGGACTAGATCGCGGTCAGGTAGCCGGCCGTCGCGGCGCGCACGGCGGCCAGCAGCCCGGCCGTCTGCTGCGCCGACGGCCGCCTGGCCGGATCGTGGTGCAGCAGGCCCTCGATGATCGGCCGCAGCACGCCCGCCCGGCGCGGCGGCGGGAAGCCCGCCTCCATGGCCAGCTTGAGCACGGTCCCCGCGTCCTTCCCCGGGTACGGCGGGCGGCCCTCGACGGCGCTGTACAGCGTCGCGCCGAACGACCACATGTCGCCTTCCTTGGTGGCGATGCCGCCGCGCAGCCTCTCCGGCGCCATGAACGCGGGCGTGCCGCGCAGCCCGCCCGAGCGGGTGCTGGTCATGTCACCCTCGGCGGTGGCGATGCCGAAGTCGGTGAGCACGATGCGGTCCCCGGTCAGCACGACGTTGGCCGGCTTGACGTCACGGTGCAGCACCCCGGCCTGGTGCGCGTTGCGCAGGGCGCTGAGCAGGTGCCTGCCGATCGCCGCCACCGAGGTGTCGGGCAGGGTGCCCACCTGGGAGAGCAGGTCGTGCAGCGACATGCCGTCCAGGTACTCCATGACGATCCAGAGCTTGCCCTGCTCCTCGACGAGGTCGTGCACCGTGATGATGCTGGGATGGGTCAGCCTGGCCGCCAGGCGAGCCTCGCGCAGAACGCGCCTGCGCACCGCCTCGGCCTCGCCGATGAGCGTGAGTTCCTTGAGTGCCACCTCCCGGTGGAGAAGCTGGTCGAAGGCTCGCCAGACGACTCCCATTCCGCCACGCCCAGCCTCCTCCGTCAGGCGATAGCGCCCGCCGATCTCCCGCATGTCATCCCCTCGTCGCTAGGGGTAATCATGTCAAATGATCGCAAACGATAGGACGAGTAGTGAGATCCAGATATGTCTCTCGGGAGGCGTGCCCAGGTCAGAGCGGGATGAATTTTGTCACCGAATCCCAGATCGGCTTGCCGGACGTGTCGTAGATCACGGCGTTGCCCTCGTCGTGCAGCACCAGTTCGGCGCCGGCGCCGGGGGCGGCGGCGGTGCCGGAGCGGAAGGTGATCTGGTGGCGGCGGCGGTCGCGCGGGTCGCCGTACACGACCAGTTCGCCGTCGGGCCGCATCACGCAGACGCTGCCGCGCCTGGGCCTGGTCATTCGCGCCTTGCGGGTGGGCGTGCCGTTCTCCGCCAGCACCAGGACGCCCTCGGCGGTGAGTTCCAGGGTGAACACCCCGCTGGGGGAGCGGATCGGGAACTGAGGCTCGACGGACTCGAACGCGCGCACCCGGTTGTAGGTGGCCGCCCTGATCGCGTTGCCGGTGCAGGGGGACCAGACGGGGCGGTCGTCCTGGGTGTACACGACGAGGTTGCCGTCGTCGTGCAGGACCAGGCGGCAGCCCTCGGGGTGGGCGAAGGGGGGTTGCGGCCAGATTCGGCCGGCGGCGTTCCTGACGGTCAGGGAGAGCGCGCGGTCCATGGTGACCCTGCCGCCGGGGATCCACTCGTCGGTGGCCCACAGCGGTTTGCCGCCCTCGTCGTAGAGGACGAGGTTGCCGTCACTCTGGTAGTCCAGCCTGAATTCGCGCCGCCCCTGCGCGGTCTTCCGCGACAGGAGCCGGTCGCCCGGGGCCATCGACTGGCCCGATCTGAGGACACGCGTACGCTCCGCCATGCGTCCACACACTCACACCAGGACCTTCCGGGCAAGACACATCCGCCAGACCTGCCCCCGCGCCGCGCCTCGTGATCGAGACCCGCGCGACGGCGGGGAAGACGCTTCTGGTTACCTTGGCCGGATGAGGAGACACATCGCGTTCGAGCGTCTGCACAACTTCCGCGACCTGGGCGGCTACCGCACCGGGGACGGGCGCACGATCCGGTGGGGCCGCCTGTACCGCTCCGACTCGCTGTCCAAGCTGGCGGGCGAGGACTGGCGCCGCTTCCAGGACCTCGGCGTCCGTACGGTGATCGACCTGCGCTACCCCTGGGAGATCGACGCCAGGGGCCGCGTCCCGCACGGCGACGGGCTCGCCTACCACAACCTGAGCGTCGAGCACCGGCCCTACGACCAGGCCGCACTGCCCCCGGACACGGACACCGCTCGCTACCTCGCCGACCGGTACGCCGAGGTGGCCCACGACGGCGTCAAGGAGCTGCGCCAGGCGCTGGAGGTCATCGCCGCCGAGGACAGCGCCCCACTGGTCTTCCACTGCGCCTCCGGCAAGGATCGCACCGGCCTGCTCGCCGCCCTCGTCCTGTCCCTGCTGGGCGTCGACGAGGAGACGATCGTCGCCGACTTCGCGCTCACCGGGCTGGCCACCGACCGGCTGGTCGCCGACTGGCACGCCGCCTACCCCGGCCGCACCCTGACCTGGCCCGGCTACGGGCGGGCACCCGCCGAACTCATGCGCCTGTTCCTGGCGGACCTCGGCCCGGTGCACGACTACGTCACCACCAGGCTGGGTCTCGGCGACGACGTGATCACGGCACTGCGCGAACACCTTCTGACCGACCGCTGACCTATCCGGGCCGCGCCCACTCGGCGTTGCTCATCCGCAGCATCCGCAGCCCGATCACCCCGGAACCGGCCAGGAAGAGCAGACCTCCCACCACGGTGCCGACCGGGAAGAAGGGTGCGCCCACGATGCCCGCGAGCATCGCGAAGGGCGCCCACCAGGGCGCCTGGCGCGCGTAGGCCAGGGCCAGGCCGAGCAGGAACAGGCCGAGCAGCCCGGCGAAGCCCGGAATCTGGAACCCGAACAGCGCGCCTGGGTCGGCGAACGCCTCGTCCGCCAGCCGGGCACCCTGCTCGGCGGGCATGGCGCGTTCCAGCCGGGAGTAGAAGAAGTCGCCCAGCATCAACCCCGAGAAGTTCACCACGCCGAGCAGCGCGACCCCGCCGGCGAGGTGGCCGAACACGACCGCGCGGTCCCGGATCAGATGGACCATGCCGATGATCCCCGGGACCAGCAGCACCCAGCTCCAGTGCAGCAGGGAGGCGCTGATCGAGACCTGGCCCGGATACCGGCCGTAGACGCCGATGGTGTCACCGCCCTGCCGGATCGCCGGATCGGCGACGAGGGCCGCCACATGGAGCAGCGGCGCGAGGACGAGGCAGAGCCCGGCCGCCGTTCTGCGGAATCTGCCCGGGTCAGCGAGCACCGACATGAGATCTCCCCTTCGCTCCGCCCCGCACCGGGACGCGAGAGAGACGGTAGGGAGCGCCTCCGGCGTACGTCGTCCCCCGCACGGCTGACCGGGCCTCCCCCGCCAGGCTGCGGAGGTCCGGCCGGTCGCGCGGGCGCGGCGACCGCCGTCACTGCGAGGGCGCGGGCTGTGTGAGCGCCTGATAGAAGATGACCAGGCCGATCAGTGCCGCGCCCCAGCAGAGGAAGCCGCCGTAGGTGAGGGCGATCACCCACAGGTCCGCGCTGCCGGGCGCCGTCGGGAACTCGGCCAGTCCGGCCGCGACGCCGATCGTGGTCACGGCCGCGGGCAGGCCCATGGACAGCAGGCCGACTCCGCCGACCCAGGCGGCGCCGAGCACCAGCGGGCGCGGCACCCACCCCGCCCAGCCGCGGATCAGCGCCACCGCGCACAGCGTGCCGAACAGCGGGACGGTGACGCTGAGATCGGTCAGCGGGCTGTACCAGTGGTGCTCGCCCACCAGCCCGGACTCGTGATAGCCGCCGACCGGGAACCCCAGCGCCCACACCGCCTTGAGCGTCACATAGGGGAGGGGCGCGAGCGCGGCGGCCCACCCGAAGCGGTGGAACCACCGGGTGGCCGCGCGCACGTCGACCGCTTCGGGGCGGGTGCGGAGCTGGTGGGACCGGGCCGCGGCGGCGAACGCGACGACCCCGGCGAGCACGACGAGCTGACCGGCGACCAGCGTCCAGTACGGCTCGGTGGCCCAGCCCGGCAGGCCGGTGAACCACAGGGCGACCCGCAGCAGGTTCAGCAGCAGCAGTTCGCCGCCCAGAGACAGCAGGGCCAGCGCCCCGGACCAGGACGCCGCCAGCAGCCAGGCCCGCCCGATCCGCCGCCCGAAGGGCCGTACCGTGGCCAGCGCGAGCACGGCCAGCGCGGCCAGCGCCGCCACGCTCACCCACCCGGCCCAGGCGCCCAGCTCGGGTAGCGGCCGGTGCTCGCACAGGTCGACGGCGGTGGCCTTGGCGGCCTCCTCGGCGCCGCAGCGGGCGGCGAGCCAGTCGCCGCCCAGCGTCCAGTAGCCGCGCAGGGCCGCGTACGCCGCGGCCCAGGCCGCCGCGAGGTAACCCGCGGCGTGTGATCGTTGTCGCATGGCGTCTTCCGTCCAGAGGTCGTGGGGGAGTCCACGGTTCCCTCCCACACCCCGCTCCCACATCCACCTGGCGGCCACCGTGCGTACGACCTCAGGCATAGGCGGCCAGGCCCCCGGGCGGACGCGTCCCGCGGGCGGCGGTCCTTAGACTCGGGCGCATGTCAAAGATCGGGCGGGCCCGGACTCGCCCGCTGCTCGTCGACACCGCGATCGCCGTACTGGTGGGCCTGCCGCTGTTCGCCTGGAGCTGGTTCGTGCTGCTCGCCGGACCAGGACCGGCACCGCTCGCGCTCGCCGGAGCGTTGCTGACGCAGACCGCGATGGCCTGGCGGCGCACGGCCCCGCTGTCCTCCTTCGGCGCGGTCTCGGCCGGGTGCGCGGCGATGCTGGCCGGCGTCGAGGGCCTGCTGCTGGCGCCCTCGCTGCTGACGTTCCCGTGGTCGCTCTACGCGGTCTGCGCTCACGGTCGCGGCCGGGCTGCGGGATGGGGGCTGGCGGTTGCGGTGCTCGGGTCGGCGGCCGTGGGGGCACGGTTCTGGCTCAACCCGCGGGAGGCCGCGGGGCTGCCTCCGGCGTACGTCTTCGTCTTCCTCCTCACCGTCGGCCTGGTGGCGTGGAGCCTCGGCCTGTGGCGCCGTGCCCAGCGCGCCTACCTGGGCTCGCTGGAGGAGCGGGCCCGCAGGGCGGAGGCGGACAGGGAACAGCGCGCCCGGCAGGCGGTGGCCGACGAGCGCGCCAGGATCGCCCGGGAGATCCACGACGTGGTGTCGCACTCCCTCTCGGTGGTGATCAGCCAGGCGCAGGGCGGCATGTACGCGGTGCGCGCCGATCCCGGCCGGGCGGAGGGGATCCTCGCCACGATCGCCGGCGCGGGACGTCACGCCCTGACCGACATGCGCGGCCTGCTCGGCGTACTGCGCGCCGAGACGCCCCTGGAACCGGACCACCGCGACTCCCAGCCCACCCTGCAGGAACTGCCCGGGCTCCTGGCGGGGACCAGGGCCGCGGGGCTGGAGGTCGGGTTCGAGCAGGACGGTGCCGAGCGGCGACTCAGTCCCGCCGCCGAGCTGGCGGTCTACCGGCTGGTCCAGGAGTCGCTCACGAACACCCTCAAACACGCGGGCGCGGGCAGCCGCGCCCGCGTCTCGCTGAGCTGGGGAGCCGCCGAACTGGCCGTGCGGGTCGAGGACGACGGCCCCGGCGGTACGGCCGGCGGCGCGGGGCACGGCCTGGTCGGCATGCGCGAGCGGTTCCTGGCCTTCGGGGGTACTGTGGCCGTCGGCCCGGCGGCTGGTGGCGGCTTCCTCGTGTCCGGCCGCCTGCCGTACCCGCCGCCGGCCGGAGAGAAGGGAGGACCGTGACGATCCGCGTGTTCCTGGTGGACGACCAGGTGATGGTCCGCGCCGGTTTCGTCATGGTGGTCGAGGCGCAGGCCGACATGGTGGTCGTCGGCGAGGCGGACGACGGCGCCGAGGCGCTGCGGAAGCTCGCCGCCGTACGCGCCGACGTGGTCCTGATGGACGTGCGGATGCCGCGCATGGACGGGGTCGAGGCGACCCGCCGCCTGCTCGCCCGCCCGGAGCCGCAACCGCGCGTGATCGTGCTCACCACGTTCGACCTGGACGAGTACGCGTTCGCCGCGCTGCGCGCCGGGGCCGGCGGGTTCCTGGTCAAGGACGCGCCGCCGGAGGACCTGCTGGCCGCCGTCCGCACCGTGCACCGCGGCGACGCCGTCATCGCCCCGTCCGCCACCCGGCGGCTCATCGACCACGTCGCCGCCGACCTTCCCGTGCCCGCCGACGGCCCCGGCCCGCTGGCCGCGCTCACCCCCCGGGAACGCGAGGTCCTCCAGCAGATCGCGCTCGGCCGGTCCAACGCCGAGATCGCGACCCTGCTGTTCCTGTCCGAGGGGACGGTGAAGACCCATGTGGGCCGGATCCTGGCCAAGCTCGGCCTCCGCGACCGGATCCAGGCCGTGATCTTCGCCTACGAGTCCCGCCTCGTCCGCCCCGGCCCCCGGCCGAGCTGACCCACCGCTTCACGCCTCCTCCTGCCGGGTCAGCTCCCGCTTGCGCCGCAGCAGCACGGCCCGCCGGGCATGGGCTCGTACGGCGAGCACCACGGACACCACGACGAACGCCGCGCCGCCCGCGACGACCCCGGGAAGGCCGGAACCTCGCTGGACGGCGATCGTCGCCACGACCGCGGTCGTCACTACCGAGGCGGTCACGGCGAGCCAGGCCGCGATCACCTGCTCCAGGGCGTACAGCGGCGCCCGCCGCGTCACCACCCACCCCCCATAACCGGCCCAGGCCAGACAGAACACCGTGAACAGGGCGAACGCCAGTTGGGTACGGCCGGGCAGCGGGCCGGGCTCGGTGGCCCACAACGACCCCACGAAGACCGCCCCCGCCAGCCCGGCCACCAGGGGCACGGCGCCACGGAGACGCCGCCACGGGGACATCGACGGCGACAACCGTCCGATCATCTCGTCCGCCGACACGCGCGGCTCATCGGTCATGGCTGGAATCCCTTCTCTCTCAGGTGGTCGCCCAGCAGGCGGCGGGCCCGGTTGAGCCGCGACTTGACGGTGCCGACCGGGATCGCGCAGATCTCCGCGCACTCGCGCAGGGAAAGATCCTCCAGGTAGAACAGGACGAGGATCTCCCGCTCCAGGACCGGCAGGTGGGCCAGCCCGGCGACCAGCTCGGCGCGATCCACCCACGTGGCGATGGCGTCCTCGGCGAGCGGCTCCGCCTCCGACGAGGTCTCGGCCCTGCCGTACTCCTCCCTCAGCCGGTCGCTCACCGCTCGCCTGGCGATCGTGAACAGCCAGGGGGTGAACCGTCCGGGCTCCTTCAACCGGGGCAGCCCCCGCAGGACGGCCAGCCACACCTCCTGGGTCACGTCGTCGGCCCTCTCGGCGCCCAACATGCGCCGCACATACGTCCACACCGGTACATGCCAGGCCCGCACCAGCTCGGCGAGCGCCTCACGCTCACCGAGCCGACAGCGCAGCACCAGCAACTCGTCGGTCATCTCGCTCTCCCGTCACCTGTCATCAGTGAAGTCGGAGAGAAGGGCCGCCAGGTTCACGGTTCTCGTGGCGACCGGTAGGCGGGCGGCCACGTCGCCCACGATGTCACGGCGCGGTATCCCGGTGAGACTGTGGCCGCTCTCGCGGTGCGGGAGACTTGGCAGGTGACCACTGAGAACGGCCAGCCAGGTCCGCCCGTGACCAGCCCCTCCATCGTGCTGCTCACGCTGGCGCGCCGGATCGAGACGGAGCTCAATGCCGCTCTGGCGTCGCTCGATCTCTCGGTCAGCAGGCTCGGGCTGCTCGCTCACATCGCCGGGGTGCCCGGAGCGTCGTTCAGCGATCTGGCGCGGATGTCGGGGACCACGGTGCAGAGCGTGCACACCGCGGTGAAGGCGCTGGCCGGCGCCGGACTGGTACGCGACAACACCGCCCGCGCCGGCTCCGCGTCGGCCATCGAGATCACACCCGACGGCGCGCGCCTGCTCGACGCGGCGAAGGAGGCGGTGGCCGGGGTCGACGACCGGCTGTTCGGCCCGGACGCGGACCCGATCCAGCGGCAGGTCGCCGATGCCGTACGCGCCGCGTTCGAGAGACCCCCCACGCCTTGACCTTCAGTCTGCCTGAAGCTTTCATGTTAGGCTTCAGCTTGCCTGAAGGTTGGGGAGGGAAATCCGTGGAAGAAGTGCTGCTGTCGGTGCATGTGCTCGCCGGCATCGTGTTCGTCGGGGGTTCGGCCGTCGCGACGAGCCTGTTTCCGCGTTACGCGCCACTCGCCGCCGGCCCCGACGGGGGCTCTTCGCCGGAGGTCTCGGGGGAGCGGAACCGGGCCGTGGCCCTCGTACTGCACCGCATCACCCGGGTCTACGGCATCCTCGGCATCGTCGTGCCGGTCGTCGGGATCGCCCTGGGCATCGTGCAGGGCCGGATGGGCGAGGTCTGGATCACCGTCTCGATGGTCCTCACCGCGGTCGCGGGCGGCTTGCTGGCGCTGCAGATCTATCCCCGGCAACACGACGCGCTCACCGAGCCCGACGACGGCGCACGGCTGCGCTCGCTCTCCATGCTCGCCGGCGTCTACAACCTGCTGTGGGCGATCGTGGTGGTCCTGATGATCGTCCGCCCGGGAGCCTAGGCAGAGCAGCGCACTCTTCCAGAGGCGGCCCGCGGTCGGTGGGGCGGGCTTGATCGCCCGCAACCTCGGTATTCTCTGCGGAATGAGCGCTGGAAGCGTCAAGAGCCTGAGCCGGGGCCTGAACGTGCTGCTCGCGGTGGCCGCCGTCGGCGGCCCGTCGACCTCGACGGGGATCGCGGACCGGCTGGGACGCAACCGGGTCCAGGTGTCGCGGAGTCTGCAGAGCCTGGAGGCGGCGGGCCTGCTCACCCGTGACCCGGGTACCCGCGCCTACGGCCTGAGCTGGCGGCTGCGTACCCAGGCGGCGCGCGCGGCCAGGGCGCGGCTCCTGGTGGAGGGGCCGCCGATCCTGCGCGAGGTGGTGGAGGCGACCGGGGCGAGTGCGTTCCTGGCCGAGGTACGCGGCGACGGCTCGGTGGCCCTCCTGGAAGATGTCCCGTCAGGGCTGTCCTGGGTGGGCCGTTCGTACCCGCTGTACTGCGACGACGCAGGTCAGGCGCTGCTGTGGGACTGCACCCGCGAGGAGCTGGAGGCCGTGTTCGCGGGCACCGAGTTCATCGCCTACGGGCCGGCGGCGCCGAGTGGGGTGGCCGAGTTCGAGGCGCGGCTGCTGGCCGCCCGGGAGCGCGGCTACGCGGTCGTGGACGGCGAGTCGGAGCCGGGGGTGTTCGCGGTCGCCGCTCCGGTGCGGGACTTCTCCGGCCGGATCGTCTGCGCCCTGCACACCGAGGGCCCCTCCGCGCGGCTGGCCCCGCTGGCCGACATCCACGGCCAGGTGATCAAGGGGTTGGCCGACCGTCTCTCCGCCCTGCTCGGCTGGCGGCCCTGACCTCCAGGGCCTTCGCGGCCCTCTCCACCGACGCCGCGATCTCCGTGGCGCGCTCGCCCAGCCGGAACAGGGGCACGGCCACGCTGAGCGCGGCCACGACGGCTCCGGACCGGCCGCGCACGGGCGCGGAGAAGTCCACCACATCGTGCTCGAACTCCCGGTCGGCGACCACCACTCCGGCGCCCCGGTCGGCGGCGTTGCGGGCGGCCAGCGCGCGGACGTCGCGGGCGGCCAGCGGCCCGCCGCCGACGAACTCGACCGCGTCGAGCAGCTCGGCCAGCTCCTGCTCGGAGTGGTCGAGCAGCAGCGCCCGGCCCGGCCCGGTGCACCAGACCGGCGTCATCGCCCCGGGGGCCGCCGCCACGTAGGACGACCAGTGGCTGGGCTGGGCCTCGACCGTGAGCGCCATGACCTGTGAGCGCACCGAGAGCCAGGCCGGCTCGTGCCAGCGGGTCACCAGCTCGCGCAGCAGCGGACGCGCGGCGCTCGCCAGGTCCGCGTCGCCCGCCGCCGCGGCGAGCGCGAAGTAGCCGGGGCCGACGCGCCAGCCGCGCCCCTGCCCGTCCCGCTCGACGAGCTCCAGGGCGGCCAGGTCCTTGAGCATGCGGGAGATCTGGGCCTGGTCCAGCCCGAGCTGCTCGGCGAGCTGGGCGTTGCCGGGATAGCCGGTCGAGCCCAGTTCCGCCGCCAGGACCGCGCCGAGCAGGTCCAGCCCCCTGTCGAAGGTCGAAGTCACCGCCACAGCCTAACGCGAACAAATTACGCATGAATAGTTGACGATTGTGCACGCGCTCGACATTATTGCCGCACATCCCCCCTTCAACCGAGGAGCCGCCATGGCATTGGCCGACTCATCTCCGCTCCATCGCGGGCTGCGGCGCTTCGATGTGCTGGCCATGCTGCTGTGCGCGATCGTGGGCCTCGACACGCTCGGTTCGGTCGCCGCGAACGGCCCTGAGGGCCTGACCTGGATGGCCGTGCTCGGACTGCTCTTCTTCGTGCCGTACGGCCTGATGATCGCCGAGCTGGGCTCCGCGTTCCCGGACGAGGGCGGTCCGTATGTGTGGACCAAACTGGCCTTCGGCCGCTTCGCCGCGGGCATCAACCAGGTCTTCTACTGGATCTCCAACCCGGTCTGGCTCGGCGGCTCGCTGTGCGTGGTGGCGATCACCACGTTCGAGGCCTTCTTCCACCCGCTGCCCGGCGCCTGGAAGTACCTGGCCGGAGCGGTCTTCATCGGAGCGGCCGGGCTCGCCGTCCACGCCTCCGTCGAGATCGGCCGCTGGGTGCCCGTCGTGGGAGCCGTCGCCCGGATCGTGCTGCTCGGGTTCTTCGTCGTCTCGCTGGTCGTCTACGCCGTCCGCAACGGCGTCCAACCGCTGTCACTCAGCGACTACACCCCCACCTACCTGGGCCTGGTCGCGCTCACCCCGGTCATCGTCTTCAACTACATGGGCTTCGAAGTCCCCAGCGCCGCCGCCGGGGAGATGACCGACCCGCGGCGGGACGTCCCCGCGGCGCTGCTGCGCGGCGGTCTGGGCTCCGCGCTGCTGTACGGCGTGCCGATCCTGGGCATGCTGCTCGTGCTGCCGCGAGAGCAGCTCACCTCGCTGACCGGGTTCATCGACGCCTGCCGCGCGGTCTTCACCGTCTACGGTGGTCACGTCGCCGCCGACGGCACCGTCGTCCTGACCGGGGCGGGGGCCCTGCTCGCCAAGGTGGCGGCGACGGGCCTGATCATCGGCCTGCTCACCAGCGGGACGGCCTGGGCGATGGGCCTCAGCCGGGCCCAGGCGGTGGCCTGCGCGGACGGCGCGGGACCGCGGTGGCTGGGGGTGATCTCCGCCAGGCGCGGCACGCCGACCCGGGTCAACCTGGTCGCCACCGCGGTCGCCGCGGTCGTGATGACGGTCGCGCTCAGCCTCAGCGACGGCGACGTCCAGGCGTACTTCACCGCGGGCATCAGCCTGGCGATCTCGGCGACCGCGATCTCCTACCTGCTGACCTTCTCCTCCTTCATCGCCCTGCGCCGCAAGTTCCCCGACGTGGAGCGGCCCTACCGGGTCCCCTTCGGCCGCGTGGGCGCGTGGACGGCCACCATCCTCACCGTCGCCACCATGTGCTTCACCGTGTTCGCCCTGGTCTGGCCGGGTTTGGGCGTCGGCTGGTTCGGCACCCCGGGTGACCCGGCCGACTACCTGCCCGCCGGCTTCGAGGGCCGGCGCGCGGCCTACACCGCCAGCCAACTCGTCCCGATCGCGCTGATCCTGGCGACCGGCTGCGTGTTCTACGCCCTCGGCGCGCGCAACCGCCGCGTTCCCTCTCCGCCCTTCACGGCATCCGACCAAGGAGTCACCGCCGATGCTTCCTGACCACGCCGACATCATCGTCCTGGGAGGCGGCACGGCCGGATGCGCCGTCGCCGGACGCCTTGCCCGGCACCACGAGGTACTGCTGCTGGAGGCCGGGCCCGACTACGGCCCCGACCGCGCCTCCTGGCCCGCCGACCTGCTGGACGCCACCACCCTGCCCGCCTCGCACGACTGGGGCTACCGGGGCGCGGGCCGTACCTTCGACCGGTGCCGGGTGATCGGCGGCTGCTCCACCCACAACGGCTGTACGCAGACCACCGGCTGGGCGGGGGACTACGACGCCTGGGCGGCGGCCGGCTCGCCCGGCTGGGACTCCGCCACCCTCCGCCCCCTGTTCGGCAAGGCCGCCGAAGCCCTGGACCTCCGTTCCTACAGCCCGGACGAGATCCAACCCTTCCAGCAGGCCTTCATCGCCGCGGGCGCGGCCCGCGGACTGCCGGTACGGCACGACCTCGACCAGCTCGACGGCGGACTCGGCGTCGGCTGCGCCCCGGTCAACATCACCCCCGGCGGGGTGCGCGTCAACACCGCCTTCGGCTACCTCGACCCGGTGCGCGACACCGGGCGCCTGACCGTGGCCGGCGGTGTGAAGGCCGACCGGGTGGTCCTCGACCGCGGCCGGGTGGTCGCGGTGGACGTCCTGACCGAGGGCGGCCGGCGGCGCCGGATCGGCGCCGACCTCGTGGTGCTCAGCGCCGGCGCCTACGGCAGCCCCGAGGTGCTGCTGCGCTCCGGCATCGGACCGGCCGAGCACCTCACCGAGGTAGGCGTCCCGGTACGGCACGACCTGCCCGGCGTCGGCCGGAACCTGCACGACCACCCCTCAGCCCACCTGGAGTTCGCCGGGACCGCGCGACTCGCCGCCGACCTGGAGGAGTTCGCCCGGACCCGCCTGCTGCCCGACGAGCAGGCCATCGCCAAACTGCGCTCGCCCTACGCCGGGGACGCGCCCTACGACCTGCACGTCTACCCGTGGGTCGAGCGAGACGCGACGCTGGAGCACGGCTGGCGCTGCATCCTGCCGGTCGCCCTGCTGCGCCCCCGGTCCCGAGGCACCGTACGGCTGCGCTCGGCCGACCCCGGAGCCCTCGCCGCCGTCGACCACGCCTACCTGACCCACCCGGACGACCTCGCCGCCCTCGTCCACGGGCTGGGCTGGATGCGGGAGCTGGACCTGTCCCGCTACCTGGGGACCGCGCTGCTCACCCCCGGCCCGGACGTGCCCGGCTGGATCAGGGCCAACCACCAGCACTACTGGCACCCGGCCGGAAGCTGCCGGATGGGCCCGGCCGGCGACCCGGACGCCGTCGTCGACCACACCGGCAAGGTGCACGGCCTCGAAGGCCTCCACCTCGCCGACGCCTCGATCTTCCCCGACGTTCCCCGAGGCACCCCCGCCCTGCCGACCACGGTGGTCGGCGAGCGGATCGCCGAACTTCTCCTGGAGACCCTGTGACCAGCATCGACATCACCGACCCGCGCACCGGCGAGGTCTACGACAGTGTCCCGGCCGCCTCGGCCGAGGAAGTGGACGCCGCCGTCCGCACGGCCGCCGCGGCGTTCGAGGGCTGGCGGAGCCTGACCCCGGGGGAACGGCAGGACGCCCTGCTCGCCCTCGCCGACGCGATCTCCGCGCGCGCGGAGGACCTCACGGCCGCCGAGTGCCGCAACACCGGCAAGGACCCCTCCGAGATGCTGCGGGAGGAGATCCCCGCCGCCGTCGACGAGCTGCGCTTCATGGCCGGCGCCGCGCGCGCCGCCCACGGGCCGCTGGCCGGGGAGTACGTCGCCGGGCACAGCTCGGCGCTGGTCCGCGAGCCGGTGGGGGTGTGCGTGCTGGTCGCACCGTGGAATCACCCGCTGACCTCGGCGATGGACAAGCTCGCCCCCGCGCTGGCGGCGGGCAACACCGTGGTGCTCAAGCCCGCCGAGACCACCCCCATGACCGCCCGCATCCTCGGCGAGATCTGCGCCGAGGTGCTGCCGCCGGGCGTCGTCACCGTGGTGTGCGGCGACCGCGACACCGGCCGCGCGCTCGTCGCGCACCCGGTGCCCGCCCTGGTCTCCCTCACCGGGAGCAGCCGCGCCGGCCTGGAAATCGCGGCCGCGGCCGGGATCAAGCGGCTGCACCTGGAGCTGGGCGGCGACGCGCCCGCCGTGGTCATGGCGGACGCGGACCTGGAGCGGGCGGCCGACGGCATCTCGGCCGCCGCCTTCTACAACGCGGGCCAGGACTGCACCGCGGCCTGCCGGGTGCTCGTCGCCGCCGAGGCGCACGACCGGCTGGTCGCCCTGCTCGCCGACCGGGCGGCCAGGACCGAGGTCGGCCCGCTGAACAGCCGCGCCCACCTCGACCGGGTGCACTCCTACCTCACCGGCCTGCCCGCCCACGCCACCGTCGTCGCCGGGGGCGGCCCGGTGAGCGGACCCGGCTTCTTCTTCGAGCCGACCGTGGTGACCGGAGTGCGCCAGGACGACGCGATCGTGCAGGAGGAGGTCTTCGGGCCGGTGCTCACCGTCCAGCCCTTCACCGACGAGGAGGACGCGGTCCGGCTGGCCAACGATGTGCCCTACGGCCTGGCGGCCTCGGTGTGGACCCGGGACGCGGCGGCCGGCGCCCGGCTGGCCCGCCGCATCGACGCGGGCACCGTGTGGGTCAACTGCCACGGCGTGTACGCCACCGAGATGCCACACGGCGGCTTCAAGCAGTCCGGGTACGGCAAGGACCTGTCCACGTACGCGCTGGATTCCTACACTCGCACCAAGCACGTGATGAGCAGCACCACCTGACCGCCCGTCACTGGTCGAGCCCCACCACGGGGAACCGGTCGTCCGCGAACCGCTCGCCCGGCTCCATCCCCTCGACGTTGTTGCCGTACGACAGCGCGGACGGCTGGTAGACGCTGTCGGCGTCCATGTAGACGGTGGCGACCGAGATCCGCTCCTCGCCACTGGCGTTGGTGCCGGCCATGTGCACGGTGCGCGCGTGGTGGAAGGTGCAGTCCCCGGCGCGCAGGGGGACGGTGACCCGGGGCTGCCAGGTGAGCTCCGGACGCGGCACGTACGGGTTCCCGTCGGCCTCGGTGAACAGGGTGCCGTCGTGCGACAGGTGGGATCCGGGGACGAAGCTCATGCATCCCCGCTCCACCGGCACGTCGACCAGCGCCACCCAGGCCGTCAACGTGACCGGCGCGCCGCCGCTCCAGGGGAAGACGGGCTCGTCGTAGTGCAGGGGGGTGCCGGCCGCCCCGCTGGTCCGCTTGAGGATGATCTCGGACTTGAACATGCGGAGTTTCCTGTCCGCGAGCCGTTCCGCGATTCCGGTGATCCGCGGGTGGAGGGCGAGCCTGCGCAGGGTCTCGCTCTTCTGGTCCGGCCGCGGCACCCAGTCCATGACGTTGCCGTCCTCCTGGTCCCAGGAGATCTTCTCTTCCTGGCCGAGCTGGGTGCGCGCCTCGGCGAGCAGTTCCTTGACCTCTTCCCCGGAAAGGACCCGTGGCACGTGCACGAATCCCCGGCTCCGGTAGTGGAAGACCGTTTCGGCCGACAGAGTCTCGGGCGTGGTGAGGTTCACGCTGGCCCCCTTCGCGAAAGGTTCTAGTCGATCCGCAGCCTCGTCGGCGGCACTCGCGGCCCACTCGACACTTCATCGACGCCCTGGGCTTCGACCGCTTGTCGAAGCGCCTGCCGCACCATGGGGGCGGCTCACCATCCTTCGCCGGATGACAGCCCGGAAACCCAGGAGAAGGAGACAGGCGATGACCATGCGGACCGACACGGCCTCCGGCCCGTCGCTCGAAGCCCTCTACGGTGAGGTACAGCACTTCTACGCCCGGCACATGCAGCTCCTCGACAGCGGCGCGGCCGAGGAGTGGGCGCGCGGGTTCACCGAGGACGGCGCGTTCTGGGCGCCGACCCTGCCCGAGCCCGCCCGCGGCCGCGCGGTCCTGGCGGGCGGGGTGCGCAAGACGGCCGCCGAGCTGGCCGAGGCCGGCGAGACGCACCGGCACCTGATCTCCATGCTGTCGGTGACCCCGGAGGAGGACGGCTCGCTGCGCGTCCGGAGCTACGCCCAGGTCATCGCCACCGCGAAGGGCGGGGAGCCCCGGCTGTACCGGATGTGCGTGTGCGACGACGTCCTGGTGCGCGACGGGGGTGAACTGCTGATCAGCGAGCGTCGTGTCACCCGCGACGACATGCCGTGACCCGTCCCCCCGCCCGCACATGACAGACCCGGCGCTCAACGGCGAGCGCCGGGTCTCGTCATGCCGGGCGGCTACGCGTGAACGTCGCCCGCCGGTTGCCCCGAGTGGAGCCGCTGGGTGTACAGGTTGGGCTCGCTGGTGCTCAGCGCCCGCAGCGCGGCGGCGTGCTGCCGGAACTCCGGGTGCGCGACGGCCTTGCGGAACGCCTCCATGTCCCGCCACAGGGCGATGTTGACGTAGCTGTCCTTCTGGTCCATGTGCCGCAGCAGGGTGTGGTTCAGGAAACCCGGCTGGGCGGCCATGAACGCGGAGGTCTCGGCGAAGACTCGCTCGAAGTCCTCCGGCGAGGCGTGCAGGGTGAACTTGTTGACGAGGGTGACCACACGACCCTCCGCCGCGTTCGTGCCGTTGTCTGCCTGGGCCTGCATCGTGCGGAACCTCCCTTGTCCGCGGGCGGCCTCTGCCGCATCCGATCTGATCGGACCCTGTCGCGGCGGCCTCGAGGGACGCTGGACGACCACTCGGTCAAGTGGCGCTCAAGGGCGGGCGGCCATGCTCGGAAATCGTCAACGGGAGGAGAGGTTATGCCCAACCAGGGGCGGCGAACCGCCATCGTCACCGGGGCGACCAGCGGCATCGGGCTGGCCGTCGCCGAAGTGCTCGCCGAGGCGGGCATGAGCGTCTTCATCTGCGCGCGCACCGAGAACGATGTGACGCAGACCGTCAAGCAGCTGCGCGAGCGAGGATTCGAGGCCGACGGCCAGGCCTGCGACGTGCGCGACCCCGACCGGGTGCGCGCCTTCGTCCGGGCCGCCGTGGAGACCTTCGGGCCGGTGCGCGTACTGGTCAACAACGCCGGCCGCAGCGGAGGCGGCGCCACGGCCGAGATCACCGACGAGCTGTGGCGCGAGGTCATCGACACCAACCTCAACAGCGTCTTCTACGTGACCCGGGAGGTGCTGAGCGCCGGCGGCATGCTGGAGGCCGGCAGCGGCCGGATCATCAACATCGCCTCGACCGGCGGCAAACAGGGCGTGATGTTCGCGGCGCCGTACTCGGCCTCCAAGCACGGCGTGGTCGGCTTCACCAAGGCGCTGGGGCTCGAGCTGGCCAAGACCGGGGTCACGGTGAACGCGGTGTGCCCCGGCTACGTGGAGACGCCGATGGCGCAGCGGGTCCGCCAGGGCTACGCCACGTTCTGGCAGACCACCGAGGACGACGTGCTCGGACGCTTCCAGGCGAAGATCCCGATCGGCCGGTACACGCTGCCGCAGGAGGTGGCCGGGCTGGTGGGCTACCTCTGCTCGGACACCGCCGCGCCGATCACGGCCCAGGCCATGAACGTGTGCGGCGGACTGGGCAACTACTGACGTTCACGAACCCGCGACGTCCGCGCGCTCACCCAGCCGCGCGGGTTGGATGGGCACAACCGCCCGGCGCGCCGCTCCCGGCGCGGCC
>NZ_JBEYZF010000059.1:0-23920 GCF_040645915.1 Nonomuraea sp. NPDC046570 | reverse complement strand
CCTTCGGCCTTCGGCGCGGTCGTGGGCGCGTGTAAGGAGCACCCCGGTGATATTTGTGTGTATTGGCGGGGGGGGGGTCGCAGCCGCCCCCCCGGGACGCCGGCCCCCCCCCGACACCGAGCACGGCCCGCCCCGGCTACAAGCGCCGGGGTGGAATGCCGACGGTGCTGACGTCGATCACGGTTCCAGTGGTGGTCACCGACTCGGCGGACGCGAGGAGCACGTACGGCCCGACACAGTCCTGGGGTCGTACCGCCACCTGGAGGGCTGAGTGCTCGCGCACGATGAGATCGATCGGCACCTCCTGGGTGATCGACCGCTCGGCGAACCGGGTGGATCCGGTTCAGCAGCCCGGCGACGACCGGTCCGAGACCTCCGCCCACCCCGAGCATCGCCGACACCAGCGCCATGGCGGAGGTGAGGCGATCCCCGGCGACCTCACGGCGGAGCACGGTGATGGTCAGCGGGAACACCACCCCCGCCGTGCCCTGGAGAACCCGCCCGAGCAGGAGCAGCGGCAGGGACGGGGCCAGCGCGGACACCACGCCGCCGGCGGTGAGCAGCGCCAGGCAGCACAGCAGCACGGAGCGGCCACCCCGCAGATCGGCCAGCCGGCCGAACACCGGGACGATCACCGCGGCGGAGACCAGGCCCGCGGTGACCGCCCAGCTCGCCGTGGCCACGGAGACCTCCAGCTGCTCGGCGATGTCCGGCAGCACCGGCACCACCACCGACTGCACGGCTCCGGCACAGACTCCGGCGAAACACAACGCGAAAAGCATCAAACGCGGACGAGTCGCCACAGAAGTCCCATACATAGTGGCAACGTAGCCATGAACGATCTTAGGTTCGGTGGACTGTTCCGGGGGGTGGGACGGTCGTGCGTCACACCGGCCGGGCGGCGCGGGCGCCGGACCTGTGCCGGGCGAGATCGAGGGCAATGTCGACGATCATGTCTTCCTGGCCGCCCACGAGGCCGCGCCTGCCGACCTCCAGCAGGATGGCCCGGACATCGATGTCGTACAGCCGCGAGGCGGTCTCGGCGTGCCGGAGGAAGCTGGAGTACACCCCGGCGTAGCCGAGGGTGAGGGTCTCGCGGTCGACCTGGACGGGCCGGTCCTGCAGCGGCCGGACGAGGTCGTCGGCGGCGTCCTGCAGCGCGAACAGGTCGCAGCCGTGCTTCCACTCGTTGAGGGTGGCCACGGCGACGAACGGCTCGATCGGGCAGTTGCCCGCGCCCGCGCCGTGCCCGGCCAGCGACGCGTCCACCCGGGTGACGCCCTCCTCGACGGCGACGACGGAGTTCGCCACGGCGAGGGAGAGGTTCTGGTGGGCGTGGATGCCGATCTGGGTCTCCGGCCGCAGCACGTCGCGGTAGGCCCGGACGCGTTCGCGGACTCCGTCCATGGTGAGCCGGCCACCGGAGTCGGTGGCGTACACGCAGTGCGCGCCGTACGACTCCATGAGCTTGGCCTGCTCGGCGAGCAGTCGTGCGGGCGCCATGTGGCTCATCATGAGGAACCCGGAGACGTCCATGCCGAGGTCGCGGGCCTTGGCGATGTGCTGGGCCGAGACGTCCGCCTCCGTGCAGTGGGTGGCGATCCTGATGGACCGCACCCCGAGCGCGTGGGCGCGCTGCAACTCGGCGATGGTGCCGATGCCGGGCAGCAGGAGGGTGGTGAGCGTGGCCCGCTCGATGCTCCCGGCCGCGGCCTCGATCCACTCCCAGTCGGTGTTGCTGCCGGGACCGTAGTTCACCGAGCCCCCGGCCAGGCCGTCGCCGTGGGCCACCTCGATCGCGTCCACCCCGGCGGCGTCCAGCGCCGCGACGATCCGCGCCACGTTGGCGGGGCTGATGCGGTGCCGTACGGCGTGCATGCCGTCGCGCAGGGTGACGTCCTGGATGTACAGACTCGCGGTCACGTGGCCGCCTTCTCTCGTACGTCGCGGGCGATGCGCTCGGCGACCCGCACGGCGGCCGAGGTCATGATGTCGAGGTTCCCGGCGTAGGCCGGAAGGTAGTGGGCGGC
Source organism: Nonomuraea sp. NPDC046570 (assembly GCF_040645915.1). Lineage (NCBI taxonomy): Bacteria > Bacillati > Actinomycetota > Actinomycetes > Streptosporangiales > Streptosporangiaceae > Nonomuraea > Nonomuraea sp. NPDC046570. Next base: position 21,890 of record NZ_JBEYZF010000059.1, on the reverse strand, counting down.
GCCCTCGACCTCCAGGAACACCGACACCTTGGTGGTCACCGGGTCGGCGCCGCGGGGCAGCAGCGTGTGCACGGGCTCATCCTTCGGGATGGGCGTGAACTGCACCTCCTGCTTCAGCCGGTAGCCGGGGACGTACTCGGCCACCTCGGCGACCATGACGGCAACGGAGGCCCTGACGGCGTCGTGGTCGGCGTCGCCGATCAGGCAGAACACGGTGTCGCGCATGATCATCGGGGGATCCGCGGGGTTGAGGACGATGATGGCCTTGCCGCGGGCGGCGCCGCCGACGGCTTCGATGGCCGCCGCGGTCGTCTCGGTGAACTCGTCGATGTTGGCGCGGGTGCCGGGCCCGGCCGACCTGGAGGCGATGGAGGCGACGATCTCGGCGTAGGCGACGGGCGTGACCCTGGAGATCGCGTGGACGATCGGGATGGTGGCCTGGCCGCCGCAGGTGACCATGTTGACGTTGTCGGCGCCGGCGTCGAGATGCGCGTCCAGGTTGACCGGCGGCACGACGAACGGGCCGATCGCCGCGGGGGTGAGGTCGATCAGCTTCTTGCCGTAGGGGGCGAGCTTGGCGGCGTTGGCGAGATGCGCCTTGGCGGAGGTGGCGTCGAAGACGATGTCGATGTCGATGTCGTCGAAGCCGTCCATCGCGATCAACCCGTCGACCCCGTCGTGCGTGGTGGGCACCTTGAGGCGGCGCGCCCGCGCGAGGCCGTCGGAGCCCGGATCGATCCCGGCCATCGCCCCCATGCGCAGGGTGCCGGAGAGCCGCAGCACTTTGATCATCAGGTCGGTGCCGATGTTGCCTGAGCCGATCACGGCTACCTTGGTGGTGTTCCTCACTGGTGCCCGCCGGGCAGGGGGAGATTCTTCGTCATCGGTGTCCTTCTTCGTGTGGGGGCTCCCAATCTGCGGCAGTCCGCCTGGACATCCATGCGACCGTTCCGCTGGCTGGTACACGAATCCCCCGTCTCGGCGCACGCGGGCCGGCCGGCGGCTGCGCGCCGCCGGTCGGCCGGGCCGGCGCTCAGCCGGTCGCGGGCGGGTCGTCGCTGCGCCGGACGAGCTCGTGCAGGGGCGTGCCGTCGAGATACCGGGCCACCAGTTCCTCCGGGTCGAACAGGGTGCCGACCGGGTTCCGGGTGAACACCTCGCCGGCCATCCAGTCGGTGGCCTGGTCGGCGTCCGGGAACACGTCGACCTGGAACTCGATGTCGTTGCCGTCGGGGTCGCGGTAGTACATGGACACGGTCGGCCCGTGATGGATCGTCCGGAAGGGATCGATGCCCTCCAGGTGCAGCCGCCGATAGGTGGACAGCAGCGCGCCCAGGTCATCGAAGGTGAACGCCGCGTGATAGAACCCCACCGTCACCTCTCCTGGGCGGGGCGCGTACTCCTCGCTGCCGATCAGCGCGATCCGGTGATGCTCCTCGTCGTACGTCAGGAAGGCGAGGTTCTCGTTGGCGAACACGGTGCGCGCCGCGAGCACGGTCGAGTACCACTCGGTCATGCGAGTGAGCTGATTCGTCCGGAACACGACGTGGGCCAGGCGAATCGGAGGAATGGGAACGGTGTGCTCGGTCAGTGTTCGCTGGGCGGAGGCGGAGGAGGTGCTCACTGTTCTGGCCTTTCTGTTCGTGGTGACATCGGGGGCCGTCAGCCGAGGGCGGCCAGCGCGGCGCCGAGATCGGCCGGGTCGGCGGTCGCGGATCGCCAGGCCACATGGCCGTCGGGGCGGACCAGGACCGCGCCGCCGGGGCCGATGCCGTACAGCGTGGTGAACCGGGGGTCGGCCTCCGGGTGGTCGCCGCCCTCGCCGAGCGCGACGATCCGGGGCCGTACCGGCCGGCCGTGCAGGTGCCGTACCGTCTCGGTCCAGAAGTCGCGGGCGGTGGCGGTGGTCAGCAGGGTGAAGGTGGCGCAGGTGAACAGGTCGAGCACGGATCGGGTGCGGGCCGCGTCGAGCCACAGGTGGGGTGCCCGCGCTCCCGGGTGCGCGCTCGGCTGGTAGGTGCCGATCGTCATCGGCGGGGTCGGCGCGCCGTCCGGGATGATCACGCTCGATCGGTAGGTGACGCCGAACACCTGCCCGTGGTACTCGAAATGGTCCCGCTGCCGGGCGATCGCCGCGCGGATGTCCGCGAGGCCGGCCTCGTCCCTCGACTCGATGGTGCCGCTCAGTTCCTCGTCGTTCTTCAGGACTCCGCCCAGGCCGGAGTCGGCCATCGACCGGGCGTTGGTGACGCTCTGCTCGATGTTGAACAGGGCCGTGGGCAGGCGTTCCTCGTCGTAGGACTCGAGCAGGCTCTCGCCGGCCTCGCCGCGCAGCACCAGGGCGAGTTTCCAGGCGAGGTTGTGCACGTCGGCCATGCCGGTGTTCATGCCCTGCCCACCGGTCGGCGGGAGCGGGTGGGCGGCATCGCCCGCCAGGAACACGTTGCCCCGGCGCATCGTGTCGGCGATCCGCGCCTGCATGTACCAGGGGTTCGCGCTGCGGATGTCGATCTCCAGTGAGGGGTCGCCGACGGCGGCGCGGATCAGGTCGGTGCAGCGCTGCGGGGTGAAATCGCCGGGGGGATCGACGGCCGGGTCGTAGGCGAAGTTGTAGGTCCACCGGTAGCGCCCGTCGAGCGCGGTGAGCACGCCCGTGGTGTCCGCGTTGTACACCCACCACAGCAGGTACGGCCGGTCCTCGACGTACTTCCACAGATCGGCGTGGAAGTAGACGCCCATCTGGTTGCCCATCCGGCCCACGCCGGTCATCTCGATGCCCAGTTGTTCGCGGACGAAGCTGCGGGCGCCGTCAGCCGCGACGACGTAACGCGCGTGGATCGGTTCCTCGTCGCCGTCCCCGTCGGCGACGGTGACCTGGACACCGTCCCCGGTGTCGTGCAGGTCGGTGACCCGTACCCCGAACCGGACGTCCACGCCCGCGGTCGCCTCGGCGTTGCGCTTGAGGATCGGCTCCAGCACATCCTGCGGGCAGGAGATCTTCGGGTACGGGCTGTACCCCTCGACGACGGCGTCGCGTTCCGGGGAGTCGCCGTGCAGCACGATGGTCCCGATGGCGGGCTTCGACATGCGCGTGACGAACGCGCTGCCGCGGTTGCGCTCGTGGGGCAGCCCGGCCCGCCGGACCTCCTCGGCGATCTCCCACTGGCGGAAGATCTCAAGGGTACGGGCGTTGACCACATGTCCACGAGGGTGGTAGGCGGTCGACGTCCGGCGTTCGACGAGCACGGTCCGCACCCCGGCCCGGCCGAGCGCGATGGCCGCGCCCAGGCCGACGGGGCCGCCGCCGACCACGAGTACGTCCGTCTTCATAGGAACTCCTTGGATGAGCGACCGAGCCCTGACGGAAAGGTGTTCATCGCGTCTCGGTTTATCAATTCGCTTTTCCCGCTCGCGATGGCGCGGGTGCGGGTTTTGAACAGCATGCGTTGCTCTCAGATTAGGCATTCTCTTGAATCTAGGTCAAGAGAATGGGGTGGCTTGATCGGCGTTCTGGCGCGATAGACTCGCGGCGGAGCCGACGGGTACGCGTGACCGGCGATGGGAGCCGAGGTGCCGAAGAACCGCCAAACCGTGCCGCGCGAGGAGCGGACCGGCGAGTTGCTGGCGGCAGCGACCGAGCTGTTCCTGAGCCGCGGTTATGACGGCGCCACGATGGCCGACATCAGCTCGGCCGCCGGTGTCGCCCGGGCCAACGTCTACTGGTACTTCCCCTCCAAGGACCACATCTTCGCCGCCGTCATGGACCGGATGCTGGCCAGGGAGATCAAGGCGCTGGAGGAGGAGCATTCCGATGCCGACGCGATGACCCACCTGGTGCGCGGACTGGCGGATATGCGGGTGTTCCGTCCGTTGCACATAGCGATGCACGAACGCCTGCTGCACTCCCCCGAGGTGGCCGCCGCCCACGACCGCTTCCTCGACTGGATCCGGCGGCTCGTGCACGAGCTGGTGGACGAGAGCGACCGCCCCGGCCTTGACCGGGACCTCGTCGCCGACACCGCGATCACCCTCTTCGAGGGCTTCAACGTCGGCGCGCCCCTCACCCGGCGCGGCCACGACATGATGCGCTTCCTCCTGGAATCCGTACTCGACGGCCACCCGGTCACGCGTCACCCCTGACCACCGGCGTACTACACGGTGACCAGGTCGTTGTCCTTGCTCTCTCCCGACAGGGCGATGGCGACCACGCTGACCAGGCACAAGCCGATCACGAACACCCCGATCGGAATGATCGAGCCGCCGGACGAGGCGAAGAGCGAGGCCAGGACCAGCGGGGTGAGGCCGCCACCGAGCAGAGTCGCCAGCTGGTATCCGAGCGACGATCCGGTGTAGCGGGTGCGCGTGCCGAACCGTTCGGTGATGTACGCCGGCAGCGTGCCGTGGTTGGCCGCCGTGCAGATGACGAACAGGCTGAAGGCGACCAGGGCGGACATGAACGTCCCCCGCTCAAGCAGCGCGAACAAGGGGAAGGTCAGCACCATGATGCCGACGAGCCCACCGATCATCACCGGACGCCGCCCCACCGAATCGGACAGGCGCGCGAAAACCAGCCCGAAGACGATCGCGAAGACATAACTCAGCGAATGGGCTGCGAGGATGGTGGACCTGTCGCCGCCGTTGCCGACGGCATAGGTGATGGCGAACGTCGCGAACATCGTCTGTACGGCGAAGCCCGCGAATCCGGCCAGGCCCACCGACAGCACGACTCGCCAGCGACCGAGGACCTCGAGCACGGGCGGGGCACTACGCCTGCCCTCCTTCGCCTCCGCGGCGGCCCGTTCGGCGGCCGCGAGAAACACCGGGCTCTCGCTCACCGAGGACCGGACGTACAGACCGATCGCGAGCATGACGGCGGACAGCAGGAACGGGATTCGCCACCCCCATTGCAGGAAGTCGGCTTCCGGCAACTGCGACACCACGGCCATGGCGAGGGTGCCGAGCAGAGCCCCGCTCGGTGCGCCGATATAGGTGAACGCCCCGATGAATCCTCTCGACTTGCCTTCGGCATGCTCCAGCGACATGAGCACGGCGCCGCCCCATTCTCCGCCGAGCGCGATTCCCTGCACCACCCGTAAGAACACCAGCAGCACCGGGGCCCAGGAGCCGATCGACGTCGACGAGGGCACCAGGCCGATCAGGATCGAGGCGGTTCCCATCAACACCAGGGACAGCACCAGCATCGACTTGCGGCCGACCCGGTCGCCGAGGTGGCCGAAGAGCACACCGCCCAGCGGCCGGGCGAGATATCCCGCGGCGAAGGTGCCGAACGCCGCCACGGTCCCGGCGGCACTGGACATCCCGGAGAAGAACACCGGGCCGAACACGAGGGCGGAGGCGGTCCCGTACAGCAGGAAGTCGTAATATTCGAGAAGGCTGCCGAGGTAGCTGGAGAGCACCACTTTGCGGACTTCGGTGGAGCGCGACGTGCTCTGCACGGCGCGCGTCGTGTCGTCGATGGGCATGGATGTCCTTTCGAGAACCGGAGAGGTCCGGACCGGCGCGGCCGATCAGGCCGGAGCCCCGAGGCCGGCGCCTCCGCCGGCCGCTGAACCTGCCCGCACCGCGTCGCGCCGAGCCGAATCGCGGTCCGGCGCACCATCGAGCAGTGCGCCGGGAACCCTTGGGGTACGGCGACTTCGGTGCGGCGCTACTGCCGGCAGTCCAGCAGCACCTTGCCGACGTGTGACTTGCTGTCGAAGTACCGGTGCGCGGAGGCGACATCGGACAGCGGGAAGACGCGATCGACGGGCAACCGGATCGCCCCCGACTCCAGCAACGGGATCACCAGCCGCGCCGTCTCGCGCATGATCTCCGCCTTCTGTTCGGCGGTCCTGTCCCGCAGCAGCGTGCCGGTGACCGACGCCTTCTTCTTCATGAGCAACGCGAAGTTCAACTCGCCTTCACGGCCCCCCTGCAACCCGATGGTCACGATCCGCCCGAACAAGGCCAGCGCCCGCAGATTCCGCTCCAGGTACGGCCCGCCGACGGTGTCCAGGATGAGGTCCGCGCCGCCGGCCTCCGCCATCCGCTCAGCGAAATCGTCCCGCGTGTAGTCGATGAGGATGTCGGCGCCCAGCTCACGGGCCGCCGCGAGCTTCGCCGCCGTCGACGCGGTGACGGCCACCCGGCCGCCGAGCGCCTTCACCAGCTGGATTCCGACGGCCCCGATGCCCCCGGTGGCTCCGTGGATCAGCACGGTCTCGCCGGAGCGGAACCGTCCGGCCATACAGATGTTGGCGACCAGCGTCGCGGCCACCTCCGGAACTCCGGCGGCCGGGAGCAGTTCGAAGCCTCGCGGGACGGCGAGCACATGCCGGACATCCACCGCGACCTTCGTGGCGTAACCGCCGGACGTCAGCAGTGCCATGACCGGATCACCGACGGCGTACTCCGTGACGCCCGGCCCGACGGCGGCGACGGTCCCGGACACCTCCATCCCGAAGATGTCCGTGGCGTCGGGTGGCAGGTTGTACCGCCCCTGGCGCTGCACGGAGTCGGCCCGGTTCAGGCCCGCCCCCGCGACATCGATCAGGACCTGGCCAGCGGAGGGAACGGGGTCCGGGAACTCCTCGACGAGCAGGGTCTCCGGGCCACCGGCACCCCGGAAGCGGACGGCCCTCACCGCTCGCTCCCCGAGCTGATCGCCTCGGCGTCGATGCCGTGGAGGCGGCAGGCGCCGGTGAGCGCACCAGCCTGCCTCGCCCCGAGCGCGGCACCGCGCACTCGATGGAGGGTGTGCTTTCGCGCAGGTGATACGGCCGGGCACGGGCCGGCCGGCGTCGAGATGTCGTTCATCGATCAGTCCTTACTCGAAGCGCTCAGGGTTCGGCGGGGCGGGACTCGCACGGTGCCCTTGCTTACCGTCGCCGGAGCGCTCGGCTCTGTGGCTGCGAGGGTATACAGGCTCTTGAATTGGGGTCAAGAGATCGTCGCGGCTAAGCGCGCGAGCCGGGTGGCGGGGTGTCGCTCCGTCACCGCCGTGGGAGGCGTCTTCCCCGGCCGAGGAGCGATCAGGTAGGCGGTAGTGACGAGTGGAGCCGAAGATAAGGTCTGGAGCCGGCACAGGCATGGAGGCGCTCCCCGGCTGCTTGGCGCTCGGCCGGCTGAGCCACGCCATACCCCAATATCGGGGGGATCGCGGAGGATCTGCACCGAGTTCTTACAAGGGCTGCGCGGTGCGGCCATGTGCGCCTGCTTTGCTTGCGTCATGCCTGAACGGAGAACGACGCGGGCCGGCGATGCGCGATGGGCGTTCGCATTCGCTTTTCCGGTGGATATCGCCATCGCATTCGCGATATTCGGCACCCTTCTCGATATCCGCCTGGTGGCACACATCAAGGTCTATTGCGTCGGCGACCTGAGTATGGGGGAAAAGTTCGCAGGCTTGTTATGGATGTCGAGCAGGATCGTCCTCTTCCCGATCGTCTCGGTGCTGTCGGCGGTGTTTTCTCTGGTCTTCTTGCTGCTGGCCCGGCTGCCCTGGGTAAGGGCTCGCGGATGGCTGGAGCCCATCCTGTTCGCTCTGGCCATCGCCGGGTCAGCCGCCGGGCCGGTGGCGCTGATCCTCCATGACATCGCCACCGAGGGAACGCCACCCGGATGCGTCCTGCCGTGGTGGCCTTCCTGGCTGCCCTCGTGACACACCCCTTGGTGGGGGGCGGCTCATTCCATTCGGCGCACCCGCTCCACGATCCACCCGCTTAGCTTTCACGTCGGCGAGCGCGTGGACCGGATCTAAGCGGGCGGCATGAGCCGCCGTCGGCGGGCGTCCGCATCGCTGCGGAGCCGGGCGCGATTTCCTAGGCATAGCTTTGCCGCCCAGACTCCCGCCAGGGGCTCCCATGGGCTTCGTCGCCCAGCACGGCAAGTCATGTCCAGGTTGCCGAGTCCTCCGCCCTCCCCGGGATTCGGCGGCCGAAGGTGCCGGAGTCCGGTGGGGATCGGGCGATCGGTGGGCGGAGGGCCCGTGGGAGCGGGTTTAGAGATCCATTCCCACTTCGCTCCCAAAATCGGACGTCCCCGGACATGGCGAGAGGCCGTCTCCCGAGTGGGAAACGGCCTCCGACCTGCTGGTGGGCGATACTGGGATCGAACCAGTGACCTCTTCGGTGTGAACGAAGCGCTCTCCCGCTGAGCTAATCGCCCGCCCTGCCCGGCTGCCTTGCGGTGCCTGACGGGGAAAACCATACCGCACTCCGGGAGCACTGGCGAAGTGGCACGACGGGGAGGACGATACGAGGCAAAGGTGGAGGTTGCCCGCCAGCGTGGTAGCTCGTTGGCATACCATCGTCGTGTTCCGGAGAGCTCATACACCCGCGAGGTGGCCCTGGGCGCGCCGGGAGGGGGCCAGCAACTCGCAAAACCCTCGCAAACTTGACCCGAAAGATGATGTTTAGCCAGGTAGATGCCCGAATGTCCAGCTGTGATGTGCGTTACAGAAGGGCCCGGAGGCGGAATCTTTCCTACAGGTTTCTTCGTTCCGCGTCATAGCTGCGGACGAGGTCCGTCTGAGCAGTGAAAGCCCCGAAGAGGGGACCGTACGACGAAAAGGTTTGGCTGACGATGAACAGCACCACCGTCTCTGCCGAGCTTGGCCTTCGGCTTGTGGTCCCCGACCGTACCACCGTCCCCCTGCTCGCCGGGCTCAACTACACAGCCGACGACCCGTACGCCATCCGTATGGCTTTCCACGTGGGGAACGACGAACCGGTCGAGTGGATCTTCGCCCGTGAACTGCTGACTGTTGGCATCGTGAGGCGTGTCGGCGACGGTGACGTGCAGGTCTGGCCCGCACGCGCCGACGGCGAGCGCACCCTTCACATCAGCCTGACGTCACCGTTCGGACAGGCGCTCTTCGAAGTCCCGCTCGCTCCTCTCACGGAGTTCCTGCACCGCACCTACGAACTGGTGCCGGCAGGGCGTGAGACCGACTTCATGGACTTGGACTCCGAGCTGACCAACATGCTCTGGCCTTCCTGAGACATCCCCAACCCCCGATACGCGGCTACCCCAGCAGCCGCCGCATCCTTGCCACCTCGATCCCCTGCCCGGTGTACACGTCCTTGGCCATGAGCCGCATCCGCAGGTCCCGCCCTGCCCCGAGCTGCTCCCCGGCCATCTTCATGGCGCCCTGGTGATGTCTGATCATCAACTCCAGGAACAGCCGATCGAACGCCTCGCCTCGGGCCGCCCGCAGCCGGTTCAGCTCCTCCAGCGAGGCCATCCCGTAGGCTCCCGGGGCGTGCGCCGAGTGCCCCCCGGGTACGGCACGCCCCAGCCCGGTCAGCCAGTCGGACATCGCCTTGATCTCCGGCTGCTGCGTCAGCGCGATGTTGCCCGCCACCGTCCTGATCTCCGCCGAGGTGGTGCGCGCCTCCACCATCGCGGTCATCTCCAGCGCCTGCCGGTGATGCGGGATCATCCCCTCGGCGAACCGCACGTCCGCCGCCACGGGGTCGACGGCGCGGCCCGGAAGCCGCTCGCCGGGCTTCGCCGTACGGCCGGGAGCGCCTGGGCCGTCGGGGACGATCACCGGCGCGCCCGTGCCCACCGCCGCCGGGGAGGTGGGGGCGGCTGCACAGGAGATAAGCGCAAATGTCAGCAGAACTGTGACAATAACCCCACGCACTCCAAACGGTCCTGACATAGCTTCCATACTGAGCTACGAACTCTATGGGGGCGCATGTGATCTCTGTGAAGCTGGGTGGGGCGGTCGCCGTGGCGGCACTGCTGCTGGTGTCGGCCTGCGGTGCGACACCGCGCGAACCCCAGCGAGCGGCCGAGCCCCCGCCGCCGCAGACGTCGGAGGCCGCGCCCGCCCAGCCACAGGGTGATGTCAGCACCAGTGACAACGTCAAGCTGGTGACCACCGCGCCGCGCACCGCGCCGCTCAACGGGGACATGGCCTGGAACTCCGACCTGGCCTTCCAGGGCGACTACGCCTATGTGGGCAACTTCGGCGGTTTCTCGATCTACGACATCAGCGACCCGGCCAAGCCCCAGGTGGTGAGCCAGGTCGCCTGCGAGTCGCAGCAGAACGACATCTCGATCTACGGCGACCTGGTGATCCTGTCGATCGACGAGGCGCGCTCGGACGAGACCTGCCAGTCCAAGCCCGCGGGCGGCCAGGACTCCAGCGCGTGGGAGGGCCTGCGGATCTTCGACGTCAGCGACAAGAAGAACCCGAAGTACATCTCCTCGGTGCGCACCAGCTGCGGCTCGCACACCCACACGATGGTGCCGGGCAAGAACCCGGACACGCTGTACGTCTACGTCTCCTCGCCCGGTCCCGAGCCCGACTCGGCGAGCTGCGCCCCGCCGCACGAGATGATCCAGGTCGTCGAGGTGCCGGTGAAGGACCCGAAGAGCGCCAAGGTCGTGGCCTCGCCCGACATCTTCCCCCAGGGGCAGGCGTCGGGTGACTTCGCGGCCGGCTGCCACGACATCACCGCGTTCCCGGAGAAGAACCTGGCCGCGGCGGCCTGCTTCGGCGACGGCGTCCTGCTGGACATCTCCGACCCGCTGGAGCCGAAGGTCCTGCAGCAGATCAGGGACACCGAGAACTTCCAGATCTGGCATTCGGCGACGTTCAACAACGACGCCACCAAGGTCGTGTTCGGCGACGAGCTGGGCGGCGGCAGCATGCCGACGTGCGACAGCAAGACGCCGGCGACCAAGGGCGCCAACGCGATCTACGACATCGTGAACAACAGGCTGGAGCGGCGCGCGTACTTCAAGATCCCGCGCGAGCAGACGCCGGCCGAGAACTGCGTGGCCCACAACGGCTCGCTGATCCCGGTCAAGGGCAAGGACATCATGGTCCAGGCGTGGTACCAGGGCGGCGTGTCGATCTGGGACTTCACCGACTCCGACGCGCCCAAGGAGATCGGCTTCTTCGAGCGCGGCCCGTCGACCGCCGGATCCCCGATCGCCGGGTCCTGGTCGGCGTACTACTACAACGGCTACATCTACTCCAGCGACATCCTGGAGGGCCTGGACGTGATCGAGATCGACGACCCGCTGACGAACCCCGCCAAGCAGGTCAAGATGCCCGACTTCAACGTCCAGACCCAGAAGATCTACTAGCGCTCCGTCCCCCGGCCTGCTTCCACCACCGGGGGACGACTCAGCCGCCTCCCGCGATCAGCAGCACCGACGGGTCGAGTCCTTCGCCGACCACCCGGGCCGCGTTGGCGAAGCACTGCTGGTCGAGGTCGTTGCGGGTGACGATGGTGCCGATCTCCGGGTTGAAGCGGCACTCGCCGGCGGCGCCGTCGAAGTCGCCCGCCGCCACGAACGCCTGGAACTTCGGGAATCGGAACGCCGGCCCCATGCCCCACGCCATGCTGAGCAGGCCCAGCTGGGCGTCGGCGGGCCAGGAGTCGAAGTCCGCGAACTCCGGACGGCTCTTGAGGTGGGCCTCGAACTGGAGGAGCTTCAGCGAGACGAAGCGGTCGATCTCGTCATCGGAGATCTTCAGGGTCGTGATGCTCCGGAAGGTTCCCCCACCTCGGGGCGCCAGGTCCATCCGGCTCTTCACCATGTCCCACTCCGCGGCCACCTCGTCGGGGCTCGCCGTGTTCCCGTCGGGGTTCAGCCAGTTCAGCTCGCCGGCCATCGCCAGGGACCTGGCCCGCTCGTCCGGCGTCGGAGGCGTGAGCGGCGTCGCGGTCGCGTCGATCAGGTTGCCGACGCCGGTGCTCACCAAGCCCTTGATGTCGAGGTACATGTTGTGCTCGCGCGACTCGAGCGGCTCGTTGAAGGGGTGCCAGAAGGACCGCACGCTGTCCCACATGGTGACTCTTTCCTCTGCTGGGCGCCGATCGGTGAGGGCACCTCTGGAGCCAACATAGGCAGGCGAGGACGCCACCTCAAGCACGCCAGGTATTCATTCCTCCACAATCGGTGACTGAATTCGAGACGGGCTCGGTGGCGTCGATGGCACCCAAAACCGCAGGTAGTGTGGGCTGGCGAGTCGAAGAGCGAGCTTCTGACCAGCCTTGTGCCCCCCTTCCCTGCGGGCTCGGCTTCAGGAGTTCACGGTGCGGGCCGGTGCGTTGTTAGCCCCCCGCCGAGGAAACGTAGTCGAAGGTGTCTCCCGCAGCCGCACCTCTGAACCGATGGAAGTGATGTGTTCAAAACAGGCAGACGATCAGCGGTGCTCGTCATCCTCATGGCCATCGGGCTGGCCCTGACCACCGCGGCCGCCTTTCCCCGGGCAGCCTCCGCGAGCCCAGGCCACCCGGCCATCATCGGCGGAAGAGTAGCCACGGAGTCGTACCCGTTCATGGTCTCCTTCCAGTTTGGGAAAGACCCCGGGGACCACTGCGGGGGCGCCCTCATCGCCCAGGACTGGGCGGTCACCGCCGCCCACTGCGAAGACCTCATGAAGCCCGGCAAGACCAAGGTACGGGTCGGCTCCCCCGATCGCGCCAAGGGGGGAGTCCTCGCCGGCGTCAAGCGTGTCGTCACCCATCCCGCGTGGGGTGACCGAAACAGCGACCTCGTGGGCGACATCACCCTGGTCCAGCTGGACCGGAAGGTAGATCTGGAGCCCATCCGCATCGCGGATGGTCCCGGCCCGGTAGGCGAGCCGAGCCGGATCATCGGCTGGGGCCTGGCCTGCGAGGACGACCGGAACCCCGCCTGCACGAACGACGCGGGGCCCCTGCGGGAACTCGACACCGTACGCGTGCCCGACAACCGGTGTGTCGGCCTCGTCGGAGGCGCCGAGGTGTGCTCCGGCGAACGCTCCGGCCGCGCGGCCAGTGCGTGCAACGGCGACTCCGGCGGACCTCAGCTCCGCAGTGTGAACGGCCGCTGGGAGCTGATCGGCGTCACCTCCCGCGACGGCGACGACATGGAGCCGCGCGAGGACGGCAGCGCGGGCTGCTCCACCGGCCCCGACGGCAAGCCAGGAGTCGGCATCTGGACCGACGTCACCCACTACCGCACCTGGATCGACAAGACCATCGCGGCGCACAGCGCGTCCTGACCCCGTGGCGCCGAAGAGCGGGCCGCGGTCGGTTCATGAGCCGGGGATCAGCCGATCCCCCTGCGCATGAGCCTGACCGCGGCCCGCTCGCCGTCGGCGGGCATGCCCGGGGGTCAGCGCGGGTCGGCGTCCAGCGCGGCGCGTTCGGCGAAGACCTCCATGGCCTTGGCGGTGATCGGGCCGGGGGCGGCGGGCAGCACCTGGCCGTCGACGAGCCTGATCGGCTGGACGTCGCGGGTGGTGGAGGTGAGGAAGGCCTCCTCCGCCTCGTACAGCGCCCGCAGCGGCACGTCGGCCTCGTCGCCGCCGCACCACTCCAGCACCAGGGCCCGGGTCACCCCGGCCAGGCAGCCGGAGGCCAGGGTCGGGGTCAGCAGCCGGCCGTCGCGGACGATGAAGATGTTGGACCCGGTGCCCTCGCACAGGTCGCCCGCGAGGTTGCCGAAGATCGCCTCGCCGCCGCCGCGCGCCTTGGCGTACGCCAGGGCCTTGGCGTTGTCGCCGTAGGAGGTGCTCTTGACGCCGGACAGCGCGCCGCGCTCGTTGCGCGGCCACGGGACCACGGTGACGTCGGCGGTGAGCGGGAACGGCTTCTGCTCGCCGACGATCACCACGCTGGTGGTGCCCTGGTCGCCGCGGTCGGAGCCGAGCGGGCCCGGGCCGCTGGTGTAGGTGATCCGGATGCGCCCGAGCGGCCAGCCGGGCGCCTCGGCCAGGCAGCGGCGCACGCCGTCGGCGATCGCCTCGACGTCGGGTTCGGGCAGGTCCATCCGCTGCGCGGACAGCTTGAGCCGGTCGAGGTGGCGGGTGAGGGCGAAGGAGTGGCCCGCCACGACCTTCACGGTCTCGAACACGCCGTCGCCGACCATCAGCCCGTGGTCGAACACCGAGACGCTGGCCTGCGCCGGGTCGTACAGCTCCCCGTTGACCCACACGGGAACGTTCATCAAGTGCCTCCTGAAGATGCCAAAGTGATGAGCCGGGACGCCTTCAGCTCCGTCTCGCGCCATTCGCGTCCGGGGTCGCTGCCCCAGGTGATGCCCGCTCCGGTGCCGAAGTGGATCTCCCGATGGGAGGTCCAGAACGTGCGGATGCCCACGGCCAGCGCCGCGGTGCGCCGGTCGGCGTCGACCCAGCCCACGGCCCCACAGTACGGCCCGCGCGGCTCGGGTTCGAGTTCATTGATGATCCGCAATGCTGAAGATTTCGGGGCACCGGTCACAGAACCGGGAGGAAAGGTCGCCGCGAAGAGCTCCGGCCAGCCGACTCCCGGTCCGAGCCGGGCCCTGACAGTGGAGACGAGGTGGACCAGCCCGGGGTGCTCCTCGACCCGGCACAGCGCGGGAACGGTCACGGAGCCGACCTCGGCGACCCGGCCGAGGTCGTTGCGGACCAGGTCGACGATCATGACGTTCTCGGCGTAGTCCTTCTCCAGCAGGTCGTCCGCGGTCACCGCGGTGCCCTTGATCGGCTGCGATTCGACCACGTCACCGGCCCGCGACAGGTACAGCTCGGGCGAGGCGGACACCACGCTCAGCCCCGGCACGCTCACCACGGCCGAGTAGGGGGCGGGATTGCCCCGCGCCAGCAGCCCGGCCAGCGCCAGCGGGTCGGCGTCCGGGCTCAGCGGCGCGGACATGACGCGGCACAGGTTGGCCTGGTAGACCTCGCCCTGCTCGATGTAGTCGCGGATGCGCCGGACGCCCGACTCGTAGGCGGCCTGGTCGAGCGAGGTGCGCCACTCGTCCGGGCGGGGGCCGGTCCAGGGGCGCGCGGGCGGGGGCAGCGGCGCGGGCCGTACGTCGGCGAAGCGGGCGCAGGTCACCTTACCCTCGTAGTCGACCACGACCGCCCACCAGCCGGTGCCGTCGAGCACGGCCAGGTCGGTTGTGAGATCGCGGAGCCCTGTCGCCAGAAGCCCCCCTACGTGAGCGAAACCATCATGCACATCCCTATTGTCCCAGGAGTCCGACGAACGTCAGCGCGGCCGGCAGCGGTACCTCGGGCAGCGCCGCGTAGACCTTCCTACTCGGCGCCAGGTCGCTGAGCGGACGAAGCACCAGGTCAGCCGGTACGGCCCCGGCCGCCAGCTCGGGCACCAGCGTCACCCCGAGCCCGGCCGCGACGAACCCGAACTTCCCCGCCCACTCGGCCACCCTGAGCCCGCCGCGCGGCGTGAACCCGGCCCTGGCGCAGGCGGCGGCGAGCAGCGTGGGCTGCCCGCGCGGCGCGGCCTCGATCCAGCTCTCCTCCGCCAGGTCGCGCAGGTCGACGCTGTCGCGGGCGGCCAGCCGGTGGCCCGACGGCAGGGCGACGAACAGCCGGTCCTCGCGCAGCAGCACGGTCTCGGCGGCGGCGGGCAGCCCCGAGGGGTAGTCGCTGATCACCGCGACGTCGATGGCGCCCGCCTGCAGCCGTTCCATCAGCCGTCCGGTCAGCCCCTCGACCAGGCGCAGCTCGACGCCGGGCCGCAGCCGGGCGAACTCCTTCATCGCCTGCGGCACCAGGGAGACGTTGGCGGTGGCGAAGGCGCCCACGCGCAGGGTGCCGCCGCTGCCGCCGTGGATGGCGGCCAGTTCCTCCCCTGCCCGGCCGAGGCGCTCCAGGACGGCGGCGGCGTGCCGGTGCAGGGCCACTCCGGCGGGTGTGAGCCGTACCCCTCGGGCGAGGCGCTCGAAGAGCGGGCCTCCGGCGGCGCGTTCGAGCGCCGCGATCCGCCGCGAGACGGAGGACTGGGTGTAGCCGAGCAGCTCGGCGGCGGCGGTGAAGGAACCCTCCCTGGCCACCTCGTCGAACAGCCGCAGATCGCTGGTCTCCATGCGCCCGAGCCTATGCGCTGGACGCATGGCTGCTATGCCGTCTAGTCGTTGGTGGAATGGCTTGAGATCGGTTTGACTCAGGACGTGATCGCATTTCTTGGACAGGGACGCATGGGCGTCCCCATGGCCCGGCGGCTCGTGCGGGCCGGGCACGACGTGACGGTGTGGCGGCGCGGTACTTCGACGACCCCGGCCGAGGCGGTACGGGACGCGGAGCTCGTCATCACGATGCTGCGCGACCCCGCGGCGGTGATGGAGGTGCTCACCGCCGCGCTGCCGGGGTTGCGCCCCGGGGCGACGGTGGTGGAGATGTCCACGATCGGGCCCGAGGCGGTGGCGGCGTTGCGCCGGACACTGCCCGCGGAGGTCGAACTGGTGGACGCGCCCGTGCTGGGCAGCGTCGGGCCCGCCGCGGAGGGCACCCTGACGATCCTGGCCGGAGGCGACCTCTCCCGCTGCCGCGAGGTGCTGTCGGTCTTCGGCACGGTACGGGAGGCCGGGCCGCTGGGCGCGGGCGCGGCGCTGAAGCTGGCCGTGATGAACGCGCTGGTGCCGGCGCAGGTCCTGCTCGCCGAGACCTTCGCGTACGGCGCCGCGCACGGCGTGGACCGCGCCGCCCTGGCGGAGGTGCTGGCCGGGACCCCGCTGGGCGCGCTGGCCGAACGGCTGCGCACCCCCGCCCAGGAGACCCGCTACGCGCTCGGCCTGGCCGCCAAGGACCTCCGCCTGGCCGCCTGGCCGGACGCCACCCTCGCCGCCGCCGCCCGCGCCCGCCTGGACGACGCGGAACGCGGCGGGCTGGGCGACCGCGACCTCACCGCGATCGCCGAGCACGTCACGGCCGCCGCCCGGCCCCGGGTGACGCCGGTCAACCCGCCGACCGTGCCCGCCACCAATGGGATGTACTCGCACGCGGTGCGGGCCGGGGACACCCTGTACGTCTCCGGGCAGGCAGCCTTCGACGACGACGGGAAGCTGGTGGGCGAGGGCGACATGACGGCGCAGGCCGAGTACGTGTTCGCCAACATCGGGAAGATCCTGGCCGATCAGGGGGCGACCTTCGCCGACATCGCGTTCATCAGGAGCTACATGACGGATATGTCGCAGCGGGAGGCGTACGGCGCGGTCCGCCGCCGCCACATCACGGGCACGCCGCCCGCGAGCACGACCGTGGAGGTGTCCCGGCTCTTCATGCCGGGCCTGCTGCTGGAGGTCGACCTGATCGTCAGCCTCCGGTCCTGAGGGGCCGGGGTCCGGGGGGCGCCTGCCGTACCGGACCCCGGTGCCGGCTCAGGACAGCGGGCCGGTCGCGGACTCCGCGGCGGACAGGACCGAGCCGTCGGCCACCATGCGGACCACGGTCTCGATCTCGGGGGCCAGGAAGCGGTCGGGGCCGGGGCCGGGGACGCTCTCGCGCAGGGCGCGGACGACCGCGCCGGTGGCCGGGGCGGGCTCCAGCGGGGCGCGCAGGTCGATCGCGCGGGCGGCGGTCAGCACCTCGATCGCCAGCACCCGGGTCAGCCCGTCCACGGAGCGGCGCAGCTTGCGCGCGGCCGACCAGCCCATGGACACGTGGTCCTCCTGCATCGCCGAACTCGGGATCGAGTCGACGCTGGCGGGTACGGCCAGGCGCTTGAGCTCGGAGACGATCGCCGCCTGGGTGTACTGCGCGATCATGTGCCCGGAGTCCACCCCGGGGTCGTCGGCGAGGAAGGCGGGCAGGCCGTGGTTGCGCGCCACGTCCAGGAACCGGTCGGTACGCCGCTCCGACATCGAGGCCACGTCGGCGGTGACGATGGCCAGGAAGTCCAGCGCGTACGCCACGGGGGCGCCGTGGAAGTTGCCGTTGGACTCCACCCGCCCGTCGGCGAGCACGGCCGGGTTGTCGACGGCGCTGGCCAGCTCCCAGCGGGCCACGTTGCTCGCGTGCGCCACAGTGTCGCGGGCCGCTCCGGCGACCTGGGGGGCGCAGCGCAGGGAGTAGGCGTCCTGGACGCGGGTGCAGGCGTTCGGGTCGCGGTGGCTGGCCATGATGCCCGAGTCCTTCAGCACGCGCACCATGTTGGCGGCGGCGAGGGCCTGGCCGGGCTGCGGGCGCAGGGCCTGCAACTCGGGGGCGAACACCGCGTCGGTGCCGAGCAGCGCCTCGACGCTCATCGCGGCGCTCACGTCGGCGGTCCTGAGCAGCCTGGTGAGGTCGTCGATGGCCATGATCAGCATGCCGAGCATGCCGTCGGTGCCGTTGATGAGGGCCAGGCCCTCCTTGGCGGCCAGCTCGACCGGCTCGATCCCGGCCCGCTTGAGCGCCTCGCCGCCGTCGACGAGGTTCCCGTCCGCGTCCCGGACGACGCCCTCGCCCATCAGCGTCAGCGCGACGTGCGCCAGCGGGGCCAGGTCGCCTGAGCAGCCGAGGCTGCCGTACTCGTGGATCACCGGCGTGATGTGCGCGTTGAGCACCGCCGCGAGCGTCTTGGCGGTCGTCGGCCGCACCCCGGTGTGCCCCGTGGCCAGCGTGTGCAGGCGCAGCAGCATCAGCGCGCGCACCACCTCGGTCTCGACCTCCGGCCCCGAGCCCGCCGCGTGCGAGCGCACCAGCGACCGCTGGAGCTGGGCGCGCAGCGCCGGATCGATGTGCCGGGTGGCCAGCGCGCCGAATCCGGTGGAAACGCCGTACGCCGGGACTGGACTCTCGGCGAGCTCGTCGATCCGCTGGCGGGCGGCGGCGACGGCGGCCATCGCGTCGTCGCTCAACCGTACGGCGGCGCCGTGCCGCGCCACCCGAATCACGTCGTCGAAGGTCAACGGCTCCGGCCCGACGTTCACGACTCCGTTGTCGCCCATGTTGTCTCCCGCTTTAGGTAACTGGCGTATGTGATGTTAGCTCCTTACGGGCGGCTTCGGTTTGGGGCATCGGCCGGGATTCGCTACAGTTCTCTTCGTCGCCATCGGCGGCGACAGCGCGGAAGTGGCTCAGTGGTAGAGCATCACCTTGCCAAGGTGAGGGTCGCGGGTTCGAATCCCGTCTTCCGCTCCACGGACGATTAGCTCAGCGGGAGAGCGCTTCCCTGACACGGAAGAGGTCACTGGTTCAATCCCAGTATCGTCCACCACGCTCCGTGGCGCGCCAGGTTTGACCTGGTTAGACAGGAGTCAAAGCCCCAGGAGCCCGGCATATGCCGGGAGTCTGGGGCTTCTTGTTGTTCCGGTTGATCGTGGGTGTGTCAGCACCGGCGCTGACGTTGTGCCGGCACGTGATGACGTGATCTGGCGGCTACCGCTTGACTGTCCCGCACCCGCCGTTCAGGCTTACGTGCAAGTCCGCGCACGTCCGAACACTGGGGGCGACCATGGCGCTAAGGTTCATCGGCATCGACGGCACAAGTGAGCACGGCGGCTGCCCCTCGGTCTGGGTCGATGACAGAGACGGAAGTTTCGTGGTCCAGGGAGTCGTGGTCACGGACCAAGCCGAGCTGGCCCAAGTAGTCGCACGGAGCCCGCTGGCACCTAACGAAATGATCGTTAGGCTTCCTGCACACATGCGTGGATACCTCCTGGAGGCGTGCGGTGAACGCGAGCCCGACGTTGGATGAGTTGCTGGCGCGCTGCACGCGCTCAGCCATTCATCTAGAGATGCGTGATGGCTACGGCTATTCGAGTCCCGGGTTCCGCGCCTGGCGCGAAGGCAGGTCGTTCGACCGGACCGATTTCGACGCTCCCTGGGTCAACCTGATCAGGGCAACGGTGGGTCGAGGAGTCGTGGTGCGGCGCGCTCGGATCGTTTCCGAGCCCGTTGGCGACTACATCCGCTATGAGCACTCCGCTACGCCCTACGCCAACCTCGCCGGCGGGGAACTGGTTCACTGGCTGCCCCGCCAAAGAGCATCTGATCTAGCGCTACCCGGCAATGACTTCTGGCTGTTCGACGGGGAACTTGTGCGCTTCGGCCTCCACTCCGGGGACGGAGAGGCCACCGGCTACGAATTCTCCGAGGATCCTGCGGTGGTGAAGCTTTGTGCGACAGCGTTCGAGGCTGTTTGGGAGCGCGGCATCGACCACGCGGCGTACCGGCCTACCTGATCTCCGCATATGTCAACATCACCATCTTCCAGTGCATACCAGGCCCGCCTAGCCATCGGGAGGCGGCTTCGGGAGATCTTGCGTGACTCCGGCATCACCGCCAGGGCTTTGGCCCAGGCGGCCGGTTGGGACGAATCCAAATGCTCTCGACTCATCAACGGCCGCACTCTGCCGTCCGACAACGACATACGCGCCTGGTGTCGGATCTGCGGCGCTGAGGGAGAAACCACCGATCTGATTGCCGCGAGTCGTGACGCCGACAGCATGTATATCGAATGGAGGCGACTGCAACGCAGCGGCATGAAGCGCCTGCAAGAGACGCGAGTATCCCTGTACGAGGAAACCCGCCTGTTCCGCTTCTACTGCTCGCAGTTCATGCCCTGGCCCCTTCAGACGCCCGGATACATGCGGGCCGTTCTGACGGCCTTCGCCGAGTTCCACGACGCTCTGCGCGACATCGAGGAAGCGGTCACGGCACGGGCAGCCCGAAGCCGCCTGCTCTACGAAGGCGACCACCGGTTCGCCATCATCCTGGAAGAGTCCGTCCTTCACGATCGGATCGCTGATGACGACGTGATGGCCGGACAACTTGGCCAGCTTTTGGAGGGCATGTCCCTTCCGTCGGTCTCTCTCGGGATCATTCCTGCCAGCGTCCCACGCAAGCTATGGACAATGGAGAACTTTTCCATCTACGACGACAAGCGAGTATTCATAGAACTGCTGTCGGCCGGAGTGACTGTCACGCAACCACGTGAGATCGCGCTCTACATCAAGGGCTTCACCGAACTGGCGGCCGGTGCCGTGTACGGCAAAAGGGCACGTGCCTTGGTCGCGGCAGCACTCGCAGCTCGAGGCTGACCGTGCAAGTTCGTGCAAGTTCATTGAGGCCCTGAATCGCCCGCTCCTACCGTCGATGTATGCACTCCGCAGAGACACCGTCCCTTGGCGGGCGCGCGTGGTTCGTCGGTGAACTCGCACCTGAGGATCGGGACGCGACAGGCCCGACACCTGCCTCGGCGCCGAGGCCGATTTGGTCGCGTGAGGAGTATCGCGCCCAGATGCTCAAGCGTGGCGTGGTGGAGACGCGCAGTGAGTCCGGTTTGGGGATGGACGGGTACATCGCTCTGGCTGAGGCGTGCGGGATCTTGGAGAAGCGTCCGACCATCGGATGGGTCATCGATGCCGACGGGGTCTGCCGCCCCTCCGGGTCGGGTGCGGCATGACCGCGGCCACTGGCTTTCGCGTGCCCTTCGTCATCGGGTTCACGGGGGAGGTTGAGCGACATCACCGCCTGATGTGGATGCAGAGTTGGGCTGGGCTGCGGTTGGGGTACGACGCCTTGCCGAGTAAGGGTGACTACAGCCACGGTGTGCTTCGTCTTCGGCAGAACCAGAAGCGCACGGGGCGGCCGGACTTCAAGTCGGTCAACACCCGTCGGCAGTGGCGGTGCATGGAGAAGCGGCTGTGCCAGGTGTGCGGGCGTTCGGCGGTCGATCGGGACACGGGCCGGATCTGGTGGCTTCTGTCGTCCACCGGCGACGGCGACTATGGCGACGGCTACACCAACGCGCCGCCGACATGCCGGGCGTGCATTCCCGCGGCGATCACCTTCTGCCCGCACCTGCGGCGCAACGCCGAAGTCTTCACCGTGGGTCGCTGCTCTCTGTACGGGGTACGCGCGGACGTGTTCCAGCCCTACCTGGCACCGATCACCCCATCCGAACGAAACGTCGTCCTGACGTTCGATGACTACAGCCTTCCGCACGCGATAGCCCGCGAACTGCTGGTCCGGTTGAGCGACGTGCAACCCACACAGATCGATGTCCATAGGCAAGCTGCGTAGACCCCCAAGACGTGCGATTGGCGGGCTTGGCCGCCAGCCGCGCTACCACCTCGGGCCGCCTGGTCCGAGCGGGAAGGAGGCAGTCAGATGGATCTGTACGCCAACGAGCTCGGCTCGCTGGAGTTCCGCCGAGCGT
>NZ_JBEYZF010000058.1:0-24195 GCF_040645915.1 Nonomuraea sp. NPDC046570 | reverse complement strand
CCACCCCTGGAAGTACTCGACGAGTCCCTTTCATCCCAAGCAGCCGCTTAGGCTACGCCCATAAGGCGACTGTCCGGAATCACCGTGGCACCTCAGTGCGCACAGCGCGTCTCGATCTCCATCACGAAGAAGACGTACAGACGCTTCAGAAACACCGTGTCAACATGCAGGAAGTCACACGCCAGAAGCCTCGAGGCCTGGGAGGTCACCAAATGCCTCCACGTCGGTGCCGCCCGGCGTGGTGCGGGGCCGAGCCCAGCCGCTACCAGGATCGGGCGTACGGTGCCCTCCCCGACTCGATGGCCGAGACCGAGCAGTTCGCCTTGGATCCTTGATGCCCCCACTGCGGGGTTCTGCCTGGCCAACAGTGGACGCAACCCCCGGCCTCGACTCTGACACCGATCTTGTGCATCTCCCCTGGTTCGGTCAACTCCGAGGCTCGCTGCCGCCCGTCTCTTCCTGGAACCGGGCATGATGGCAACCATCCCTTGCCATCTCCCGGCCCATGGGGCTGGTCTCATCGTGCGTCACACGTCCTCCCTAACACAAAGGCCCCCTCCGAAGAGGGGGCCATGGGCATACGTCCTAGACGAGTAAGTCCGATGTCTGGGGGCCAGTGAGCGGGCATGAAGAGAGGGCGCCCAAGATCATGTTGTGACGCAAGACCTGAACACCCTCCTGACCGCACTATATGTGAAGATCGACGACGAGATCGGAGGAGACCGCCGGATGGGCAGACCACTGCTGCTCAGCGACTCCGAACTCATCTGTCTCGCGGTGGCCCAGGCCCTGCTCGGCCACCACTCCGAGGCCCGCTGGTTGCGCTTCGCCCGCACGCATCTGTCCGGCATGTTCCCGTACCTGCCCCAGCAGTCGGGCTACAACAAATGCCTGCGCGCGGCGTTGCCGCTGGTCAAGCGGATGATCCGGGAACTGGCCATTGACAGCGACTTCTGGTTCGACAACCACTGGATCACCGATTCCACGCCGGTGCCGTGCGGGATGTCGCGTCCGACCGTGCAGCGTTCGAACCTGGCCGGCTGGGCAGGGTACGGCTACTGCGCCTCGCACTCGCGGTTCTTCTGGGGCCTGCGGTTGTACCTGGTGTGCACCCCGACCGGCATGCCCATCATGTGGGCCCTGGCCAACCCGAAGATCGGTGAGCGCGAAGTGCTGGCCGCGATGCTGGAGGTCGACGCTGGCCTGGTTGCCGAGCGCGAGGGCATCGTGCTCATCTCCGACAAGGGATTTGCCTCCAAGCCCTTCGAAACCGACCTCGCCGAACAGGGCGTCGAACTGCTGCGGCCCTCGCGTAAACGCGAGAAGGCCCGCTACGGAGAGCCGATGCTCAAGAAGGTCCGCCAGCTCATCGAGTCGGTCAACGACACCCTCAAGGGCCAGCTCGACCTGGAGCAACACGGCGGACGGACCTTCGAAGGCGTCGCCGTACGCGTCGCCCAGCGCATCCTCGCGATGGCCGCGGCGATCTGGCACAACAACAAGACCGGAGCCCCGGTCACCCGCTCGCTGATCGCCTATGACCACTGATCACATTGGACTTACTCGTCTAGTGTGCGGCTTCGTACTTCTCGACCACCGTGGCGGCGATGCGGCCGCGCTCGCTGACGGGGAGCCCGTGAGCCTTGGCCCACTGCCGGATCTCGGTCGACTTCTCGCGACTCATCGCCCGAGAGACACCCGCTCCGCGGCGGCCACGGCCGGGCCGCTCAGCACGCACCGCGCGGGCCTTGGTGATGAAGGGCGCGAGTGCCTTCTCAAGCTTCTCCCTGTTCTTGCCAGACAGGTCGATCTCGAACGTCGCGCCGTCGAGTGCGAACGTGGTTGTCCCCTCGGCCGCACTGCCGTCGATGTCATCAATGAAGATCTCTTGAATCTGCTTAGCCATGCTAGGTCTCCTCAACTGTGTTGGCGGCAACCTTAGCCGCTCTCAAGGACCGGAGAAGTCATATCGCTCCCGAGTGTCCTTGCTGCACTCAGAGTCCTTAGGGGCTCGCCTTAGAGCTGCAGTCGTCCACGATCAGGAACAGCGCGCAAACTCGCGTCTTGCATAGAGTTTCTGTGCTACCACTCTAAAGGCTATCCAGGCACATCATATCTCCTTCATCGGAACCCCGTGAGGGCACATAGGCGTACCGTACTCGTCTAGCCACTTCCTTGTGTATGCGCACTCGCAGTCAACGGCGACCAGGCTGAGCATCCTTGTGGTCTGCTTCTTTTTAACGATCGCCCCCTCGGCGACCATGGCCACGATCGGGCCGTGAGGAATCGGGCCGAGACACTCCAAAACCGCTTCAAGTGCCTCGTTCAGCCACTTCAGGCGATTCGCTGAATCGGTGAACTTCGCCACGAATCCGAGCGCCTTCGCCATGCGAATGAACTCGCCCTTGTGGCCAATAGTTGTCGGGACCTACGGATTAAAAATCCACAGCTGCGTTACCCCAGCGTGTGGCATGTCCTCTCGCCGGCGTGATGACGTCGCGTCGGTTGTGTCAAGTCGTGCCGCCGACTGTCGCCTCGTATCGCGTTGCCCGGATGCCTGAAGCGGGTTCTTCGTGTCGTCGCGGACTTCCGTGGAGATGACCAAACCTTGTCCTGTGCTCCTGTCCCATTTCGGGTGTGGCGGCAGGTATTTGAACTGGTGACAGGGATCTGCCGTTGATCGTCTGGGGCTGCCTGCGTTGTGTCAATCCGGATGGGGGTGGTGGTCGTCGAATTCCGGAACGGCGGTCGGATTCGGCTTGACCGATGGCGTGCAGGTGGGTGTCGATACATCCCCGCCCGGCGCGGCCGTGCATCAGCCCCGGTGTTGGTCAGGGTCGTGCTCGCCTGGCCGCGCCCCTGGCTGTGTTGTGCGCTGTTCGTGTGATGGGTGGGCGAAGGCATCGCAGGATGAGGGGAGATGGGTGATGGGTGACGGTACTACGTTCAAGCGGTGCTCCTGCACGGGAGCCGACGGTAAGGCCCTGGGGCAGAAATGTCCCAGGCTGCGGCGCCCCGGTGGGGGCTGGAGCAACCGGCACGGCATCTGGAGTTACCAGATCGAGCTGCCGGCCACCGTGGAGGGCAAGCGCCGGGGTCCGCTGCGCCGCAGTGGCTTCGCCACCCAGGACGCGGCGAACAGCCAACTGGGGCAGGTGCGTGAACTGCTGGCGCTGGCTGACCCCAGCGAGCTGGTCACCCGCAATCAGATCGCGGATCTGATCAAGAGAACGCTGGCCGAGACCGAATGCTCTGCCCAGTGTCGAGGTGGTCCGCCGTAGGGTGCGGACCCGGCAGGACCTGACCCGGGATGTGACGGTCGGGCAGTGGCTGGAGGAGTTCCTCAAGCGCAAGCGGAAGATCGAAGAGACGACCCGGCGCTCCTACGAAGGCCACATCAGGCTGTACCTGACGCCCTACCTGGGGCATATCCGACTGGATCGGCTCAAGGTCGGCGACGTGGCCGGGATGTTCGAGCAGATCGAGGAGTTCAACGATGTCATCGCCGAGCGCCGTGCCAGCGCCGACCGTGAGATAAGGGCCGGTGTCAAGTATCGGCGTGCGGTCAGCACGGCCACCATGCACATCATCCGGGCGACGCTTCGGCACGCGCTGAACATGGCCATCCGCCAGGACCGGCTGATCGACTTCAATCCCGCGGCGGCGCTGGAGATGCCGGCCAAGACCCGCCCCAAGGCGCTGGTGTGGACCAGGGACCGGGTCAGCGAGTGGCATCAGGAGTTCCGGGACTACCTCAGGGTGGAGAAGCTGCGTCGTGGCGGGCGGCGGGTCGATCCGATCGATGCCTACATCCGGGTGCCGCGCCCGTCGGCGGTGATGGTGTGGACGCCGGAGCAGACCCGGCTGTTTCTGGAAGAAGCCGGCCGGCATCGGCTGTTCGCCCTGTACCGGCTGATCACACTTCGAGGTCTGCGGCGCGGTGAGGCGTGCGGGCTGCGCTGGAAGGACGTCGATCTCGAGGCCGGAACCGCGAGCATCGCCTGGCAGCTGGTGCAACTGGCCGGGCGGATCCACGAGGGCAGGCCCAAGACGGACGCCTCCATGCGCACCATCGCCCTGGATGCCGAAACGATCGCGGTCCTGCGTGCCCACCAGCGGCGCCAGCGCGAGGAACGGCTCGCAGCGGGGCAGGCATGGAAGGGGACCGGCTTCGTGTTCACCCAATCCGACGGGGATCGGCTGCACCCGCAACACGTGTCCGACCAGTTCCTGTGGCTGGCCTACCTGGCGGGACTGCCGCCGATCCGGCTCCATGATCTACGGCACGGCGCGGCCTCGTTGATGCTGGCCGCGGGCGTGGAGATCAAAGTGGTCCAGGAGACGCTGGGACACACCTCCAGTGCCTTCACCGCCGACACCTACACCTCGGTCTTTCCGCAGGTGGCGATGGCGGCGGCGGAGAAGACCGCAGCGCTGCTGCTGGGAGACGATCAGGAAGGGCGGAGTGAGGCATCTCCGCGCCTAACCGGAGTGGGAGAGCCTAACCGAGTGGGAGAACGGCCTCGTCTCGCCGGAATCGCGGCGGAACGGGGCTGTTCATCTTGACGCCGACCCGGTGAGCGCCGCTGCGTAGCGTGGTGATCATGGTGTGTACGGGGTTGGTACGGGCGAGCACCGAGCGAGCATCGATCGGCTAGAACTGTATTCCGTACCAC
Organism: Nonomuraea sp. NPDC046570; assembly: GCF_040645915.1. Classification (NCBI taxonomy): domain Bacteria; kingdom Bacillati; phylum Actinomycetota; class Actinomycetes; order Streptosporangiales; family Streptosporangiaceae; genus Nonomuraea; species Nonomuraea sp. NPDC046570. The sequence goes on along the minus strand of NZ_JBEYZF010000058.1, from coordinate 19,519 downwards.
TTAAGCGACACGATTTTCGCAGGTCAGCGGCATGATCAAAGCGCGCCCTGCAGGATTCGAACCTGCGACCGTCGGATTAGAAGAAAGATCGTTTGCTGATTCGTCGTGTCAGTCAATGTCGGTCCGTCCCGCGCTGGGTCGATTTCAGTGTCCGGCCGTGCCGTGACCTGTCGGCGCGTTCCGGGGCGGACGAGCACGGACCGAGCACGGCTGACCCGCCGGTGTCGCATCACGCGTTCGTGTCACTGATGTGTACGAGCCACATGGCCAACGCCGTGAAGTACCAGGTCGGCTCTGTGCGATGAGTTTTGATGCGGTACACGCCATCCGGCTGATCCGGAACTCGACCGCCACCTCCGCGTCGCTCGCACCCTGCGAGAACCGGTCGGCCGCCTGCATCCCCACCTGTTCACGGCGGGCGCGTGCAGGCGCTACGCGTGCACCGTCGAACCATCAGCAGCCACCTTCAAGCAACGGTTCCATTACCGACAATATGGAGATTTGTCGAGGAGAAGATCAATAGCGGCCTCAGCCATTGTTCATGGCAGCGGATTGGGTTTCCCTTCCGTCGATCAACTTCCGCGCCATTCCAGGCCTGTCCAATGGCAGCCGCCGCCGACATCTCCGGCGGCCTGATCACCAGAGCCGAACTGCTGGATGGGGGGTGCCGCCGATAGAGGTGCTCGGCCCCGAGGATGCCGTCCAGCCCGCTGCAGGCATTGTCGGGGCCATCACCGCCGACAAGAACGACTGCGACAGCGCCTTCTAACAACAGCCGATGAACCCCGCGGGCCAGAGCGCAGTCGTTCAAACCGCTACGCCAGGTGATCGAATCCTTTCTGCAGGGCACACGAGATCACCTCTCTGTCAGCGGTAAATGCTGGCCAGTCTCCGGAGCCGACACCGGACCGGCTTCAAGCTAAGAATCTCTATAAATCACTAGATCGCGGGGTTGCCGGGGGATTCACCGTTCGGAGCGATCACGGCGAAGGCTGCCCAAATGGCCACCTCTGTGGCCACGACTTCCGCTAACTTCGACGCACTCAAGGAGAAGACCTGCCGTGCGAAAGAGCATGGTTGCTTTAGTTGCGGCCACTACATTCTTGACCGGCCAGATTGCGGCGGTGCCGCCTGCCGGCGCCTCCATTCCGCCTTCGGGAGCGGCTGCCACGACGGATGGACCTGATTCGCCATCGCATGGTCGCCCGGCCGGGGCCTCAACCGGTGTGTCCGAGACTCTTGATACCGGAGCCTCGACCGCCGAGGAAGAAGGGACCTCCGAGGGATTAAGCGTCGCCGACGTCACGCTCGAGCTGAGCGAGGACGGACGCATTGCGACTGTGGAGGTGACCCCGCAGACGGCGGTGCCGGACGCGTCGATCCGGTTGGACTTCTATCGCAACGGTGCGACCACGCATGTCGACACCGTGCCCCTCGGAGACCTGGAAATCGGGCAGTCTGTGCAGCGTTCCATAGAGCTGCCAGAGATCTCCGAAGGCGATACCGGGATCCTCGCGCAGGTGTTCACCGGTTCCACTGGAGCAGATTCCCAGTTCACGGCTGTGCGCAACGGGCCTCACGGTGTCGTCACGGCCATCAGCTTCGAGGGTTTGGCGGAAGCCGAACTCCGGCGGGCACGGAAACTGGGCCGTCTGTCCGAGGACGAGTTCCGCGCCGAGGTTCTCGAACTCCATAGCGTCCCGGGCACCGACCCGGCGGCGATCCAGGTGACCCCACTGCCCGACGCGAACCACCCGTCAACCGCCGCGGCGGACCAAGTGACGGTCAGCGGAACGATCACCTACCACGACCGGAACGGCGCGAAACGGCCGGTACGCAATGCCCTGTTGGAGATTGTCTCGAGCACTGGCCTGCTCCGGTACGAACTCGGCAGGACGAGTGCGACGGGCACCTTCAACGCCACCGTCGCGAACTTCATGGCAGGCGACTACCGGATAAAGATCATCACGGATAACGAAGTAGGAATCATCCACCAAGGAAGCGTCAACGATCCGTACTACGTGGCGTCCGGACCCTATACCTGGTCCCCGGGCAATGCGTACTCGGGCGTGAACACCGACATCGCCAACACCACCGATACCGGGCGGTCGTTCGCGCTGCTGGACGCTTTGCGCACGGTCGGCGCCCATTACCAAGCTATCCGCCGTTCTGACTGGCAGTCGAAGCTCCTGGTGACCTACCCGGGCACCAAGTCCGAGGCGGGCGGCGGAGTGATCTCCATCGCAGGCAGCTCGCTCATCTGCCCCGGCGCCCGCTGCGATGAGGATGCCTTTGACTGGACCATCCTGGCGCACGAGTCCGGGCACGTGGTCGCGAAGGCGGGAGGTTTCGACTCCAGTCCCGGTGGGGACCACGGGATTTGCGACTCGGCCTGGCGGATCGGCACGACGAAGCAGGACGCTCTTCGCCTCGCCTGGAGCGAAGGCTGGGCCTCGTTCTACGGACTGAAGGCTCTTCAGGCACAGGGAGTGCCGGCGGGCATCCCGGACTACTCCCCGACGGTTTACTACGACGGCCTGTCCGCGCCCCCGGACCCGCCGACCGCCCTGTACTTCTACGACATCGAGACGGCGGGCGCGGGTGGCACCGGCGCCAAGGCCTGCGCGCCACCGGGCGAGGATAGCGAGCTGACGGTCCAACGGGCGTTGTGGGACCTTTACGACTCTCGGGTCGACGCCGACTCCGGGGAGACCGCCGCGTGGGGATCGATGAACGACATCATCACCAAGCTCACCGCCGGCGCGCCCACCACGTTCTCGGCCGCCTACCAGACGCTCAGCTCCGGCCGCAGCTGGGCGGACCGCAAGGCCGGGCAGACGGTCCTCGCCGCGCACGGCATGGGCCCGAGAACCGTGACGGTGGGCAGCGGCTCTCCGCCGACCTTCAGCTGGTCACCGGCCGGCGGGTCCGCCACTCACCCGAACGACAGCTTCGACGTGCAGTTCGTCGACCCCGGCAGCGGACAGGTGATCAAGTCTGTGACGGTCGCCGCCACCACGTACACCCCCACCCTGGAGATCTGGAACCAGATCGTGATCGGCCGCACGGGTGTGGCGGTCCAGGTGGCAGGGCGGCAGACGGAGGCTCCGGCGACGGGGCCCTACTTCAGCCCGCCGGTCGATGTCAGCCTCACCGGCAACGGAGGGAAGATCATGGTGGTCGGCGACTCGATCACCAACGGTCATGAGGGGGACTACACCTGGAGATACCGCCTCGCCAAGCACTTCGCCGCCAACAGCCTCAAGGTGGACTTCGTGGGCCCCTACCGCGGCACATTCAACATGTACGCCAAGGACACGTCGGCCACTTATCGCGACGGTAATTTCGACAGTGAACACTTCTCGCTCTGGGGATGGCATTACGCGGACGCCAAGACCAAAATCCGTGCGACGGTGCAGGCCCACATGCCCGACTACCTCGTCGTAGCACTTGGGTTCAACGACATCGCCTGGCACGGCGGAGCTGATGGCACTATCACCTCGATGAAGACGTTCATTGCCGAGGCACGGGCCGCCAACCCCAAGCTCAAGATCTTCATCTCCAACGTGGTCAACCGGTCCGAGCTGGACGGCTGGTCGTGGCTGAACCCCGCGATCTCCGATTACAAGGCCAAACTACCCGGCGTGATCGCCTCCCTCACCACCGCCCAGTCACCGATCTATGTGGTGGACATCAACAGTGTGTTCAACCACGCGAGTGACGCCTACGACGGGCTGCATCCCAACGGGGTCGGTGAGTACAAGATCGCCAAGGCCTTCGCCGACGCCTTCTCCACCCGCTTATCGATCGGCTCGGCCTTCGGGGCCATCCCGCCCACCGTGCCCGACGTCACCTTGACGGCACCCACGTGGGCGACAGCGCAGGTCGTACCGGAGGGCATCGAGCTCAAGTGGGGGAGGGTGTACGGCGCCAGCGGCTATTACATCCACACACGCGACGTGACGGCGGGCGAGCCGTTCCACAAGCTGCCCTATCCGATCGCCGACGACCACTGGCTGTCCGGGGGTCTGTTCAAGGACCACACATACGAGTACAGGATCACCGCGGCCTACGGCAGCCGGGAGAGTTCCGCCTCACCCATCGCCTCGGGGGTGGCCAACCCGCAGACCCCGCCGCAGACCCAGGGGGTGAAGGTGATCCCTGGCCAGACCAGCGTCGAGGTGACATGGCAGGCGACACCAGGAGCAACGAAATATGAGGTCTACGCCCAGGACCAGACCACCGGGGCCTGGCTGCCCACGGTGACCGCCACCGCGACGAGCTACACCTACACGGGGCTGGCCACCGACCACCGCTACAACGTTGCCGTCTCCGGCGTCAACGCCATCGGAGCCGGCGTGCCCGGAGGGGCCTTGCCCGCCCACACCGGTCGCGGGACACCTCCGGTGGTGTCTATGACCGACGCCTGGCAGACGGGTCCGGCCGAAGCCCGCCTCACCTGGAATCCCTCGTTCGGCGCGGTCGGCTACTGGATCGAATACTTCGATTACGCTCAGGTCAACCCTGCATGGAGGCGGATGCCCTTCCCCATCGACGCGACGACCATCGACCCCAGCTTCAACGCCGGATATCTGACGAGCGGGCCCACGAACTATGGCTTCCGAATCGTTGCCGCCAACGGCGGGCTGGAAGCCAACGCTTCCTCCCACCTCAGGGTCCGGCCGCAGCCTCTCGCCGCCGACCGCCTACTCACCGAAAAGGAGTTGGCGAAGTTCCGCAAGCAGGTGAAGGAGGCCGGATACCTCTTCAGACGGCTTCCGGACTCGGCGTTCGGCATCCCACCGCTGAACGCCGGAGACTGTCAGTGTCTGCAGGGGCGACGGCAGTGAGGGAAAGCCGCATGCTGTAGAACGAGCGCTGCGCCGCGGACGCGGGGGTCGCCACCGTGCGGCTCCCGCGTCCCACCGGCTCCGGCCCTGGTCGCACTCGGCTACACCGTGTCCCGCTCGGAAACACGGTTTCGTGTTGTGATCTGGGGTTTTGCTGCGTGATCAAGGCGGCGGCTGGGACCATCGCGAGGTGTTGTTGTCGCTGGGCTACCGGTTGGTGCGGTGCTTGTTCGGCCTTGTGGCGGTGCTGATCCGCTCTGATCTGTCCAAGGACGCTGAGCTGTTGGTGCTCCGGCATGAGAACCAGGTGCTCCGCCGTCGACTCGGTGGCCGGCCGCGGTGAGGTCACGCGGACCGTGTGGGGCTCGAATATTCGGTCACCGCGTCTGATCTGTGGATTCGCCAGACACTGCGCCTGCTGATAACTGCGTCCGCCCAGGTCATGCCTCTGTGAGGGCTTTGCGTGGCGTGCGAGAGTTCCGACCATCAGGAGAGGGAGGCAGGTGCGGCATGATGATCGGCCGTGCTCCTTCGCCTGGCTTACCTGACCGTTATGAACGCCTTCGCCGCGCTGCGGCTGCTGTCGATGGGTGATCGGGACAGGGACGTCGAGATACTTGCCTTGCGTCATCAGATCACCGTTCTTGAACGGCAACTCGGTGCCGACACCCGGGTGAGATTCGCTCGGGAGGACCGGGCCTTTCTCGCCGCTCTTCTGGTTGCCGCGTGAGGTCCTGCGCCGGCTGCGGCTTGTCGTCCGGCCGGATACCGTCCTGCGCTGGCATCGCGACCTGATGAAACGGCGTCATGCCCGTATCTGCCGGCCGAAACGGTCAGGGCGCCCGCCCACGGTCCGCTCCGTCCGAGCCTTCATCCTGCGCCTGGTTCGCGAGAATCCATCGTGGGGATATCGGCGGGTGCACGGCGAGCCCACCTGTGGGGCTCAAGAACTCGAATCACTTCCAGCGCAGAGCCTTTCGTCCGGTGGGCGGAAGGGCTAAGGGCACCGAGTGGCCGGTCCGGGGTCGCCTGGGATCACGTTTCGTGATCTTGTCCACGGTGTACGCCGTCACCTGGCGCCTGCTGTCTCTGCCCGCACTTCTGCTATGGAGCAGCGTTTCCAAAGAGGCGGAACTGCTGGTAACACGGCACCAGAACGCGGTCCTACGCCGCCAGGTCCCACGGGTACGCTACTCCGGTGCCGGACTGCCTTGCGCCCCGCAGGGGGCACTCGCGATCTACATCAAAGAACACGCTAATGACCTGCGGAAACGCGGGTCATTCGTGTTTCTGGGGTGTGCCACCGGATGCCGCTGACGGCAAGTGAATGCCCATGATCACGTACCAACCGCGTACCGATCGGCGAGACAGGGGCAATCGCCTGTTGGTCGCTGTCTTCATCCCCGAGCATGTCGCGCCAGAGGTGGTCTTGGCCGGCGACGCACTTGGCGTAGATCTCCAACAGGACTCGACGCTGTGTCCTGCCCATCGGGCGACCCGTTGGCTCTCATAAGATCGAGGCTAGAAGAGGGCCCAGGGCGCCGGCATAGTAGAAGAACATGCCGGAGTGTCCGTTTCGCTCCGTCGCTCGACCGGGGATTCGACGCAGGTCGTCATGGGTCTCAGCCCCAACCTCAAGCTGCCGAATCGGACAAATCTCTACTTTGCCGGGGCCTGGAAGAGGGCCATGTCTCCGGGGGTGCGCGAGAGGTGGAGTCCCCACCCGCTGCCCCAGCATGGTGCGGTCTGCTGTTGATCTTCTTCTGGCCATCTCTTGATCGTTCATTTGATCGATCCGTTATCGAAAATCCGGCTAATGAAGATCGTGATTGATGGATTATGTGAAGCGCGAGGGAAACACGCCGGGGCTACGCGGTCTATCCGCGCCGCGACCGATGTGATAGGGGCGCAGATGGAGTTCCGGGTCCTGGGGCCGGTAGACCTATGGCGGGATGGGCACTCGGTGCCCATTGTTGGGCGGAAACAGAGAACCCTGCTGGCGGTTCTTGTACTGCACGCCAATCAAGTGGTTCCCCATGACCGGCTGCTCACCGCGCTGTGGGGGTCGGAGATACCGGGCTCGGGACGAAGGCTGCTGCACAATCACGTGTGGTCCGTTCGCCGGATGCTCACTCACGCCAGCATGCTGACGAGCACACCCGTGGGCTATTCGCTGCGGATGGCGCCGGGTGCCTCCGATCTGGACGCGTTCATCGCCGATTCGAGCGCCGCCCGCACTGCCTTGGCCGCGGGCAGTGCGGAACAGGCTGCGGAGCATTTACGGAAGGCTCTGGCGCTGTGGCGCGGACCCGCTCTGGGTGGCACGCGGGATGAGTTACAGCTGACCGAGGGTGCTGCACTGGAAGAGCGTCGTATCGTGGCGCTCGCCGATCGAATTGACGCTGATCTCGCATTGGGCCGCTACCAGGAGTTGATCAGCGAGCTGCGTCGGCTCGTTGCCGACAACCCCTTGCAGGAGCGGCTGCGGGCCCAGTTGATGCTCGCGCTTCACTACGCGGGACGTACGGCGGAAGCGCTGGAGGAATATCGACTCGCACGTCAGCATCTTCGTGACGAGCTCGGCCTCGACCCGGGAAAGGATCTCACACGGATCCACTCCGAGATTCTTTCGGCCGACTCTGACCTGGGGCAGGATGCCAGCCGAGTAGTCGACGATCCCCCGAGGGCGGTTGCCGCTGTACGGTCCAGGCTGGCGCCGCGTCTTCTGCCCGCTGATATCGCTCGCTTCACCGGGCGAGCGGCTGAGGTCGCTCATTTGCTGGATGGCGACCCCAAGGCGGTGGTCGTCGAGGCGATCGACGGCATGGCGGGAGTAGGAAAGACGGCATTGGCCGTGCATGCAGCCCATCGGCTGGCAAACCGGTATCCGGACGGGCAGCTCTACATCGACCTGCATGGCCACACGCCTGGTCGCCATCCGCTGGACGCGGCCCCAGCCCTGCGGAGGCTGCTGTGCGCGGTCGGCGTACGGCCGGAGTCCATTCCAGATGACGTCGAGCAGGCCGCCGCATTGTGGCGAGCGAAGTTGGCCGAACGCCACATGCTCGTCGTACTGGACAATGCCGCAAGCGCCGACCAAGTTCGCCCCCTGCTAGCGGGCGTCGGGCACAGCAAGATCTTGATCACCAGTCGACGGCGGCTGACCGAGCTTGAGGACGCCTCGGTGCTCTCGCTGGATGTCCTGCAGCCGGAAGAGGCCAAGACGCTGTTCCTGAGCATCGTTGGCGAACAGCGCGCAGGAGCGAGCCGAAAAACGCTCGCCGATGTCCTCCGGCTGTGCGGGTATCTGCCCCTGGCGATCCAGATCACCGCTACCCGCATGGTTCATCGACCGGCCTGGACCATGGAACACCTCGCAGATCGGTTAGGCGACGAAGACCGCAGAATGCAGGAACTGCAGGTGGGTGATCGTGGAGTCTGCATCGCATTCACCCTGTCCTACAACCAGCTGAGCACAGCCCAGCAGCGCATGTTCCGGCTGCTCAGCCTGGTGCCAGGCAACGACTTCGATCGCTACACGGCAGCCACACTCACCGGCACACCACTCGATCAGGCCGAGCGGCTACTGGAAGGTCTTCTCGATTCCCACCTTCTGCAGCAACACACCGCGGGCCGCTACCGCTTCCACGACCTGCTGCGCGACTACGCCCAGCAGACATGTCAGGCCATCGAATCAGACACCGACCGCGCCGATGTCATAGACCGCCTGCGTAAGTACTACCTGTCCACTGCGGCTCTCGCCGCCGAATCCCTCGGACATGGCGACCCGCGCACCACCCCCCTCGGCTTGTGGAAGTGCGCGCCCGTCATGACTCGTGACCGAGCGGCCGCCTGGCTGGAGACCGAGCGCGACAACCTCGTGGCTGCTGCCCTCACCTGCCACGATGCATGGGCGGTCGATATCTCCTTGGTCCTATGGCGATATCTCTTCGCCGGTGCGCACCACAGCAACGCGCTGGCACTCTATGAGCATGCCGCAGACGTCGCCCGGCGGCTCGGCGACCAGGCCGCGCGGATCCAGGTACTGATCAACTTTGGCGTCACCTGCTGGCGGACGGCACAGTACGAGCAGGCCCTGCGACATCAGCAGCACGCTCTCGACATCTCCCGCCGCCTCGGCGACCGCGCCGCGCAGAGCCGCGCCCTGAAAAACCTGGGCATCACCTGCGCGGAGCTGGGACGGGCAGAGGAGTCGAACGACCATTTCGAGCAGGCACTCGCCCTGGCCCGCGAGCTGAACGACCGGCAACGTCAGAGCCGCGTGCTGACCAACCTCGGCATCAACCATGAGCGGCTGGGGCACTACCCTCGTGCCCTCCACTGCCTGCTGCAGGCCCTCTCATGTGCGCGCGAGATCGGTGACCCGATGGGCGAGGGCCGTGCCCTGAACAACCTCGGCTTCACCTACTGCCGGATGGGACGCTACGAGCTCGGTGCGAGCCACTGCCAGCTGGCGCTCTCCATCGCTCGCCGGCTCGGTGAGCGGACGATGGAGACCATCGCGCTGCAGAATCTCGGCGTCGCCTACGGGATGCTGGGACGCCACCAAGAGGCCCTCGACCATCACCACCGGTCCCTCACCCTCGGCCGCCAGGCGGACAGCCAGGCGAACCAGGCAGGCACGCTGGTCGAACTCGGCAACCTCCATCTGCGGTTGAACTGCCACAGCCAAGCCCAGGACTGCCACCGCCAGGCCTTGACCCTGGTAGACGAGTCCGGCGACCCCGTCACGAAGATCACCGCGCTGAACGGTCTCGGGCAGGCGGCATGCTCCATGGACGATCCAACCGAAGCCCTCGACTATCACCATCAAGCCTTGGCACTGGCTATCACCATCAGCCATCCATACGGTCAGGCCTGCGCTCATCGCGGTCTCGGCGATGCCCTGTACATCACCCAGCACATCGACGCCGCCACCGAAGCGTGGCAGCAGGCTCTGAATATCTTCGCCGAGATCGGTGCTCCTGAAAGGACGGGATTGAGGGCACGCTTGGCACACTCGTTCAGTGCCTCGCCCGGCTTCCGCAGGTAGCACGCCGCGGCACCCCGAAGTACGGGCTCCGGATCTGCCCGAGCCCTCGACCGCGCACAAGCCGAGGGACTGTCAAACGCGATCCTGGACGGCGCCCTGATCCCCACCGACCGCTGCGCCGAGCAGGCCATGGCGTCAAGGGCGGGTAGTCCAGCGGCGCGGTCATGATCCATCAGTCGCGAACCTTCATTCCGCGCCGTCAATCGCGGATCGACACCGAGACGACTGAGAGTCGGCGATGAGAAGATCAACAGCCTTGTCCCCCATCCTCATGGGAGCGGGTTCGGCTTCCCTGCCCGCCGCTCAACTCGCCTAACCAGTTGGCGGGCGGCGTGGTTGTTCGAAACAGGCAAAGAGGGATAGCGAGCGGATGAAGACCACGGGGCCAGAGGACAAGTCCCCGGGAATCTTCATGCCAATGGCTGATGTCTCGGCAGACGGGTCATCGGCCGTGATTGGCTCGGGAATCGGTTGCAACGTGTGCGAAATCGCCAGGTATTCGGGTGCGCCAGAAGTGCTGGTAGTTCAAAACTCATCTGTCTTGTCACTTCTTCCTGCAGGTGGAGCATTTGTTATCTTTTCATGAGGGGCGTTTCCGGAGGCGGATCGCAGCCTTGACGGTGGTCGGTCTGCTCGCGGGCGTTCTGCAACTGTCCGCCGCCTCCAGCGCGACCGCGGAACCTCCCCCCAGCTCTGCCCCGACGACCACCTCCCCGCAAGTCCCGGACCTGCCCAGCGACGCGCCCAAGCCGTACCAGCCAGTTGAGCGTCCTGAGAGTGAGCTTCACAAGAAGCTCGCGAAGCAGGAGCCCGATTTCGGCGAGGAGGACCCGCTGTCGCGGGCGTGGAAACGCGGCGAGATCAGCGTCGATGAGTACGTGCGCTACTCAGTCGCGCGCATCACGCATCCGGAAAACGTTCCGGAGAAACTGAGATCGAAGGACGGAGTTCCGCACGAGGCCGGACTGGCGCTCTCCTACGCGTTGTCACTGGCCGAGCGACAGGCCTCACCGGAGACCAAGGCCTGGGTGGCCGAGGCGCTCAAGCGCCCCGCCCCTGAGACCACGCGCGCCGAGAGCCTCGCGCCCCCAGTCGCGGCGCCATCACCGTGGACCGAGTGCGGCGACCATCGAAGCAACGTGAGCTTCGCGGGCGGCTACTTCGACTGCGTGCACAGCGTCACCACCACCACCCGATTCGACGTCTATTACAACATCGATGGAGCGTCCCTACACTTCGAGTCGGACGGCATCTTTCATCCGACGGACGGTGTCCTCGCGGTGGACACCAGCCCGGCCAACGGAGTACCCGACGCCATCGACCTCTTGACCACCAACCACACCCAGGCCTGGGCACAGTACCGATCCTGGGGCTATGGCATCACCGGCCAGGGTGTCCAGGTCTACCTCGGCTTCGACTTCTTCGGGGTCAACCCCAACCAGCCCGGTGTCACTCTCCCCACCGGCGGCCCCGGTGATCCGGTCGGCGGCCCGATCATCCTGCTGCCCTCCGACCCTGCCGACCCCGAGCCCGACACCACAACACGGCGGGATTGGAAATACACCTACCTGCCCTACCACGAGATGTTCCACGCGGTGCAGTACCAGCACTTGCCCATCGCGCACCTGCTCGCCAAAACGACCTCGATCAACTGGTGGATGGAGGTCACCGCCGAGTGGGCCACTCACGAGCTCTACAAGAAGATCAACCCCTCCGGGCCGGGGTCCGAGTCTTACTCTTCGAAACTCAATCTGTTCCTGGGTGACCCCAGCGGGGCGCTCAACGCGGCGCTGCAGCCGTGGGATATCGGTCCCAAACGGCAGTACGGGGCATTCATCCTGGCGAACTACCTGACCGAACGGACCGCGTTCAACTTCGTCCTGCAGACCTGGCAAGCGATGTACGACAAGCTCCCCTTGGAGGCGATTGACCAGGTGCTGGCCGGCTACGGCCTCGATCTGAAGACCGAACTACAGGGTTTTGCCGTGGCCAATTACCGGCTCACGGGCAAGACTACGAACCTGAGCGGGTTCCTCAGTGCCGCCGACGGCTACAGCGACCCGCACGCCGCCACCACCTGGCGCGGCCGGCTTGGCGACAAAAGACCCGCGCGGTCGGCCGAGAAGTCAATGAACTGGGGCGGGTCCGCCAGCGGCTCGACGCTCATCTATCCAGGCGGTACGGCATATGTGGAGTTGACCCCGCCGTCCACCGGATCGGGCCGGATCACGGTTCAGGTGACGAATCCGGGGACCCCGTACGGCGACATCCGGCCGATCCTCATCGTCTGGCCGAAAGGCTCCGGGGCGCCAACGATGAGTCCGAGCCGGTGGGCCCGAGCCGACGCCAACGGTGAGGCGTCATTGTCCATCTCCTCCACGGAGATGGCCACATTGATCATGGCGCGAGTGGACACCTATGCCGACAGTGGCGCCGCGCAAGGCGCAACCGCGGCGCAGCAGGTGACGTGGTCGGCGTCCATCGCCACCGAGGCCGGAGTGCGCCTCAACACCACCCTGACCAACATGTTCAAGAACTATGGTGACGCCGCCGGATGCGCGGACTGGAGCGGGGGCGACGCCACCCAGTCAGTGAGCCTGTCCCCCGGTAAGCGGGCCTGGTTCTTCTCCGACACCATCCTCGGCAATCCCAGCAAGCGCCCCGGCGGGTTCGAGACCAGCTTCATCCGCAACTCGATCGTCGTCCAGAGCGGCTCCAGCCTGCGTACGATCACCGGCGGCAACACCTGCAAGGAGACCGACACCTCGATCGACTTCTGGTCCCGCTACGCCCATACGCCGGTCGGCCAGGGAACGCAGTACTGGACCGGGGACGCCAAGGTCGACGGTGACCGGGTGGTGAAGTTCTACTACAAGGGCATCGCGGACGAGCACACGCGCGGTGCGGTCGCGACGTTCTCCTTGGGCGAGTTGGAGAACACCGTCATCAAGAAGACTCCGACGGCGCTGGCCGACTGCTTCGTCACGGCACCGTACCCGATCATCTGGGGAACGGCGCTGGTGGATCACGATGGCTACACCTACATCTACGGGTTCGAGTCCAAAGCCACCTTCGGCAAACGGATCTTCGTTGCCCGTACCGCGGTGACGTCTGACCTGACCGACCAGTCTTTCTGGCGCTACTTCACCGGGACCGACTCCGGCGGAAACCCCCAGTGGGGAAGTTCATGCTCCTCCTCCCGGCCACTGATGCCAGCGGCTGAGGGCGGGTTCAGCGTCGCCCACATCAACGGCCAGTTCTGGCTGATCCACCATGCCGATCCGCACGTCACCCCGGGCACGATCGCGGCCAACCCGTCGAGGACCCCGTGGGGGTTCGCCAACACCCGGGTGAACCTTTACACCCCGCCGGAGGCCCACACCGACCCGAACTACTACGCGATCTACGAGGCGCGCGTCCACCCGGGACTGTCGTCAGATCCGAGCAGGGTGGTGATCTCGTACAACGTGAACACCAGCGCGGTGAACATCGGCTGCCGCATCAGAACGGATTACTATCCCGACACCTACCGGCCACGGTTCATCGACGTGCCGGCGACCGCCTTCTTCTCACCCACCGCTCCACAGGCGGCGCCCCTCGCCTTCGCGGCTCCGCCCCAGGCGACGCCGAGCCGGAGCGCGCCGGCCGAGGGAGCCGCCGTCGGGCGTGGCCTGCACCCGCCCGCCCTCACCGACACCGGACGTCCGCCCAACGCGCCGCCTCCACCGCCCGGCGGCAAGCTGCCACCCGCCGAGGAGACTCGCGCAGCCGCGAGAACCTCCGCTCTGGCGCCGGACAATTCCTGGTACGACAACGAGGTCGAGCCGCAGCGCAGCAACGGCGGATGCCCGAGGCTCCAGGATCGGAAGGCGAGTGGTCTCACCGCGACCGTGCAACCCCAGGGACACGTCAACCTCCGATGGGACGACGTGGGTCAGGGAGTGTGGTACTGGATCTGGCACCGCGACGCCACGGTAGGGGAGGACTGGAAGAAGTACGAGATTTGGAGCAACAAGCCGGAAGCGCGCGTGGACCCCATCAGCGGACCGTGGAACCACGGGCACACCTTCGAGTGGTACGTCGTGCCCTTCTCCAGCACCAAGGGCTCGATCGAGGGCGACAGGTCCAACATCGAGAGTAAGGCCGTCCGGGTGACCAAGCCCGCCGCCCCCACCGGAGTGACGGCAACCGGATCCGGAGCCAACACCGTCAAGGTGACCTGGAACGGGGTCACCTATCCCAGCGACGGCGTCTTCTACTACATCTACTACTGGACGGGATCCCAGGCACCGACCAAGATCGGCCCCTGGGGGGAGAACAACCGCGAGGCCCTCGTCTCACCGCTGCCCGGCGGGCAGAATCACTGCTTCCAGATGACCGCCGAGAACATGGGTGGCGAAAGCGCCAAGTCCAGCACCGCCTGTGCCGTGGTTCCCTGAGCTCAGGCACCACACCGACCGGATAGGTCAACACCCGCCGCCCTCAATCGGGAGCGGGCATCCTAGGCCTCATGAATTCCCTTCTGTCACATGGATGCGAATAACGGAGGATATGTCATGCAAGCCAATTCCAATCCTCAATGGATTCTCGCCTTCGACGCCTCCTGTGGCCAGTGCCGGGGGCTGGCCGGCAAGGTGAAGAAATTCGCCGAGCATCGCCTTGAGATCGTTCCGCTCATGCATCCAGAGGTCGTCGAGTGGCGGAAGCAGGCACTCGGCGACGATGCGCCGTTCACGCCGACCCTTCTCCGGGTCGGAGGTGACGGCGTGCGCGCATGGACGGGCGCGGCCATGGCGATGCGGCTCGCCGTACGCCTGGGAGTCCGCGGGACGTACGGCCTGCTGGCCGTCCTTGGCGGGAACCGGAAGGAGGAAAAGCAGCATGCCGCCTCTTCCGCCCATCCGGGCGCGGGACGTCGCCACTTCCTGCGACTGGCCGGTCTCGGTGTCGCCGTGTCCGTGATCGCCGGGAGAACATCGCTTGCCCAGGCCGCCGTGGCCGGCCCATCGCCCGCCCAAAAGTGGGTCCAGGATAACAAGGCTAACCTCCCGCAAACCTATGAGGCTTTTAGCGTTCATGACCTGGAGCACCGCCGAGCCGTCTACGCCGCGCTTTCCCCCCAGGCGCGCAGCCGTCTTTGGGTCGCCCACCTCCAGGAATATCGCAGCTCTCATCCGAACATGAGTGCTGAGCAGGACGCGGTGTTCAGCGATTTCATGGAGCTGGTCAGCGACAATGCGAACTTCGTGAGCCCAGTCACCGAGGAAACGCACCGCAGGCTTAACTCGCTGAGGGAGACGGCGATCGCCGCTTTTGGCGAAGTTGAGGCTTACGCCGTGTTCGCCAACCTCGGCCCCCGGCCGGCCTCCGCGTCGTCGGATCGGCCGACTCCGGCCCTCACGGCGGCAGCGGGTTCGTGTCAGTGTGCGATCGACAGTCCTTTGTGCGGGGACTACTCATGCTATTACAAGGCTCTTGGCTGCTCCGACGCATACCTTTGCGGAATTGCGTGGATGCATCTTTGCAACGGAATGTGTTGCATAAGGACAACCCAAGGACTGCTGTGCGAATGAGATCGGCGAGGAATGCTGCGATCTTCGCCCCGGGTGCCGCGATTCCGACGGTCGCGAACCTGGTCGGCGGTGGCCCGGCGTACATCTGGACGCCGTCACTCCCTATGCCCCTACTGCGCCTGGTCACGGAGGCGGGACTGCTGGACGCCTGGTTGCTCGCCGACCTGCTCGCCGCCGTGGGCGTGCTCGGCGGGCTCGCGGTGGCGGCCACGGCCGTGAGGGAGCACGCCGTGGCCGCGACACTACTGGCCCTGGTCGCCGCAGCCAGCCTCGCCGCCGCGACGACCGGGGCCTGGCTACCCCTCTGCTACGCCCTCATATACACGGCCGGACTCGTGCTGGTACTGCGGGCGAGGCGCTTCTCGAACCAGAGATGCGCGTAGGTGTTGTCGCCGGACGCTTCCACGCCCAGTTAAGGCGACCGCCAGGTTAAGAAGTCTTGGGACTATCCGGCCCAGGTCCGGTAGGCGGCGAGGAACACGCGGACCCCTTCGTCCGCGAAGTGCTGGAGTTCCGCGGGGGTGTACTGCTGCTCGTCCCCGAAGAACATGGCCTTGTCCATCGGCTGGGACAAGATCAGCCAGGCGAAGTGGCTGGCGGCCAGGGACGGATCGTCGATCCGTAGCAGCCCCCGGTCCGCCAGCTTCTGGAAGCAGTCGGTGAACGCGTCGATCGTGCCTCCCGGCGCCCGCTGGTAATAGTCACGCGCCACCGCCGGGAAGCGGCCCGCCTCGGCGATGAGAAGCCTGCGCAGCTGCAGCGTTCGCGGCTGGATGACCACGGTGATGTATCGGCGGGCGAGCTCACCCAGGTCCTCCTCCAGGTCCTCGGTGCCGACGAGCTGGGCGACGACCTCGGTGAACTCGCCGACTCGGTCGGTAGCGCCGAGGATGATGTCGCGGAACAACTGTTCCTTGTCGGTGAAGTTCTTGTAGACGGTCTGCTTGGACACCGCGGCGAGGGCGGCGACCTCGTCCATGCTGGTGCCCTGATAGCCGTTACGCAGGAACAGCCCGGTGGCCGCCTCCATGATCGCCCTGCGTTTGCGGGCTGAACGGCCCTCCACCTGCGGCGTCGTCTGTGCCATATCTGTCATCGTCCGCTCCTCTCCTCATTTTCAGTTTAGTACTAGACGGCCCAGTACTCAAGCAAGTACTGTACGGTCCAGTACCGAACGAACTTGAGAGGAAACGCCATGAACAAGGTCATCTCCACGGACGGGACCCCCATCGCGTACGACCGGATCGGCTCGGGACCGGCAGTCATCCTGATCGGCGGCGGACCCACCGACCGATCGGCGAACGCGCCGGTGGCCGACCTGCTTGCGGGCGACTACACCGTGTACAACTACGACCGGCGCGGCCGGGGCCAGAGCGGCGACGCCGCGCCGTACTCAGTGGACCGCGAGTTCGAGGACATCCGGGCCCTGATCACCGAAGCGGGCGGATCGGCGATGGTGTACGGGACCTCCGGCGGCGGGATCCTCGCCGTCCAGGCCGCGGCTCGCGGTCTGGCCATCACCAGGCTGGCGCTGTGGGAGGTGCCCTACATCCTCCCCGGCACCCGCCCGGCCGTCCCCGCCGACTATCGCGACCAGCAGTTCGCGCTGCGCGAGCAGGGCCGTCATGGCGACATGCTCGAACTGTTCTTCCTGGAGGCGGTGCTCATGCCCGCCGAGTTCGTCGCCGGAATGAAGGCCGGCCCGTTCTGGGAGGCGATGGGCTCCACCGCGCCCGCCCTGGCCTACGACGCCGAGGTCGCCGGTGACTTCTCCCTGCCCGCCGACCAGTTGGCCTCCATCACCGTTCCCACGATCGTGATCGACGGCGGGACGATCCCCTGGGTCAGCACCGCCGCCGAGGCGATCACCGCGGCCCTGCCCACCCCCCAGCGCCGCACCCTGCACGGTCAGCCCCACAACGTCGACCCGGCGGCCATCGCCCCCGTCCTGGCGGAGTTCTTCGCCGCCTGAGACCGCGTCGCCCAGGCATCCCCAGAGACACCACCCACCGAGGAGAGGTCATGAGGAAGATCATCGCGCAGCTGTTCGTGTCCGTGGACGGTGTCATGGAAGCACCTGAGGACTGGCACTTCCCCTATTACAACGAGCAGATGGGCGAGGTGGTAGCCGCACAGTTCCACGAGTCCGACATCCTGCTGCTCGGGCGGACCACCTACGAGGTGTTCGCCGCCTCCTGGCCGCAGCGCGGCAGCGAGGTGCCGCTGGCAGAGCGGATCAACACGATGCCCAAACTGGTCGCCTCCACGACCTTGGACACGGTGCGGTGGCACAACACCACCTTGCTCGGCGGCGACGTAGCCGCCGAGCTCACCAAGCTCAAGGAGGAACCCGGAAACAACATCACCATCAGCGGCAGTCCCACCCTGGTCCGGTCACTGCTGCGTGAGGGTGTCCTGGACGAACTCCAACTGCTGGTCCACCCCATCGTCCTGGGCCGCGGCCGGCGCCTTTTCGACGACGACCGGCAGACACCGTTGCGGCTGATCGACTCCGCGACCTTCAGCACCGGTGTCGTTCATCTGACCTATCAGCCCGCGCTTCACCCGTAGAGAGGCGACAGTGATGAGATTCCGAGTCACACTCGAGCTGGCCGGCAAAACCGCCACGGGGTTCCAGGTGCCCGACGAGGTCGTCGCCGACCTCGGAGCGGGCAAGCGGCCCCCCGTCCGTGTCACGATCAACGGTCACACCTACCGCTCGACCGTGGCGTCCATGGGCGGCAGATACATGGTCGGGATCAGCGCGGAGAACCGCACACACGCGGGGGTCTCCGCGGGCGACGACGTCGTGGTGAACCTCGAACTCGACACCGAACCCCGCAAGGTCACCGTGCCGGCCGATCTCGCCGAGGCCCTCGACCGCGACGCCGAGGCCAAGAGGTTCTTCGACACGCTCTCCTATACCAAGAAGCAGTGGTTCGTTCTCTCCGTCGAGGGAGCCAAGAAGCCCGAGACCAGGCAGCGACGTCTCACCGAGACGATCGCCCTGCTCCGGGACGGGCGTACCCGCTGACGGAGCAGGGCGCCATGTCAGTCCCGAGGCCTGACGAAGTCCGGATCATCGATGATCATCCGCCATGTCCCGTCGGCCTGGCGGCGCGCGACCTCGGCCGTCTGCCCCGTCGCGTGGAAAGGCCGACCATCGGGCCCGGCGATCTCCATGGTCCACACCCCCGAGGTCAGTGCCAGGTCACCGGCGAGGACCGCGCTGACGGGCTCGGCCGTCATGAGGGGCTCGGCGGCCAGGAAATCCCTCAGCACCAGCCGGATCTCCTCGATCCCCTGGGCGATGTGCCCGGCCGGATAGTGCAGTGCCGCGTCAGGCTCGTAGAGCTCTTCGAGCCCCTCCAGATCGCGGGCGTTGACCCGCTCGACGAAGAGCGGCTGGAGATCCTGCGGCCGCAGGGCCTTCCGCCGCACCTTCCCGGTTCGGGGCGTGGATGCCAGGGACGGCGTAGGTCATCGACGTGCGGACTGGCCAGCCGGAGTTGGGCGTACGCGGCCATGATCAGATGCATCCATCGATCAGTGGCCTGCGCCGAGGCCAGATGGGCGCGGGCCATGCCCAGTGAGGTCAACCCGGACCGGGTGGATCTGCTGTGGAAGGCCTACCTGCGTCGTTTCGACCAAGAGCATTTTCGCCGGTTCGCCAAGGTCTACAGACGGGCCCGGCGTGCCACAGCCAGAGATCTTTGGTGGGCCTGCGGCCGTCGGGCAGTCGGTCCACGATGATCTGGAGGACGGTGCCGCGCACGATGGGCAGCCGCTCATCGGCGGGGTGGCCGGCCCAGCGACCGGTGCGGGTGAGCTTTGATGCAGGCCCTTCCAGGCGCGTACCGTCACGGTGCCGTACCGGGCCGAGTCTGCGGTCAGGTCGATGTCCGGGGCGTGCCGCTTGGCCGCATCCGAGCAGGAGAACTCCTGGCCGTGACGCTGCAGGTGCCGAATATTCATCCGTGCAGGTCATGGAGGTGATGCACTCTCTTGTGCTCCCGTCGTGCGCCTCTCACGGCATGATGGCC
>NZ_JBEYZF010000057.1:0-24423 GCF_040645915.1 Nonomuraea sp. NPDC046570 | reverse complement strand
ACGGCCGGGGCCTGCCACGCGTAGACGACGTGTAGCCGGGCGCTTCGGGCGCGGGCCTGTTCGATGGCGTAGCCCATGGCCTCCGCCGCGTGCTCGGAACCGTCGAAACCCACGACGATCTCGCCATGCGGTGTCGACGGAGGGTGGTGCACGATGATGACCGGCCCGCTGGCGTGCGCGGCGACGCCGAGGCCGACGGAGCCGAGCACGAGTCCGGTGAAGCCGCCGAGCCCTCTGCTGCCGAGCACGATGCAGTCGGCGGACTCGGACTCGCCGTTCAGCGTCTCGATCACGTTCCCGGCCAGCATGGCCGGGGTGACCTCCACGCCGGGTGCCCGCTCTCGGGCACGCTCCACGACTGCGGCAACCATCTCCCGGCAGTAGTCGGTGCCTTCCGCGTAATGAGCCCCGAACTGCTCACATATGTGCACGATCCGCAAAGACTGTCCACGACGTGAGGCGTCATCGGCCGCCCAGTCCACGGCATCCCCCGCCGACGCTGACCCATCCACACCAACGACGATCCGACCAGTCATCTCGATCCCCTCCCCCGATGTTACGACGGGCTCCGCCTGCGAAAGGCAGCTGCCCCGTTCCCTGAGTAGCCCCCGAACTCGCAGGCCAGCCGACCATCACCACGCACCCGCAGCAGGTGGTCGCTTGGGACTTCATTGCCTGAACACGGGTGCCGCCGCACGAGGGGGAGACCTTTCCACCACTTGCCGACGCCGAGGGTGTCTCCGGCGTCGGACATGGCCAGACCGGCCAGGACGACGGCGTAGACGAGATACTCGTCCATGAACGCCCAAAGGAACACCCAGCCGCTGCGGATCGGCGTCGAAACCCGGCTTCGGGTGAACGTCTCGTCCGTGGTGGCGGGTCATTCCGTGTGCCTCGCTTCTGTCGTGCCCTGCAGAGGTTCACCCGTCGTCGGTGCCCTCCAGCACCTCCGACAGGTCGCGGCGGACTGCGATGTTCTCCTCGGACGTGAAGCCCAGACGCATGATCATCTGGGGGTACGTATCCGAGCAGAATTCCTCTCGCAAGAACGCGCGCAGGTGCGGGTTCTCCAAGGCCTGGGTGTGGAAGGCGGCGCTGAGGCCGTACGCCGAGGCGTGCAGCAGGACCGCCTGCAGCGCCTGACCGGCGGCGACCCAGTCTGTGCGGGAGTCACCGGTGGTGGTGACGAGCGCGACAAGGCCGGTGCTGGTACCGGAGGCGGTTTCCGCGCTGTCTCGGCCCCAGTCGTGCGTGCCCGAATAGTCGCGCTGTGCGAAGGAGGAGAACGCGGAGGCCGGCGCGCGAGGGTAGGCCTCGGCCGGGACACCGTCTCCTCGGGTGCTGCCCGGCGGGCGGGCCCACCGGATCAGCTCCAGGGACAGCTTCTGATCCTGCCCTTGCACGAACTGCGCCGCCTCGGTGAGCGCGGCGAGCGCCGCGACCGCCGCCGGGTCCCGGACGGGCGTCAGGGTGGCGGCTTCGCCGGCTGCCTCCCGGACGAGGCCGTCGATCAGCTCGTCGGGCACGGACAGGTCGGCGAAGCCGGCCCGGTGGGTACGGCGACGCTCGATCTCGGCGTGCATGCGGCGAACGACCTCGTCCGCCTCCACGGGTGGGCCCACCCGGACCGTCGCCAGCAGCGCGGGACGATCCGGATCAGGCGACAACCGCGTCACAGGCTCGACGCCTGCGGCTCGCAGCGACAGCCGCAGGTTGAACAGCGCCGCACCGCAGCTGACCAGTAGTTGCCTGCCTTCTTCGTCCGCCGCGCGCAACTGCCGGTCGCGGTCGCAGCGGACGCTGACCTCCTCGCCCTCGATGGCGAAGGACCAAGGCTGGGTGTTGTGCAACGACGGCGCCCAGGTCGCCGCGCGCACCGCTGCCCGGAGAATCATGGTGGTGGTGTTATCTGACGCGCACATCTCACGCCACCTCCTCCTATAGCACCAGAGCATCACCAGCGTCCACTCGCTACCAGGGCCGAAAGACCTCTTCTCAGCAAAGTCCATGCTTGCTTTCGAGGGCGGGGACGATGGCGACCGGACAGCAGGCGTGGTGCAGAGCGGCCCGGGTCACCAGGCCGAGGTGCCCATGACGCCGGCGGCCGACCACCAGCAGCCGGGCCTGGTGCGAGGCTTCGACCAGGACGTTCTTGGCAGCGGTGTTCTCGATCCGCGCCTGGCAGGTCACCGTGGGATATCTGCTCCGCCAGACGTCGAAGCTCTCCTGCAGGGCCTGCTGGTAGGGGGCGAGATCGAGCAGAGGCGGCAGCGCCGTGCCGGCGAACAGCGGCGGCGGGCCTCCGCCATGGATGGCGAGCAGGGGGATCTGCCGCTGTTCGGCCTCGCGAAAGGCGAAGTCGAGCGTCGTGTCGTCGGACAGGCCGACAACGATCGGCCCAGGTTCAAGGTCGACAGGAAGAGGTCCGGGGCCGCGGACGACGATCACCGGGCAGTGCGCGTGCGCGGCCACATGCCCTGCTACCGACCCGATGACCAGCCTGGAAACCCCGCCAAGCCCGCGAGAACCGACCACGACGAGGTCGGCCTCAGCCGACAACGCCACAAGCCGGTCACCCGCCGACCCCTCCCACAGGTCTCCTCGCACGTCGGTGACCGAACTGCTGGCGCGGGCGCATTCCACGCCGTGCCAGAGCACGTGATCGGCGGCCTTGCGTAGGTGCAGGCGGGCGACCTCGCCCGCTTCCCCGTAGGGCCATTGCCAGACGTGTGAGACCGTCAGTGGCAGCTGTCTGAACTCGGCCTCGTCCATGGCCCAGTAGAGTGCCTGCATCGAATAGTGCGAGCCGTCGTAGCCCGCGACGACCCCTCGCGTCGTGGTCATACCGGTGGCTCCCTTCCGATATAGGTCCTCCCGCGTGTTCCTCCTGCTACGGCGGGGTCAGGATTTCTGGGAGCGGACCACCGCGACGGTGCCGCGCGCGTGGTGAAGTACCCCCCTGCTGACCGACCCGAGGAACAACGAGCCGATCGCGCTGCGCCCGTGGGAGCCGACGACGATCAGATCGCACGCGGCGCTGGTGAGCGCGTTGACGGGGTGCGCGTTCTGGACATCCTCGATCAGCGTCACTTCGGGGTGTTTCGCCCGCCATTCGGCGAGCCGCCTGGTGACGATCTCGCGTCCGGCGGCGCGGACCTCGTCCAGATCGTAGGAGATCTCCGGAGCGAAGGCGTGCACCGGAAGCTGCCAGGCGTAGATCGCACGCAGCATGGCGCCACGCAGCCTGGCCTGTTCGAAGGCGTAGCCGAGGGCCGGGTCGCAGGCGTCGGAGTCGTCGACGCCGACCACGATCTCGCCTTGCCGCCCCTGCGGTTCGGCACGCACTACCACCACCGGACAGTGTGCCTGCCCGGCCACCTGCATGGTCACCGATCCGAGCACGGCCCCGGCGAATCCGCCCAGCCCCCGGTTGCCGATGACCAGCTCGCTCACGCCCTGCCCCTGCCCCTGCTCCTGCAGGACAGCCGCGGGCACCCCCTCGATCAGCCGGGTGCTCACCTCCACCGTCGGCTGCCGGGCGCGCGCGGTTGCCTCGGCCGCCTCCAGCACCCTGCTCGCCCCCTTCAGCAGGAGATCCTCCTGGTCGGGAACGGGAAATCTGGTGATGTTGTACGGCCAGCGATCCAGCACGTGCACGATCTTCAGCTCGGCACCCATCCGAAACGCGTCGTCGGCGGCCCACTCGACCGCCGCGGTGCCGGGAGCCGAACCGTCGACGCCCACAATGATCAATGCAGTCATGATGTCCCCTTCCCCCATCCGACTTCTACCCAAAAAGACTCTCCAGGGCCCTTCGTCACCTCTTTATGGCCGGTCATCCTTGATGCTCCGTCTATGCGGAAACCGGCTTCCTCTCGCTGAAGCTGACATCGCAGCTGAGCCGCTAGCCCTGATAGCTAGACCGCCGGCTTCGCCCAGTTACACCCCTCTGACGTGAATTCCACGATGGACACGCCAACACACGTCGCCGACGGCCACGTCCTGTTCCAACACGCCGCTCGCATCTACTGCACGTCGCCACCATTCCCTGCGCCTGAACGAAGCCGACCGAGCCCTAGCAGGCCTGGCTGCCGACCGCGTCGTCGGCGCCGCTGTACTCCACATCGGTGGCTGAGCCGGGCCAACAGCTGCAGGACGCAGACTCTTCGCTCGCGTGAGGTGCTATTCAAAGCACAGGAACGGAGCACCTCCACGGGATGACCACGCCCGGTCTGCTCGACGACCTTGATGTCCGGACGGTGCCGGCCGCAGCCTTGACCGGCATCACGGGGCCCTCCTCCATCTGGCGGCATGCCCTCAGTGCCAGCGCATGCCATACCTCGCCCACGTCACCGGACGGCGACACGGACACGTGAGGGGCTGTCTACCCCTCTGGGCCGTTCACAATGCCGCGAGTTCGGCCTCTCTCTCCTGTTTGGTCACCACATGGGCGTCCGGGCCTGGAAATACGAGGGTCTCGCGCTCGGTCTCCACCCAGCGAACCACGTAAGGCGGAGAACCGTCTGGGCGACGCAGCTCCATGATCACGCCGATCCGCCGAGGCTCGTTGTTGTAGGTGCCCTCGACGACCAACCGGTCGCCTACCGCTGCCTTCATCTCGATATCCCTTCGCCGACCGCAGTCCACCCATCACGACGGACCGGATCATCGGGCAGGTCTTCGGCCGTGTGGGCGTGACCTGCCTCCTCACCATCATGTGCCCGAGCACGAACCGGCCGCAAAGGCGAGTGCCTCACCCCGCGCTCAGTGACCACATCAGGAACGGGGCGGAGGCTCCCATGGCAAGCTGGACGACCGGTGTCGGTGTGAACCTCGGCCGGGATGCCCGAGGTCATGCTGTTTGCCTTGCTGTACCGAATGGGTGCGCATCGCGCTATGAGGACTGTCGCCGAGGATCTCGGCCCTTGCGCTGGAGACCCTTGCGGAGATGGAATACAAAGATATGAAACACCCAGAAGAACATAACTCGCAATTTACCTTTGCGGATTTGTGGGTGTCCGGATGAATTGTCAAGGGCAGGACGGCTGTATCGAACCGGGAGCCATGCCTCAAAGAGATGGCCGACTGACGGACACGAGGCCACAGAAGCCGCTGGACTGGAGGTTTTGGTCATGAAGCAGATCGACATCATCGAAGCCGCCGACTATACCCATGCGTGGGCAGTCCTGTCCGAGCGGGATATTGGCGACCTCACCGAGGTCGGAAATGTACGCCGTAGCGCGATCGACCGTTCGGGGCCGAGTCCTGCAACGGACTGGCGGCGGGCCGGGCGCTGTCTGACTTGGCACACAAGCTGTTCGTCGTCACGGCAGACGACAGCATCCCGCTCGGTGGGTCGGCCACGCCGACCACACCCTGATCACATCCGTTAGCGCGATCATCCGCACCATGACAAAGCCGATCGTCGTCGGCGTCGACGGGTCAGTTGCCTCGCTTCGGGCCGCCGCCTGGGGTGGACAGGAAGCCGCGCTGCGCGATGCGCCGCTGCGCGTCGTGCATGCCGCCTTGCGGTGGGACTACGACGTCCCTCTCGTCCCGCAACCGCTCGGGTGGGGAGCAGGTTCGGAAGCCGCGGCCCGGGAGATGCTTCACCGGGCGACCCTTCACGCGCGAGCGGGCAGGCCACATCTGAAGGTCACCGCCGAGATCCTCGACGGCAGAGCGCAGGAGGCGCTCGTCACCGCGGCTGCGGAGGCACAATTAGTCGTCGTGGGGGACCGAGGCCGAAGTGGACTCCCCGGGCTGCTACTGGGCTCGGTGAGCCAGCACGTCGCCACGCACGCGCCATGCTCGGTGGCCGTCGTCCGGCAACCACAAGCTGGTAGGCATGGGGTGATCGTTGTAGGCGTCACAGGACAGCCCGACCAGGAGCCCGTTCTGGACTTTGCGTTCCGCGAAGCCTCGCTTCGGCACGCCGTCTTGCGGGCCGTACACGCGTGGCGGCATCCCGCTAGGAGGGCACCTGGGGACATCCAGCCTCTCGTCTATGACGTGCAGGGCATAGCCGACGAGGAGGCGCGCCTGCTCGCCGAGGCGATCGCCGGGTGGCGCGAGAGGTTCCCCGACGTGACGCTTGCTGAGCAGGTGATTCACGCGCACCCGGCCAAGGCCCTGAACGAAGCGTCAGCGGAGGCTGACCTCGTCGTCATCGGAGCGCGCAGCGGAACACGGGCTCTGTTCGGACTGGGGGGCACCGCCCATGCCGTCCTGCACCATTCGCACGCGCCCGTGGTCGTGGCGCGGAGCTGACGTCCGCGTCGGAAGTCACGCAAGTGGGCACCATGTCTGTGGCCGAATGGAGGCCAAGGGCCAGTCCAGCAACTCGAAGAGGTCGGGCAACAACGATCCTGAGCGCGGAACTCCTCATCCGAGGATGATCAGTGCGGAAAGCAGGTAGACGGCGATGGACACCAGGTCCTGCACGACAGTGGCCAGCGGTCCCGAGCCGAACGCCGGGTCGAGGCCGAGCCGGTTGAGCAGCCAGGGCAACGCCATGGCCAGCACCGACGCCACCGAGCATGCTGCGAAGAGTGAAACGGCCGCCGTCAAGGCCACCTTGGGGTCGCCGTACAGAAGGGCGAAGGGCAGGAACACGGTGGCCATGACAGCGCCGATGACGAGGCCGGTGACGGTCTCCCCGCGAGCGACGCGGCGGATGGATGCACCGACGGAAAGGCCTCGAACCACGATTGCCTCGGTCTGCGTGCCCACGGCGTCGGCCATGTAGACGACGCCGGGCAGGAAGAAGGCCAAGGTGATGTTGGCGGCCAGCCGTTCCTCGAACGAGGCGACGATCCCTGCCGACAGCATCGCGCCGAGAAGTCCCAGCAGCAGCCACGGAATGCGGTGGGCGAATCGCCTGCGTATCGGTTCCTCCGCGGCGATGCGGGCGATGTTCGAGCCCTTGAGGTAGCCGCCGAGCCTGGCCATGTCCTCGTCGTGTTCCTCGAGCAGGACGCGGAGCAGCCGCCGACGAGGGATCAGCCCCAGGAATCGCCTGTCGGGGCCCACCACTGCGATGCTGCTCTCTCCGTGCTGTACGGCATGCCAGGCGGCGATCTCCTGATCCACGCCTGGAGCCACGGCAGGCGGGTCTCGATCGGCGAGCTCTCCCACCGGGACTGCCTCGCCGACAGCGAGAAGCTGCTCGATACCGACCAAGCCGTACAGCCGCCCCTGCTCGTCGACCACCACGATGTCAGAGGCGCTGTCGAAGCGGCATCCCAGCATCCGCTCACGGGCCTCGCCCGCGCTCACCCTCGGGCCGAACGTGGGTACCCTGGTCACGACATGCTCGGCGGCCGTGCCTGTGAAGGACGTAGCGCCGGTAGACGGGCCGGAGGTCATGGTGCGCGGCCCCGGTCTCTGGTCGGTCGTACGATGCTTCTCATGATTTCAGGCTGTAGCCCAGCCGGGGAGATGGCAAGGTCGGCTGGGCTATTCGGCGCGTGAGCCGCTAAAGACCCACTGACCTGGGAGGAGGAACTCCGCATCCTGCAGACTCCTGGTCGATCTCGCTGACTACGCCGACGAGCCGTCCCGTAGTTCCTGACCGGAGCAGCGATGATGTCGTGCTCATGCAGCGCCGCCACTACCCCTTCCAGCTACTAGGTGTGTCGTCCTTTTCCCACTCCAGCTTGTTGATCACGTTGATCACGCCGTTGACCCGCTGGATCATCCGGGCGGTGATCTCCGAGTCGCTGCGGCGGTCGACGGATCCGCTGAGAGTTACGATGCCGTTCACGACCTTGATGCGAACACTGTCAGCGCTCCCCAGCAGGGCCCTGTCGAGGATCTCTTCTCGCACCTCATGGGCGATGTCGCCGTCCTGCCGCACAAAGACCTTGATCACGTCGTGGCGGCTGACGATGCCCAGCAGGCGTCCCTCCTCATCGACGACCGGCAGTCGCTTTATCCCGTGCTCCTCCATGAGCCGGGCCGCTTCGACCGTCGAGGCACCGGGAGTGATCGTGACGGCAGGGGCGGTCATCAGCGCGGCCGCTGTGTCACCTGCTGCTTTCTTCTTGGCCTTGCGGCCCTCCCAGCCCAGCCGAGCGCGCAGTGGCGGCTGGTATCCCTCGCGGTAGAACTGCTCCCGAAACTCCTCCTTGCGCAGCAGATCTGCCTCCGAGACCACACCGATGACGTGAGCCTCGGCGTCCACCACTGGCACCGCGCTCACCGCATGGGCGATGAGTGTCTCGGCGACGTCTTTGAACGGGGTGCTCCCGTTGACCGACGCGACATCCCTGGTCATGATTTCATTCACCTTCACGCGCATGACCGATCTCCTCTCCGGTGCGGGACATCCGCCCGCCCCCACGATTCCCGGCGGCATTCTCCCCCGTGCTGAACACGACCGCCCCCGGCCGTACATTCAGGATTCCCCAGGTCAGTCCTCAAGGGCTGAGGCCAAGGTCCCTGCTCGCATGCCGAAGGTCCTTTCGCAGTCCCGTACGCGGCCCAGGCGGCGGCTTGGAGCGGGAGCCGAGTTGCCGCTGCCCCTACCTCCGTGAAGAGCGCCGTTTGGTCAGCGCAGGCGGCGGCGTAGCGGTGACGGCCTGGTCTCGGGCGGGGCCAACCTGATTCGCGCGTCGACCGTCGCCGCGCCGCGTTCGGTAACGATGACCGGATTGAGGTCGAGTTCGGCCACTTCGGGCAGATCGTCCAGCAGTCGGCTCACACGGGCGATCTGCTCGGCCAGAGCCTCCACGTTCACTGGGAGAGCGCCGCGGTAACCGTACAGCAGTGGAGCGCAGCGCAGCTCTCCGATCAGCTCGACGGCCGCGGTGACGCTCAGTGGTGGCACCCTGAAGGCGCGGTCGGCCAGCAGGTCGGCGATGACGCCGCCCATGCCGACCATGACGAGCGGGCCGAACGCCGGATAGCTGACGCCGCCGACGATGATCTCCACGCCTGCCGGGAGCTGGGGCTGGACGATCGCGCCCGTCATGTTCTCGATCATGGCTGCCATGGTCGTGTAGGCCTGCCGTACCTCCTCCTGCGTCCGCAAGTTCATGCGGACCCCACCGACGTCGCTCTTGTGCAGGGGGCCCGCGGCCTTGAGTACGACTGGCAAGCCGACCAAGGCGGCCGCCTCGGCGGCGGTCTCGGGGCCGTCGACGGTCACGGACTCGCAGACGGTGATGCCGTAGCAGCGCAGCAGCCGGGCGGTGGCGGTGACGGAGAGCCATCCGTCGGGCTCCGCCCTAACGATCTTCCTGGCTGCTTCGACATCGGCGTCCGGCACCTCCCCGGCCGGTTCCGGTCGCCACTCCGCGTAGCGAACGGCGCGCGCGAGCGCGGCGAGGGCCTGTTCGGGGAAGGCGTAGGCGGGCACCCGTCCGTCGATCAGCTCGCCATGGCCCATGACGCACGCCAGCACGGTCTTCGTCGTCGATCGGGTAGCGGTCGCGATCGCCTCGCGCGTAGCCTCCAGACCATCCCCGAAGGGAGGGGTGTAGACGACGAGCACGGCGTCCACCTCTGGGCTGGCGGCCAGCGCCTCGATGGCGTCGCCAAGCTCCCGCGCGCTCGCCTCGGCAGTGAGGTCCACCGGATTGCTCAGCGCCGCCGCGGGCCCGCCGCGCACCAGCCCCTCAGGTAGTTCGGGAACGATCAGCCCGTACCGCTCGCAGGCGTCGGCTGCCATGGCCTCAGGACCACCGGAATTGCCGACGATCGCCACCCGCCGGCCGCGCGGCAGCGGCTGGGTGGACAGCAGCCTGGCCGTGTCGATGAGATCTTGCAGGGTGTCGAGCCTGATCACTCCTGAGGCGCGTACAAGGGCGTCGACCGCGACGTCCGGCGTGGCGGCGGCTGCGGTGTGCGAGAGCACCGCCCTGCCTCCCGAGGCGGAGCGGCCGCTCTTCACCAGCAGGATCGGTTTCCTGGCCGACACCCTGCGGGCGATGCGGGTGAACTTACGCGGGTTGCCGAACGACTCCAGATACAACGCGATCACCTTGGTCGCGTCGTCGTCCTCCCAGTACTCCAGCAGGTCGTTGCCGCTGACATCCGCTTTGTTGCCGACGGAGACGAAGGAGGAGACGCCGAGTTGGTCCAGCAGCGCCGCGCCGATCGCACCCGACTGCGACATCAGCCCGACAGGCCCCTTGCCCGGGGGCCTGTCCATGAAAGTGGCGTGGAGGTCGACGGCGGTGTTCACGATGCCGAGGCAGTTCGGGCCGATCAGGCGCATGCCCGCCGTTCGGCAGATCCGCAGCAGGTTCTGCTCGGCCTCGAGGCCGCCGTTCTCGGCGAAGCCTGCGGTCAGCACGACAAGCCCCGCGACGCCCGCCTCCGCGCACTCCCTGGCGACCTCCAGCACGTGCGCCGCCGGAACGGCCACGACGGCCAGATCCACTTCACCGGGTACGGCGAGCACGCTCTTGTAGGACGTGGCGCTCCTGGGGTTGATCGGGTAGACAGGTCCGTTGAAGCCGCCCTTGACGAGGTTGTTCATCACCCGATGCCCGACCGCGCGGGGATCTCGGCTGGCACCGATCACCGCCACCGAGCGCGGGGCCAGCACTCGAGTGATTGAAGCACGCTCGGCGGCGTGATCCCGCGCATCGATCGTGGCCTCCAGTCGGGCGGTCGGCAGAAGCGAGATGCGGATCTTTGTGATGCTGCCGTCGACGCGCTGTCTGACATCCAGGCCAAGATCGTCCAACACGTGCAGCATCCGTGTGTTCTCCGACAGGACCTCGGCGCTCAACTCCTTGGCGCCGTGCTCTCCGGCGTCCAGGGCGGCGTGCTCGAGGAGCAACGTTCCCAGGCCGTTGCCCTGGGCGGCATCGTCGATCAAGATGCCCAGGTCAACGACGCCGTCGCCGATGGGGATGCACTCGACGACCGCGACCAGGCGGCTCTTCGTGGTGGCGACGAGCGCGTGGCCGCCGTACCCGTCATCGGTGATCTTGTCCATGTAGGCGTGGGCCGTGCCGCTGCCACCGGAAAAGAAACGCAGGTACGCGGACTGCTGCGAGGATCTGTCGACCAACTCGTGCAGTGCCTGCCTGTCGGCGGGAACGAGAGGCCGTACGTGCGCAATTCCTCCATCGCGCAGCAGCACATCAAAGCCATCATTCATACTGAACCTCTCCCTGTTTGCCATCGCGGCGTCCGCAGCCTGAGTAGTTCGAAGCCCTTGCCGACAGCGTGGCAGGCGACCTCGTCCTGCTCGAGGCGGGCGATAGGTTCCCCGTCGACCTGGAACTGGACGAGGTCCACGCCTTGGCGATCATCGAGTCAATGCCGACAACCCGGCTCAGGGAGACAGCTCGCCGGCGGGGATGTTCGTCATGAAAGGCGAGGCCGAGGCCACCAGGGGTGCGTCAGGAACCGGTCAGGTCGCGCTGCAGACGGGCGGCCTCGAGTGCCTGCTCGAGTCCTCTCGTCTGCTGCTCCAGCCTGCTCACCCTTGCCCTGAGGGCGGCGAGTTCGGCTTCGAGCGGGTTGAACATGTGATGGCCGATAGATCGGGCCATGATCAGTTCTCCTCTATCGGTGGATCCGTGTACGGGAGACCACAGCGCTCTCGATCCTCATCGAGGAGCGCCTTACACCGGGTCTCCAGTTACAGAGTCATCTACCCCTGAGGCGAGCATAAGGACCGAAGGTCCCTGAAACGCTGCCGATGGCCCCTACCGCGGGCCGATCCTCCAATGCCCCTGCCGGGCCGCCCGGCGCGCGCAATGGGACGAGGAGGCGGCCAGCAGCCCCCCGGGCTCGACATTCCCCCACCGATACCCGTGTGCTGGAACAGGACGATCCGGCCGGAACCCAGCCCCGCGTAGGCGCGTAGCGCTCACCCAGCCCGCTGCAGTTGAGCCTCTCCGTCACGCTGACGCGCTGAGCGTGAACGAGTCGACCATCACACACTGGTTTACGTCCTTCTGCCGGGGATTTCAGCACGAGTCCCTGCTGAAGTGGCACCTGGCTGCACGCTCGCGCGCAGAGCATCCGCCGAGGCACGAGCCACCCGAACCGGCCCATTGTGGATCGAGCGGCAGTCCGACGCCAGTGATGTCAGCGACCTTGAGGTGCAGTATGTGCAGCCGCTGGCGGAGTTCGTCATCGAGGGTGTCATCCCGGTGAGAAGGGAGGGGGACGTGCACTTCATGATCAACTCGTTGATCTGGTGCGTGCACGAATTCGTCCTCAGCGGGGTGTTCGACGCGGCAGGACGGCGGCGCGGCCCTGACGATCCGCGCGCTCTCAGCCGCTTCCGCGCTCACATACACCACATGATCCACCGAACCCTCGGGCTCCCCGGCTCCCCCCCTGAGCCGCTCACGTTCTTCTGCCGTCGGGACCACTCGAAGGTGCGCGTGCACCCGGCGGGCGACGGTTCACGCGAGGCGTCCGCGGTGGCGCGGCATGTATGCCTGGCGACAGGATCGCCGTCGATATGCTCGCTTCACCAATTACGAAATTTCGCAAGTGACAACCTCATCATGTAGGTTCCTTGGGGTGGGATCGACGATTAGGGGTGCTATGAGCGGGTCTTTCGCGCATGCGGTCAGGGAACGGGCACGACGGGCGGCCTCCGCGCTGGAGTCGGCCCGCCTCGGCGACGACGTCAACGTGCTGATGCTGGCCGAGGCGGAGTGGGAGCACGTGACGCGGCTGGCTCGCACGCACGGTGTGTCGATCGACCTGGGTGCGGCCGATCCGGGCGAAGGGACGGCCGTGTGATGTCGGTGCCGTTGTATCAGGCGAAGGCGGAGCTGTTCCGGCTGCTGGGCCACCCGGTCCGGATCCGGGTGCTGGAGCTGCTGCAGGACGGGCCGATGCCGGTGCGGGACCTGCTGGCCGCCATCGAGGTGGAGCCGACCGGACTGTCGCAGCATCTGGCGGTGCTGCGACGCTCGGGGATGACGGTCGCGCACCGCGACGGTTCCACCGTGGTCTATGCCCTGGCCGGCGGTGACGTGGCCGAGCTGCTGAGCGCGGCCCGCAAGCTGTTGACGCAGATGCTGACTGGGCAGAACGAACTGCTGAGCGAGCTGATTCAGGCGGAGGCCCGCGCCTCGTGAGCCCCGTGTTTTCCGCTGGCTGGGCCCGCGTGCGTGGTGTGCTGCCCGAGCGCGGTGAGTTGGCCGCGATGGGCCGTCGTCCGCGCCGTGACCTGCTGGCCGGGCTCACGGTGGCGATCGTGGCGTTGCCGCTGGCGCTGGGGTTCGGCATCTCCTCGGGCATGGGCGCCGAGGCGGGCCTGGCCACCGCGGTGGTGGCCGGAGCGCTGGCGGCGCTGTTCGGCGGCTCGGGGTTGCAGGTGTCGGGGCCAACCGGGGCGATGACGGTGGTGCTGGTGCCGATCATGCACGCCCATGGCGCCTCCGGCGTGCTGATGGTCGGCGTGCTGGCCGGGCTGCTGCTCATCGCCCTGGCGCTGGGCCGCGCGGGCAAGTACATGGCCCTGGTGCCGGCCCCGGTGGTGGAGGGCTTCACGATCGGTATCGCCTGCGTGATCGGCCTGCAGCAGGTCCCCGCCGCCTTGGGGGTGCCGGCCCCGGAGGGCGACAAGGTCGTGGTCGTGGCCTGGCAGGCCGTCCAGGAGTTCCTCACCCAGCCGCAGTGGTGGCCTGTGGCCGTCGCCCTGATCGTGGCCGCGGTGATGCTCGCGGGGGCGCGCCGGTGGCCTACCGTGCCTTTCTCCCTGCTCGCCGTGGCCGCCGCCACCCTCCTCGCGGAGCTGGCCGACCTGCCGCTAGGCCGTATCGGGGAATTGCCCGCCGGTTTGCCCGCCCCCTCGCTGGCCTTCCTGGACGTGAGCGCGCTGAGCTCGCTGCTGGCCCCGGCCGTCGCGGTCGCCGCCCTGGCCGCGCTGGAGTCGCTGCTGTCGGCCGCCGTGGCCGACGGCATGAGCGTCAACCACAAGCACGACCCCGACCGCGAGCTGTTCGGCCAGGGCCTGGCCAACCTCGTCGTCCCGCTGTTCGGCGGTGTCCCGGCCACCGGTGCCATCGCCCGTACCGCGGTCAACGTCCGCTCCGGCGCCTCCTCCCGGCTGGCGGCCCTGGCCCACGCGGGCATCCTGGCGGTGATCGTGTTCACCGCCGCCGGCCTGGTCGCCCGTATCCCGCTGGCGGCGCTGGCCGGCGTCTTGCTGGCCACCTCGGTGCGGATGGTGGAGGTCGGCTCGGTCAAAGCCATGATGCGCTCCACCCGCGGCGACGCCGTCGTCCTGGTGCTCACCGCGATCGCCACCTTGGCACTCGACCTGGTTCAGGCCGTCATCCTCGGCCTGATCGTGGCCGGCGCGCTGGCACTGCGCGCCATCGCGCGTGACGTCCGCCTGGATGCGATGCCGCTGCGCCCCGACCTGCCCGGCGACCACACCGAGCAAGAACACGCCCTGCTCGCCGAACACATCGTCGCCTACCGCCTGGACGGCCCGTTGTTCTTCGCCGCCGCCCACCGCTTCCTGCTGGAGCTGTCCGAAGTCGCCACCGTCTCCGTGGTGATCTTGCGCATGTCCCGCCTCACCACCATCGACGCCAGCGGCGCCCTGGTCCTCGGCGACGCCATCCAGCGCCTGGAACACCGCGGCATCACCGTCTACGTCTCCGGCATCCGCGACGGCCACCACCAGCCCCTGCACGCCCTCGGCGTCATCGCCCGCCTCGACGAGGCCGGCCGCGTCTTCGCCACCACCCCCGAGGCCATCGCCGCAGCCCGCGACCGGCTCCAGCACACCGGAGTCCTGCCCGCCTCCACCACCTCCCCTTCGTCGGCCGCGGGCGGGGCCCCGTAGGCGCCGGTCAGGAACATGCGGAGCTCTCCCGCAGCAACGTCATGGCCTGGTGGGCTATCTCCCACTCCTCGTCGGTCGGGATGACGAGCACGGTGACCTCGGCGCCGGGTGGTGAGACCGCGGGTTCGCCCGCTGACCGGGATTCGTTGCGTGCCGGGTCCACGGTGATGCCCAGGCGGTCGAGCCCGGCCAGCGCCGCCGCCCGGACCTCGGCGTCGTGCTCGCCCACCCCTCCGGTGAAGACGATCGCGTCCACCCGGCCGAGCACCGCGTAGTAGGCGCCGACGTACTTGCGGATGCGA
Source organism: Nonomuraea sp. NPDC046570 (assembly GCF_040645915.1). Lineage (NCBI taxonomy): Bacteria > Bacillati > Actinomycetota > Actinomycetes > Streptosporangiales > Streptosporangiaceae > Nonomuraea > Nonomuraea sp. NPDC046570. Next base: position 9,336 of record NZ_JBEYZF010000057.1, on the reverse strand, counting down.
TGGCAGTACACCTGGCGGGCGAGCAGCGCGGCTCGAGGCATCCGGGCAGAGCGGGGTCCACGTCACCGGAGCGGGTGCCCATCCCCAGGCCTTCCATGGGGGTCAGGCCCATGGAGGTCTCGACGCTCTCGCCCGCGGCCACGGCGGTCGCGCTCGCGCCGTTGCCCAGATGCAGGACCACCAGGTTGGTACGCCTCAGATCGTGTCCCAGCATCTCGGCCTCCGGCGCAACGTGGCTCGGGACGCCTCCGGGGAAGGAGAACTGCCGGAACAGCCGCCGCATGCCGTCCGCGTCCTGGGTGATCTGCGGATAGCGCTCGGAGTAGGTGCCCCTAGCCAGGCGTGGGCGACCGCGGCGGGCCCGCCGTGTCCCGGGCCCACGACGTAGATCATGTCCTGGTCGCGTTCGGTGATGATCCGATTGAGGTGCGCGAATCAGAAGTTGAGTCCCGGGGTGGTGCCCCAGTGGCCGAGCAGGTGCGCTTTGATGTGCTCGGGTGCCAGCGGCTCGGTCAGCAACGGATTGCGCTGAAGGTAGATCTGCCCCACGGACAAGTAGTTCGCAGCGCGCCAGTACGCATCGATGGCCTTCAATGTTCCGCCCCTTCCTGATGAAGCCGGATGTGCTGTTTCAGCGCACCTCAAAGCAATGGGGGCACGATCACGAGGTCGTCCTTCTCCGGAGTCAGCTCGGATATGACGTCAACGACGCCTTCGATGCTCCACCAAGCGGACCGCCTGAGAGGTCCACTCGACCGTGCGACGGCCCACTCGACCGCCGCGGCACCGGAAGCCGAACCGTCGAACGCCCACAACGATCAATGCAGTCATGGTCTCCCTCTTTCCTCCATCCGACTCCTACCTGAAACGACTCCCCAGGGTCCTTTGCCGCCTGTTTCGGATCGGTCGTCCCTGGTTTCCGCTTCCGCATGGCTTAGCCTTGGAGAAGTGAGCGCCATCGACCTGAACTGCATCGACGCCGTGGTGTTCGATACCGACGGGGTCGTCACCGACACCGCGCGCGTGCACGCCGCGGCGTGGAAGCACGTCTTCGACGCCTTCCTGCGCGGCCGGTCAGCGCCGTTCGACGAGCACGACGACTACCTGCGTCACGTCGACGGCCGCCCGCGCACGGACGGCGTGCGCGCATTCCTCGCCTCGCGCGGCATCACGGTGCCCGAGGGCGGGCCGGACGACGAGCCCGGGACGCCGACGGTATACGGCCTGGCGCTGGCCAAGGACCTGCTCTTCACCGAGCGGATCGACCGGTACGGCGTCAGCGCCTTTCCTTCCACGGTCTCATTGGTGCGCGAACTGCGCCGCCGCGGCTGCCGTACCGCGGTGGTGTCGGCTAGCAGGAACTGCCGCAAGGTGATCTCCAAGGCGGGCCTGGCGGAGCTGTTCGACGTGACGGTCGGCGGCGACGACGCGGCCGCGCTCGGTCTGGCGGGCAAGCCGGATCCCGCCCTGTTCCTGCGGGCCGTGCGCCTGCTGCGGCTGCCTCCAGGCCGCGTCGCGATCGTCGAGGACGCCCTGCCGGGCGTCGAGGCGGGCCGACGCGGCGGCTTCGGCCTCGTCATCGGGGTGAACCGATCGGACCGGGCAGCCGCGCTCCGCGACGCGGGCGCCGACGTCGTGGTGAGCGACCTGGCCGAACTGGCCGTCCGCGGACGAGTGCCGGCAGGTGCCCGATGAACCCTTGGAAGCTCACCTACCTGGGCTTCGATCCCGCCTCCGAAGGCGTCCGCGAGACGCTGTGCACGCTGGGCAACGGCTACTTCGCCACGCGCGGCGCGACCGCCGACGGGGATTTACGCAGCCCGGGAACCTACGTCGCGGGCTGCTACGACCGCCTGCACTCCACCGTGGCGGGGCGGGAGGTGACGAACGAGGAGATGGTCAACTTGCCGGACTGGCTGCCGCTCACCTTCGCCACGCCCGGCTCCGACCGCTTCCGTCCCGAGGAGGCCCGCCTTCTGCACTATCGCCAGGAGCTGGACATGCGGCACGGCCTGCTGCATCGGTCGCTGCGCTACCAGGACGAGCACGGCCGTGTCACCTCGGTGCGGCAGCGCCGCCTGGTGTCGATGGCCGACCCGCACCTGGCCGCACTGGAGACGACGTTCACCGCGGAGAACTGGTCGGGACCGCTGCAGGTGAACTCGACGCTGGAGGGCAGGATCACCAATGTGGGCGTGGCCAGGTACCGCGACCTGCGCGGCGACCACCTGACCGACCACACCACCGGTCAGCAGGACGGCCTCACCTGGCTGAGCGTACGCACGCGCACGTCGGGAATCACGATCACACTCGCGGCCAGAACCGAACCCGGGCCCGCGAGCGAGATCTCGGCGCAGCAGGACCGGATCACCGAGCGGCACGTCATCGCGCTGCGCCGACACCGGCCCGCCACCTTCACCAAGATCATCGCGGTGGCGACCTGCCGCGATCACGCCCCCTCCCCCGCCCAGCGGCTGGCAAGGCAGGCGCCCGCCTTCCCCGAACTGCTGGAACGCCACCGCCAGGCCTGGAACCGCCTGTGGGAGCGAGCCCGGCTCGACGTGGACGGACCCGAGGTGTCGCAGATCGTCCGGCTGCACGTCTTCCACCTGCTGCAGACCCTCTCCCCGCACGCCGCCGACCTCGACGTGGGTGTACCCGCGCGCGGCCTGCACGGCGAGGCCTACCGGGGACACGTGTTCTGGGACGAACTGTTCGTCCTGCCCTGGCTCGACCTGCGTTTCCCGGAGATCTCCCGCGCGCTCCTGCGCTACCGCTGGCGGCGGCTGCCCGAGGCGAGGGCGGCCGCTCGGGCCGCCGGTCACGCCGGCGCGATGTTCCCGTGGCAGAGCGGCAGCGACGGCCGTGAGGAGACACCGGCCTTCCATCTCAACCCCGCTTCGGGGCACTGGCTGCCCGACCACTCCCATCTGCAAAGGCACGTCGGGCTGGCTATCGCCCGCAACGTGTGGCGCCATCATCTGAGCGTGGGCGACACGGCGTTCATGACGGAGTTCGGCGCCGAACTGCTGGTGGAGATCGCCAGGTTCTTCGCTTCGCTGGCCGTGCTGGACCCGTTGTCCGGCCGCTACGAGATCCGCGGCGTCATGGGGCCCGACGAATACCACGACGCCTACCCCGGAGCGGCGGCCCCCGGCCTGGACAACAACGCCTACACCAACATCATGACCGTGTGGCTGCTGACGCGCACCCTGGAGGTGGCCGCCGCCGAGGTCACGTCTGCCGAGCGGACCCGGTGGCAGGACATCGGGCGCCGGATGCGGGTCGACTTCCACGATGGCGTGATCAGCCAGTTCACCGGCTACGGCGACCTGAGGGAGCTCGACTGGGAACGCTACAAGGGCGTCCGCCGCCTGGACAGGGCATTGGAGGCCGACGGCGACCACGCCAACCACTATCGCGTCTCCAAGCAGGCCGACGTCCTCATGCTCTTCTACCTTCTCCCCTCCGAAGAACTGCTGGAGATCCTGAGCCGGCTCGGCTATCCGGCCGACCCCGGCCTGATCCCCCGCACGATCGACTACTACCTGCGGCGCACCTCCCACGGCTCGACACTCAGTGCCGTGGTGCACGCCTGGGTACTGGCCGGAACCGACCGCGCCACCTCCTGGCAGTACTTCACCGAGGCGCTCATCAGCGACGTCGAGGACGTGCAGGGCGGCACCACCGCCGAAGGCATCCATCTGGGCGCCATGGCCGGCAGCCTTGACCTGCTCCAGCGCTGCTACCTCGGCCTGGACATCCGTCCGGACGGGCTGCAACTGGACCCCCTGCTACCCGACCGGCTCAGCACCGTGGCGCTGCCGATCCGCGTGCGCGAGGCGACCCTGATGATCGAGGCCGACTCGCACGGAGTCCTGGTGAGCAGGGACGAGAGCGGGCCCGAACTTCTCCGCCTGCACGTGTACGGCCAGGCCGTGCATCTGGGCCGTGGCGAGAGCCGTACCTTCACCCGCGAACAGAGGACAAGCCGATGACCGCGAGAAGATCCACACCCGGCGACCTGGGGCGGCGCATCACCTACCATCGCGAGCGCTTGGGACTGAGCCCTGGGCAGCTGGCCGAGCTCGCGGGGATGGACCCCGGGTTCGTCGAGTATGTGGAGAGGAATCCCTCCCAGGTCAGCGAGGGAACGCTGCTCAGGCTGGCCGCGGCGCTGCAGACCAGCCCAGACGCTCTGCTCGGTGGCGGCATGGACCGGCCACTCGGCGAGAGAGCCTATGCCGCGGCCAAGCCCAGGCTCGAGAAACTGGACGAGCAGGAGTGCCTGCGATTGATCGCGCCGGGCGGCATCGGCAGGATCGCGTTCGGCGGCCTGCGCGGGCCCACCGTGCTCCCGGTCAACTACCGGCTGCACGACGGCGCCATCGTCTTCCGCACCCAGGAGGGCGGCCCCATGGACGACGACCTGCGCACCGGGCTCAAGGGACTGGAGTTCAAAGTCGGATTCGAGGTCGACCGCATCGACGAGGCCGCCCACACGGGATGGAGCGTACTGATCCAAGGAGCCGCCCACCATGTGACCGAGGAAGAGCTGCCCGCCATGGTCGATTCCGGCGTAGCACCTTGGGCAGGCGGCGTCCGGCGACTCTACATCCGGATCGTCCCGCAGCAGATCACCGGCCGCCGGATACACAGCCTGTGAGGTCTCACGGCCGCCGTTCACGCTCTGGCGCTGGCTCCGCTTCAAAACTTGGCCAGTTGCTTCGCACGCGCACTCGCTAGCCGAGCCGCCACTGGGGTCAGCCGGGCGACGGCGGCCAGGCGCGTCCCTGCTCTCGGTGCCGTCGCGAAGTCCCTCGCTTCGTCAGCCGCACGGCGGTGACCTTGTATTCGGGGCACGACGTCACGATGTCCGCGCTGTCGGAGGTGAGCGTGTTCACCCCGCTGGAAGGGAAGTGAAAGGAGCAGAAGAGCTGGCCGGGTACAACCTCGTCGCTGGTCTTGACGACCAACTCGGCGTGGCCGTGGCGGCTTTCCACCGTGACGGGGGCGCCGTCGCGCAGTCCGTACCGGGCCGCGTCCGCGGGGTGGATGTCGAGTTCGTCCACGGGGTCGAGGTGGAGGTTGTCCGTGCGCCTGGTCATGCCGCCGGAGTTGTAGTGCGCCCATCGCCGTCCGGTGATCAGGATCAGCGGGTACCGGTCGTTGGGCTGCTCACCGGGCGGCAGGTACGGGGCGGCGCTGAGGTGGGCCCGGCCGTCAGGCGTCGCGAACCGCTGCCGGTAGAGCGTGGCCTCCCCCGGGCCGTCGACGTCCGGGCACGGCCAGGCGATGGCTCCTTCGCGATCGAGCCGCTCATGCGACAGCCCGGCGAAGGCGGGGGCGAGGCGTCCGCACTCGGCCAGCGCCTCCGCAGGTGTCCGGCAGCCCAGATCGGCTCCCAGCGCGGTGGCGAGGGCGTGGAAGACCTCGAAGTCGGTTCTGGCCGCGTCGGGTGGGGGGACGGCGGCGCGCACCCGCTGGAAGCGGCGGTCGAAGTTGACGAAGGTGCCGTCCTTCTCCAGCCACGACGCGACCGGCAGCACGACATCGGCTCGGCGGGCGGTCTCCGACAGGAACAGCTCGTTGCAGACGACGAGCGGGCAAGCTTCCAGGGCCCGGGCGACCTGTGTGGCGTCCGGGTCGGTGGCGCACACGTCCTCGCCGACGATCCACAGCGCCCGCAGTTCCCCGGCGCGAGCGGCGGCGAACATCTCCGGGATCCGCAGGCCGGGCCGGACCGGGACCGGCGCACCCCACACAGTCTCAACCCTGGCTCTGGCCACGGGGTCGTTCACCTTGCCGTATCCAGGCAGGAGGTCGGGCAGCGCACCCATGTCGGAGGCGCCCTGGACGTTGTTCTGGCCGCGCAGCGGGTTGACCCCGAAGCCGCGACCGGTTCCTACGGCTCCGCGCAGGATCGCGAGGTTGGCCAGGGTGCGCACCCCGTCGGTGCCGTGCAGGTGTTCGGTGACTCCGAGGCCGTAGACGATGGCCGGTCGCTCGGCCCGGCCGTACAGCCGGGCGGCGGCGATCAGGTCCGCTGCGGGCACGCCGGTGATGGCGGCGACCCGGTCTGGCGGGTACCCCTCCAGCAAGGTGGTGAGTTCTGCCAGGCCGGAGGCACGGCGACGCAGGAACTCTTCGTCGATCAGGCCTTCGGCGAGGAGCACCTGTGCCAGGCCGTGGAACAGTGCGACGTTGGTGCCCGGCCGCGGACGCAGGTGCACATCGGCGTAGCGGGCCAGACCGACCGCTCTGGGGTCGGCGACGATCAGCCGCGCCCCGCGCAGGACCCGCTGGAGCAGGCGTGCGCCGACCACCGGGTGCGCCTCGATCGGGTTGGCGCCCACCAGCAGCACGCAGTCGGCGGTCTCGACGTCGTCGAAGCGGTCGGTGCCACCGGACAGGCCGAAGGCGGCGGTCAGCCCGGCGGCCGAGGGGGCATGGCAGAGCCTGGAGCAGTTGTCGACGTTGTTGGTGCCGATCACCACCCGCATGAACTTCTGGATCAGGTAGTTCTCCTCGTTGGTCGCCCGGGCCGAGGAAATCGCCGCCACAGCGTCCGGGCCACCCGCGGCGACGGCGGCCCGCAGTCCGCGAGCGACGTGGTCGAGCGCTTCGGGCCAGCTCACCGGCTCCAGGCGGTCGCCGCGGCGTAGCAGGGGCTGGGTGAGGCGTTCGGGCGAGCGGAGGAAGCCGTACGCGAAGCGGCCCTTGACGCACGCGTGGCCGCGGTTGACCGGACCGTCGTGATCGGGCAGGACCGCGGTCACCTCACCATCGCGGGCGAGCACCTCCAATGAACAGCCGACGCCGCAGTAGCCGCAGGTGGTGCGGGTACGCGCCGGCGCGGGTGTCCTGCCGCCCACCGGCAACCCCGGCTCGGTGAGCGCGCCGGTGGGGCAGGTGTCGACGCAGCCGCCGCAAGCGACGCAGTCGGAATCGGCCCACAGCCCGCCGGTGCCCGGCGCGACCACGGTGTCGGCTCCCCGCCCGGTGAGGGTGAGAGCGAAGGTGCCCTGCACATCCGAGCACATGCGGACGCAGCGACCGCAGGCGATGCACAGATCCCTGTCGAGCCGGACGTAGGGGTGACTGTCGTCACGACCTCGCCCACCACGACCTTGGGCGGCCTGCGGGGTGATCCCCATCGAACGGCAGACCCGCGCCAGCTCGCCGTCCTCCAGGGCATAGGGCGGCAGGGCCGAGACGATCAGCTCCACCGCCTGCCTGCGCAGCGTTCGCAGGTCCTCGGCGGCGACCTCGATGACCGCGCCCTCGGTCACGGGGGTCACGCACGCTGCCACCACGTGCCCACCCGATCTGACCAGGCAGGTACGGCAGGAGCCCGCCTCGGGCAGCCGTTCGTCGTGGCACAGCGAGGGCAGCTCGAGGCCCGCCGCACGCACAGCGGACAGCATCGAGGCGTCATCACCGAGCCGGACGGTGACGCCGTCCACTTCGACCTTCACCGCTCCCACCTCGCCATCCGGTCACCGTAGGCACGGGCCAGGCTGCGCACGGCGGCGGGAACCCGCCTTCCGAAGGCGCACAGGCTGGCGGCGTCCATCACACGCAGCAGCCGTGGATACTCCTCGCCGGGCCCTGCTCCGGCGGAGGCGATCTCCAGCCCTCGCCGGGAGCCCACGCGGCAGGGAGAGCAGGCCCCGCAGCTCTCCGCGGCGGCGAACTCCCACAGGTGCCGCAGCAGCTGCTCCGGTTCCACCCGCTGGTCGAAGGCGACCAGACCGGCATGCCCCAGCGCCGCGCCACAGCCCGCCAACCCGGCTTCCGACAACGGCACCTCCAACTGATCGGCTCCCAGGAAGCCGCCCAGAGGGCCGCCCACCTGCACGACGCTGAGCCGCGCGCCGTCTCGCAGACCGCCACCCAGTTCCATGACGATGTGCCGCACCGGCGTGCCGAGTTCGACCTCGTAGCAGCCCGGCCGGTCGAACCGCTCCGACAGACAGACCAGTTTCGTCCCCGCCTCATCCGCCGTGCCGCGACGCGCATAGGCGTCCCCGCCACTCCGTACTATCCACGGAACGGCGGCCAGCGTCTCGACATTGTTGACCACGGTCGGCGCGTCCCACAGACCCCGCTGAGTCGGGTACGGCGGGCGTGGCCGCGCGCACCCGCGCTCGCCTTCCAGCCCCGCGATCAGGGCCGTCTCCTCTCCCGCCACGTAGGAACCGGCGCCCGCCACAACGTCGATGTCCAGATCCACATCACTGCCGTGTATCATCCGCCCCAGGTGCCCGTCGGCGTACGCCTGTTCGATCGTTTCCCGCATGCGTGCGAGCGCCCGCGGGTACTCCGAGCGCACCAGCACCACGGCGCGGCGCGCTCCGCAGGCGAAGCAGGCTAGCGCCAGCCCCTCGATCACGCGAGCGGGGTAGGTCTCCATCAGCAGCCGGTCGGCGTACGAGCCTGGGTCTCCCTCATCACCGTTCACCACCACCACCGTCTCGGGAGAGCCGCCCGCGGCCGCCCACTTGGCGGCCACGAGGAACCCGGCGCCTCCCCTCCCCCGCAGACCAGAGGCGGCCACCTCGGAGAGGATCTCCCGCCGTTCACGCCTCACCACCACCTCCGGCCATGTCCGCCACGGTGGATCATCCGCGAGCACGACCGGATCACCGGTGGCGTCGGCGGCCGGAATCTCGGGATCACTCGGGCGAGCCAGGCCGCGAAGCTGATCGGCCAGCGCCGGACCGGTACAAGCGGTCTCGCCGTCCAGACAGGCAGGGCCCGCGTAGCAGTAGCCGAGACAGCGAACGATCTGCAGGGAGACCCCGGCCTGGGAATCGGCGCTGTCCGCGGCGACCCCCAGAGCGGTTTCCGCCTCGGAAACGTGCCGGCCACCACTCGCCGCGAAGCAGGCCGCAGCGTCGCAGACCCGCACGTGGCGAGCACTGTGCGGGGCGGCCAGGTCGGCGTAGAACGTGGCCGGCCCCAACCCGGCGGCAGACGGCAGGCCAAGCCGCCTGGCCACCTCAGGCCCCCACACCTCCGGACCGCCCCGCCCGAGCACTGCGGCCTCCGACAGCGACTCCAGCAACCTGGTACCCGGCCGCCCGCGCCGTTCGGCCAGCAGACGAAATGCATTGGTTCGGCCCATACTGGCCATCTTGACCACAGATCTTCGAAGTCGTGATCGAGCGCAGGCCATCATTGCGTCAAGCCGCCAGATCGTGCACCCGCCGAACGTGTCCCGCTTCGCAGGTCGGCATGGCGCGCGTGTGAACATGTAGGGATGGCGGAGATGATGACGGCCTGGGTCGTGCGGCGGCCCGGCCCCATGGCGACTCGGCCGCTGGAGCGGGT